>JAEWQJ010000031.1 GCA_023399215.1 Methanobacteriota archaeon
AGAAATAGTTAAAGCAAGAAAATATTACAATCAAGTAAAAGAAATAAAAATAAAAATGTTAGTGTACAACATAAACAAAAATATTATTAACTCATTTTGGCGGAAATTTAGGATTTCTACAAAGCCAAAAATATATTTTTTCCTCGATACTTTCCAAATATGCTCGAAGGAAACTAAACCAGGCCGCCAACAGGAAAAATATACTTAAACTAAATTGAATAAGGAATATTTCTTTCTTCGTCTTCGATGGGCCAGTTTCTGACAGTTTTCTTTGATCTATAGTCCTTGATCTGTAGTCCTTGATCTGTAGTCCTTGATCTAATAGTTTACTTGAAAAAATAACTTTAATCCTGAACAGCCCTCCAAAAGAAAAGATCACTTCGATCAAAAGGGTCATTTAAAGAGCTTTTTCTTAAGCAATAAATTACAGGTTTTCGAGATATGAGATTGTTATACATGTATTATGTGAGATTGAATAGAAAAATACAGAAATACGTTTGAATTTGGTTATCCTTGACGGGACAATATGAAAAATATTATAAATATTATGACACTTGAGATGGAAAAGAACTATTGAATATTTAATTAAAGCCGTAGTCTATTTTTTAATAATAAATTTAAAATGTAGTATAGTTAATAAAATCATATTACATATATTTATTAATAAAATCATATTACCTATATTTATGTTAAACTTCGGCTATGAAAATTTAAGTGCAATTCTGTCTTGAATATAGAGAGGAAGTCATAATTTATGGAGTATATGTTCAAATTCTGCAATTTGCCTGATGACAAGTCATCAGTAAAAATGGTCAATGAAGCTGCAAGTCGTTTGCACTATAAGCTCAAAGGAATTAATTTAGAGACTTTAGATATCTCAGATTATAACAAAAAATATTTTGGTTCTTTATTAGGAAACTTGCATTCCAATTTGCAAAAATATGCATATATACTTGTATGGTCAATCACAAAAACAGACATACCCTTAAACAAACTTGTTTTTTTAGATTATGGAGGAGGTTCCGGTATGTTATCCCTCCTCGCAAAAGAATGCAATATTGGAACGGTTATTTACAATGACATTTACGATGTCTCTGCAAGAGATGCAGAATTAATCGGAAAAGCTATTGGAGATCAAGCTGACTATTATATTCCAGGGGATATTGATGAGGTAATCAACTTTTTAAAGAAGAATTCAATTAACTGCAACGCAATAGCCAACTATGACGTTATAGAACACATCTATGATATAGAAGGGTTTCTGAGGAAAATATCTTTGATTTCAAACAATAATTTAAGAGTTTTTTTTTCCTCTGGAGCAAATCCATATAATCCTTTTATCAAGAAGAAACTCGTAAAAAACCACCATATATGCGAACTCGTAGATCGAGAACAGATATTTGGTAGTAAAAAAAGAGATCCTCTTGAAGCATATTCTAAAATTAGACAAAAACTAATAAAAAGTTTAAATCCGAACCTTTCCGAGGATCAAGTTGCTTACTTAGTCACTGCTACCAAAGGAATGATTGAATATGACATTAAAAAAGCAGTAAATGAATTTTCAGCCAGTGGAAGCATTACTTTAAAGCAAAAATATCCTCAATACCCTTCAAATACCTGTGATCCCTACACCGGAAACTGGGCAGAACATTTGATGGATATATATAATTTAAAAAATGTTTTACAGAGTGAGAACTTTCAAGCTGATATCTGGCGTGGATATTATGGTGACTCAAATACCTTACTAAAGTGTTTAGCAGCTCGATCTTTAAATTTTTTAATTAAAAACTCAGGAAGGCGTGGATTGGTATTATCTCCATTTTTTACACTTTGTGGAAATATAGCGCCGCCCTCATCCAATTGATCATTAAAAGTCTTGATTTAATGGCTAAAAAGATTTATATTATAAATTAAAAAAGTCCAAATCACAAAATTAAGAGGTTCCCTTTGTAATATAAGTTTTTTCACTTAAGTGAGAAGCGTTAAAGACGAAGAAATTCCTCTTTTTGGGGTTTCAAGTTCCCCAATTTTACATATTTTTAACAACGCGCTCAACATATTGAGATTAAACTAGGGTAAATCAGTCCATGAAAAAACTAAAACAATTATTCTTGTCCATAATTCAGCCCTCTTGAGCGAAGCGAAAAGGTCTCCGTCCTCCCGAGACGGGACTCGGAAAGCGAAAAGGTCTCCGTCCTCCCGAGACGGGACTCGGGTGACGGAACTCGGGCAGCGGAACTTGAATGGCGACTCGGCTGGATCAGATTGCAGGTTCGGTATCCAGCTCTTCGGAGGACGTTGAAAGGCTTTTTTCTTCGATCATTTGCATGAGCCTGTTCATAACGTCTTCAATTCCTTCTCCGGTAACTGTGGAAATATTAAATTCCACTTCGTCCAGCTTCTTGAACTCGGACCTGTCAGCCTTGTTTGCGACTACAAGCAGGGGAAGTTTGAAGTTCTCTCGAATTTCTGCAAGCAGGTGTTTCTGGGCTTCAATTTCGTATCCACAGCTTTCACTGGGGTCAATCATAAACATCACAACCGCGTCAAGGTAATGAATCGCGGTAATTGCCTGCTTTTCTATATCGTTTCTCTCGGACATCGGGCGGTCAAGAAGTCCTGGAGTATCCATAACCTGATAACGCACACTGTCCCGCATGAAATGCCCGATTGTTACGCCTTTTGTTGTAAATGGATATGGAGCGACTTCAGGGCTTGCACCTGTAATTTTTGAGACGAAACTCGACTTTCCTACGTTCGGGTAGCCAGCAATTACAATTGTGGGCTCATCCTGCACATCAGGAAGTTTCCGCAAGATATTTCGGGCTTCGTTCAGAAAGAGAAGATCCTTATTAATTGACTTGATAATCGAAGCAAGCCTTCCAAATGCTTCTTTCCGGATAGGCTCCGGAAGATCCGAATTTCTAATTCTCCCAACATAGTTTCTTGAAATCTCATGGATCTTCCTACTGGCCCAGTCCACGGATGCAAGGGACATCTTGAGTTTTTCTACGCCTACAAGGATGTCTGTGAGTTCATAATAAAATCTGGGTAATTGTTCGAAACTTGGGAATCGCCTGACTATGTTTGCGAGATTATCCGTCAGAATGTTTGCGGCTGTCAGCAACATGGACTCATTGGCCCTGAATCGGCTTTCCCTGTCTTCTATGGTTTTCCCGGACATAGCTCGCGCTGACCGCTTAAAGGCTTTATTGATTAATTCCTGGGAAGTGGGAACTGTGTGAATTTTCTCGAAAATCATTATGTTCTAACCCTCTGGGGACTCTGCTAAGTTATATAAACGTTATTATAAATGAAGAATTTCAACAAAATAAATTCGCAAGGGAGAGTCTCGCAGAGATTCCTGAAGGCTATTCCCTGAGAGAAAATTTATTACTCGGTTTTGAATTTATACTTATATGCTGGTGATAAACTCTGATCTAAAATGAAAAACCAGGTAAATATTTAAAGCAGAACCGGACTGTATTTATATTTGTAATCTTAATTTGTAATAAGATTTATAATCATTAATTATGGTAAATATATGCGTCAGCTTACATTATCTATTTATCGATTTTGTACATCATTCTTATAAAGGTATATGAAACTAATGGTGGTAATATGGAACTTACTCCAATTCAAAAAGACATTATTATTGCATTAATCAACCTTCAGCGGCAAAAGGACCGGGCAATCAAGGGAGAAGAAATAGCCGAGGTAATCAAGCGTAATCCTGGGACTATCCGCAATCAGATGCAGTTATTAAAAGCACTTGGGCTTGTAGAGGGAGTGCCCGGGCCAAAAGGAGGTTATAAATCCACAGGAGCAGCATATGACGCATTAAGAATCCAACAGTTGAAAAATGAGTCTGTGGTTCCCCTTTACAGAAACAATGCGTTAGTTAATGGGGCTACTGCTGCCGATATTAGTTTTACTACGGTCCGGAGTCCTGATGCCTGTAGCGGAGTCGTCCGCGTAATCGGAAATACAAAAGATTTCATAATGGACGATAAGCTTCAGGTAGGCCCTACACCTGTAAACCGTTTGATAATACGTGGAGAAGTCACAGGAAGGGATGATACTAACAATTCAATTTTGTTCAATATTACGGAAATGATTTCACTCCCTAAAAAGCATGTCAAACATTATATGAAGTATCCTCCTTTGCTTGTAAATCTCAATGCAAGTATCCAGGAAGCAACGAGGCTTTTTATCCGGAATAATGTTCATGGAGCTCCTGTAGATGATAAAGGAAAAATCGTAGGAATTGTTACCTACACCGATATTGCCCATGCTATTGCTCAGGGAAAACCCAACGTAAAAGTTAAAGATATCATGACAAAAGAACTTATCACGGTTGATGGGGATATGCAGCTATATGACGTTGTAAAATTATTCCATAAGTATAACGTAGGCCGGCTCGTAGTAACCATTAATGGCGTGCCCAAAGGCACACTGTCAAAAACCGATGTCCTGAATGAACTGGCAATATATTAAAAAATTATTTTTTTGTGACTCTTTTTATGAAAAAAAGTTAGTTAAAGTTAGTAAAAGCAACTGGAAAAAACTCGATGTTCATAAAATATCGAATTATCCGGGTTTTCAAACCAGGAGGTAAAAACCTCCAGGTCTTCAATCCCTTTTCATGCTTTCATGTCGGGCACTGAGCTCGGCTGCGATTTCATCAAGGGTAACATTATTTGCCGCAAGCATTACCAGAAGATGGAAAATAAGGTCTGAACTTTCAGAAACGATTTCTTCATGGTTTTCGTTCCTGACTGCAAGGATTGTTTCAATTGACTCCTCACCTACTTTTTCAAGAATCTTATTCATACCTTTTCGATGGTTCAAAAGCTTGCAGACGTATGAGCGCTCGTCATAGTTCTGTTTTCGGTCTAGTATGATTTCATATACCCTGTTTAAGATTGATAGGTCAGCATCCGGCATTTTAACACCTGTTTAATTAACACGGACAAACATTTTTAAAAATTCAAATAGAGAAAAAGTATCCAAAAAAGTAAAAACAGGAAATTTTAAACTTTCCTTGGATCAGTGATTTCTCCGGTAAGGGCTGATGCTCCTGCAGTCGCAGGGGAAGACAGATATACAAAAGATTCGGGACTGCCTTCTCTGCCCTTGAAGTTACGATTCGAGGTTGCAAGGCCCACTTCACCTGCACCAAGCAAGCCGAAAGAGCCACCCATACATGGTCCGCAGCACGGTGATTCTACGATTGCACCTGCATTCATGAGCTTTTCTATATACCCGGCTTTCAAGAGTTTCAGGTACTCGGTCCTTGAAGCAGGAACTACAAGCAGGCGAACACCCTTGGCTACTGGCTCATCGCCCATAATGTCAGCCATGAGTTTAATATCTTCGAATCTGCCGTTCGTGCAGGAACCCACAAAGATCTGGTCAAGTTTCGTACCCTCTACCTCGGTTACGGGTTTTACGTTATCCACATGGTGAGGGCAGGCTACCTGAGGCTCCAGGTCAGATATGTCGTAGTGCTTGATTCCCGCATATGTTGCATCTTCATCGGATTTCCAATAGGGGTCAAACTCGTAATACATAATCCGCTCTTTGAGGTATTTTGCAGTTATTTCATCGGCTTCGATGATTCCTGCCTTTCCACCCATCTCGATTGCCATATTGGACATAGTCATGCGTTCGGGGATCGAGAGAGAGTGAATTGTTGAGCCACCAAACTCGGCTGCCATATACCTGGCACCTTCTACCCCAACATCGCCTATCAGGTGGAGAATAAGGTCTTTTGAGTAAACGCGTCTTGGAAGAGTTCCTTCTACTTCAAAGCGGAAAGTTTCAGGTACCTTGAACCAGAGTTTGCCAGTGGCAAAAACGGCAGCCATATCAGTAGACCCTATACCTGTAGAAAACGCTCCCAGAGCACCATAAGCACACGTATGCGAATCCGAGCCAACGATAAGGTTTCCTGGCAGCACGTGCCCTTTTTCGGGAAGAACCTGATGGCAAACTCCTTCATATACATCATAATTTAAAATGCCCTGTTCTTCAGCAAACTCTCGAAGCATAATATGATTTGCTGTGGCGTTAATAGAATCTGCAGGAACCTGGTGGTCGAATACGATCACTATTTTTGCAGGATCCCATACTTTTTTTTCTTCTCTGTCCTTCATTATCTCGTAAAAGCCTTTAATTGCCAGAGGACCTGTAATGTCGTGAGTCATTGCCAGGTCTATATTTGCCAGCACGAAATCACCGGCTTTTACGGGACTTCCGGAGGCCTTCGAAAATATCTTTTCCGAAACGGTCATCGGACGATTTTCATTACCAGACATCCCGGTCATGGGGAATAACTGGCTCTTTCTAATAAATAAACTTAATTGATGATGCGGGTCGTCGAGGATTAAAAAAATCTTCCAGACTTATGTAAAAACGGAGTTAGTTAAAATAAAAGCATCTTAACCGGTAAAATTGAAGGTTTGCCAATTCTTACTTTTAACCACTAATTTCGTTACTTCCTCTGCTGTCGTGAACTATACAGGTAAGTGTGCCATTTTCCTGGCTTTTTTTTGCAAGCTCGAGGCCTTTTTCCCCTCTCCTGAAGTCCACAAAATTCTCATACAGGTCAAGTGTGTCCTCAAGCTCTGAAATATATCTGAAGAGAAGACCCTCTGCCATTTTTTGGCTGTCTTCTATAGATATCGGGAATCCAAGACCTTCACATTCGCAGGTCTGTAATCTCAGTCCTTCTATATAAAAAGGATAAGTGCTACAGAGCATAGGGCGCACTGGGTAGATCCGGCATTTGTACTTATCTTTTTCAAGAAAAATACAGTCTCCGTTTCTCTTTCGTCTAAGGATCCATCCAAAGGCATGAATCTTTCCCTCAAAATCGATACAATCCTTAAGAGATTCAAGAAGTTCTGGAGAAAAAGACTCTTCATTTTCCTCCGATGCTCTTAATGAAGTTTCTGGATATTCTTCCCCCGATTCCTCTGCCCCATCCTGGATAGGGCCCTCAGTCACAAACGGTCCTGCAACCTCCAGTTTTGAGAGGTCTGTATATTCCCGGATTCTTTCAATTTCGGAAGGAATCACCGCTACCCTGTTGTCCCCGAAAGCCCGCCGGCAGCATTTTCCACAGTTCTGGCAGGAGAAACCGATTTTCTGGATTTCAGATGCAAGGTTTTCGGGGTCAAGTTTGCGAGCCATTTCTATTTCTTTCTTGAGACCGGCAATAAGAAGTCGCTGATAACTTGTTTTTTCTGGCTCTGGCTTATTGCCTGTGCTGGAAGCTTCCATGTAAATACTCGTGCCCTGCTGGTACATCAAATTAACGCAAGCTGCAATTGACGCCAGGAATATTCGGTAATCTCATCCCGAAGACCCTTTACCCTGCTGGCAATGGATCGTAATAAGAAACTATATATCAGGGAACCCGGTTTAAACTTAAGTTTATATGTGGCAGACATTACTCAAAAAGTTTGAAAAATATCCTGCACAGGCAAAAGTGCTTAAATTGCTCTTCGAACGCGGGTTTCAGGTAAATAAAGAAGGAAAGGTTACCTCTGGAAGTATTGAGATCGCACATACCCAGCTTGCAAAAGAAGCAGGCGTTGACCGGCGAGTAGTCGACGCAACTACAAAGACCATTATTTCAGACGAGCTTCTGAGCAGAATCTTCAGAAATGTTCATTCCATCCCCTTTCTCAGAGATGTAGCTCCTTCTCTTGGTCTGGGAGTAATCATTATTATCCCGGAAGATGCCGCTGACGTGGGCATCCTTGCGGAGGTTGCAGGCCTGATCTCAGGAAGCAAAGTAAGCATCCGCCAAGCTGTCTCAGATGACCCCTATTTAACTGATAATCCAAGACTTACAATCATTACCGACAAGAAAGTGCCTGGAGAACTTGTGGACAAAATCCTCAAACTGCCCTCAGTCAAAGGAGTAAGCATTTACTGAATCTTCTACCAGAAATTATGATTCCCTAAACAAAGTGGAAGTGAGATAAGAAACTTCACTTAAGAGACTGTTTTTCAATTGAGATACATTCTTTCCTTGAGTATTAACTTTGAATATTAACTTTGAATATTGACTGTGAACATTAACTGTGTATTAACTTTGAATATTAACTGTGTATTAACTTTGAATGTTAACTGTGTATTAACTTTGAATATTAACTGTGTATTAACTTTGAATGTTAACTGTGTATTAACTTTGAATGTTAACTGTGTATTAACTTTGAATATTAACTTATTTTCTTCCTCTTCTAAATGCGGAAAGTCCCAGAGCTGTTCCAAGGAATCCGAAAAACATAGCATGCGTAGAAATATTTGTTATTTCACTTCTGGACACTGAGTCCTCCGTAAGATCTTTAATAGTATCAGCAAATCTGAGGATTTCGTGCTCTACCGATGGTTCTACCTCTGCAAGCGGTCGGGTTCCAGTAAAGGACAGGACAAAGTTCTCCACATATTCAAGATTTTTCCGGTTCAGAAGTTCCCCGGTACTTCTACTCTCGTTTCTGCGGCTTGAACTTAAATCTCCGGTATCTCTCGGATTAACAATGTATACAATATCTTCTGGACTAACAGTATTCTCGGTGGAAGACTGGTTTGTCTGATTCAGGACCTGAACAACAAAACAGGCTGAAGAACTGCCATTATCATTCTTTGCCGTAAGGGAAACTGTATAGTTTCCTGGACAGCAAAAAGTATGTTTTGGTTCCGAGCAACAAGACCTCTTACCATCTCCAAAGCTCCAGGCCAGCGAGTCTGCATTTTCAGAAAAATCAAAAAACTGGATAGTAAGTGGAACGTACCCGATTGTCACATTGGCACCGAACTTAGCATCAGGAAGTATGGGAACTGAAGGGTCTGGAGCTTTAAAAACATTTATAGTCACATTGGTAGAGTCGCTGCCATTCTCGTTCGTGGCATTCAGGGTAACCGTATAATTACCCTCATTGACAAAAGTATGCAAAAAGTTCAAAGAGTTTGAGGTGCCCCGGTTTCCAAGGTTCCACAACAGTAAGCTGGCGTTTTCTGAGACATCTGTAAACTCAACCGTAAGAGGCGCGTATCCTACTGTCACGTTGGAAGTAAAAATTGCTTTTGGCATCACGGGAAATTCCGGAATGAAATTCATTAACGGTCTGTAGTCCATACTCTTTGTGAGGCGATTTACGGCATATGCAGTGTCACCGATACCATCTGCATCCACATCCTGACCTGTATAATCACTCCAGCAGTTGCCTGAGGTCCGGTTCCAGGTATTGAGTTTATCGTCTCTGGCATTATTTGTATTATTAAAGAAATTATTGTATATCGTGTTGCCTGAAGAGGTAAACAACCTGATACCACAATCGGCGTTTGAAGTTACTATATTATTGCTCAGTGTGTTATTTCCTGACTTAGACAGACAGATCCCGATTTTGTTCCCCGATATAATGTTGTTATTTATAATACAGTTTTGAGCATCATTCAGGTAAATTCCACATTTACTGTCGGTTATTGAGAAACCGCTGATTGTCACATTGCTGGCAACTACCTTGAATACATTGCTCTCTCTATCTGCTCCGGTAATGCCCGTATTGTAAGGATTTTTTGAGTCCGAGATTATTGTCAGGTTATCCTGATTGATTTGAATGCTTTCATTATATTCTCCGGGCATCACAAAAATAGTATCGCCTGGCAAGGCATTATCTACTGCTTCCTGAATCGATTTTCCTGGGGAAACATAAATATTTTCTGCTGCATTGGTTTCTGAAATAGGAACCAGAACCAGAAAAATTGCAAATAAGCAGACCCGTCTGAATGTTCGAATTTTTGCCATTTTAACCCACACATCAATTCCGGAATTTACAGAATTGTTTTTTAAAAGGATACATATAAAATTGTTGATTTAATAAAATATTGAAAAATAGAAATTAAAATTAAAAGCTTTAAAATGAACTTCATTGGTCATCGGTTAAGAAATTTTCTTGCCTGAAAGCTATCGATTTTGCGTTGGAAGTCGGCCTTAAATTATGGCCTGTTTACATGAAATCGATACTCTGGTCCAACTCGTAACTTATTAAAATATTTTGCAAATGTTGAAGACATTGACGCAATTTGTCACGATTTCTCACTTAACCGAAGACGCATTTAAATTTCCTCTAAGTTTGAATTATAGGGTTAGATTTAAATTCCTATATATAATCTGAAGTTTAAAACTTGATCCAGTTAAGCCTGATTCCAGTTACGCTAAAAGTGTGTGTTAAAACATAAGTTATAAAGCAAAAATTAAAACAAAGGTTAAAATCAGAAGTTAAAAGATTAATTAGACTTAAACCATTACTTTCCGAAACCTGTATATAACTTTACTTTCCGAAATCTGTACTATAACTTTACTTTCCAATACCTGTAAAATAACTTTACTTTCCAATACCTGTAAAATAACCTTATTTTTAAAGCTGCAGACTTGGTTCTGTAGAATTCAGTTCTTCCACATATTTTTTATAAAAATATAACTGTAGGGACTGAATGATAACGTATATCAATTATAATTTTCAATGGGTCTGGAAGAAATAAATCTCTGTAAGCAGGTATAAAATCTGCAAAGCCAAAGGTTTTTAAGTAGATCTTAGTTAATTCTTGAAAAATTCAGCTGGAGAATACGTATCATGCAGGAAAAAATAAAAGAAATTGCAGATCGAGTACGTGAACTGCGTGAACTTTCGGATTTCACGGTCAAAGACATGGCAGAATATTTGCAAATATCCGATGAAACTTATGAAAAATATGAAGATGGAACTGAGGATATTCCGGCAAGTATGCTTTTTGAAATTGCGCACAAACTGCGTGTAGACATGGCTACTCTTCTTACAGGGGAAGAGCCGCGCATGAATATATTTACAGTTACACGGGATGGAAAAGGAGTCAACGTTGAGAGGAGGAAGCAGTATAAGTACCAGAACCTGGCTGAAAAATTCATTCATAAAAAGGCTGAATTTTTTGTAGTTACAGTTGAACCCAAACCACATGGGGAAAAACCTGAGACAAATTCCCACCCGGGTCAGGAATTTAACTATGTGCTGGAAGGAAGCCTGAAGGTCTATATTCACAATAATGAAATTATTCTGAATGAAGGAGACTCAATTTATTTTGACTCCACTTACGAACATGCTATGGAAGCCCTGGAAGGAAAGCCGGCCAAGTTCTTGGCAGTTATACTGTAATAATCTAATTCGTAGTGCATCTCGTTTGATGTTATTCGATTCAATTTAACTCAGTGAATTCGATTAGATCTAATGTAATTTGGTTAATGTAATTGATCTGATACAATTTACTTAATGTAATTTGGTTAAATGCAGTTTAAATTTATTTGATTCGAGTTGATGTAGTTTGAATTACGTGATTTGAGTTAATATTGCTTGGTCTCAAATCCAATAAGAAATCCGTATCCGGGCTAAAACCTTGAAATTCAAATGAGGGCATGTAGCCTTCAAAATATAAAACTATCTAAATAAATTGAGAAAACGGGTGTCTAGAATGACTTCTTTACTCAACCAGTTTGTTTCTAAAACCGACTTTGAATCTTATGAGGATTTTGAGAAAAATTTCAAAATTCTTGTTCCTGAAAACTTCAACTTTGCCTATGATGTAGTCGATGTCTATGCAAGAGATTTCCCTGAGAAGATCGCAATGATCTGGTGTGATGACCATGGGGAAGAGAGAATCTTTACGTTCAAAGACCTGAAGTACTACACTGACAAAACTGCAAATTTCTTTGCAAAGCACGGGATAGGTAAAGGCGACTATGTAATGCTCACCTTAAAGAGCCGGTACGAGTTCTGGTACTGTATCATTGCACTGCATAAATTGGGAGCCATTGCTGTACCCGCAACCCATATGCTCAAGACACGAGATATTGTATACCGGATTAAAAAAGCCGAATTAAAGATGATCGTCTGCATCTCGGAAAACGGAGTTCCAGAACAGGTAGACGAAGCACACTCCGAATGCGGAAATATCCCGCTCAAGAAAGCAGTTGTTGGAGATAATGTCCGGGAAGGCTGGATTGATTTCAGGAAAGAACTCGAAGAAGCCTCCCCTGATTTTGAACGGCCTTCGGGCGAGGCTGCTACGAAAAATAGTGATATTTCTCTCGTTTATTTTTCTTCAGGAACAGCGAGCTTCCCAAAAATGGTGGAACACGATTTTACCTATCCTCTTGGGCATATTCTCACCGCAAAGTACTGGCAGAACGTGGAAGATGACGGGCTGCATTATACGGTTGCAGACAGCGGCTGGGGAAAATGCGTATGGGGAAAACTCTATGGACAGTGGATAGCCGGTTGTGCGGTCTTTGTCTACGACTATGATCGGTTTGAAGCCAAAAATATGCTTGAAAAAGCTACTAAATACGGGGTTACAACCTTCTGCGCCCCGCCAACCATCTACCGCTTCCTGATCAAGGAAGATCTCTCAAAGTACAGTTTCAGTACCGTGAAATATGCAGTCGTTGCAGGCGAACCTCTTAACCCTGAGGTATACAACAGGTTCCTCGAATTTACAGGAATAAAGCTTATGGAAGGTTTCGGACAGACTGAAACCGTTGTAACTATCGCAACATACCCCTGGATGGAACCGAAACCCGGATCTATCGGGAAGCCGTCTCCGGGCTTTAAAATTGAATTGATGGACAAAGATGGCAGACTTTGTGATGTAGGGGAAGAAGGAGAACTCGTAATCAACACAAAGGAAGGCAAGCCTGTTGGACTCTTTGTCCACTATGGAAAAGATCCTGAGAAAACTAATAAAGCATGGCACGATGGCTATTATCATACCGGAGATATGGCCTGGAAAGACGAAGACGGCTACCTGTGGTTTGTTGGAAGAGCTGACGATATCATAAAAACCTCGGGATATAAAGTCGGGCCGTTTGAAGTGGAAAGCGCTCTTATCCAGCACCCTGCAGTACTCGAATGCGCAATTACAGGTGCTCCTGACCCTATAAGAGGACAGGTTATCAAGGCAACTATTGTGCTCACAAAAGGATACACGCCTGGAGAAGAGCTTAAAAAAGAGCTTCAGAATCACGTAAAAAGTGTCACCGCCCCCTACAAGTATCCGCGCATAATAGAATTTGTAGATGAGCTTCCAAAGACCATTAGCGGAAAAATTCGCAGGGTCGAGATCCGGGATAAAGATCAAAATGAACTAAAATAAAGATATTATTTGAAAAATCGGCTCAGACTAGAAAATGCAAATAATAAAAAAGCAAATAAAACCTGAAAATGTAGACAAAATCTGATAAAGTAGATAAAATCTGATAAAGTAGACAAAGCCTGTTTTGATCCGGAAGCCGATAAGCTTCGGGTCAAAACAAAAAAGGAAAAAAAGGAAAGAAATAAGTACCTTAAACTTTCTGGAAAGTTTGCTCTAAGAAGATTTGGTTCTGAATCCACTTTATAGTTTTATCTTAATTTTCTGCTTACATACTGTCTACTAAATTATTCAATTTACAATGTAAGAAAAATATGGAAATCTAAGGCTCTTCTTTCTGTCAAAAAACCAGTTGAATTAAACAGGGACTGGATAATTCCGGGAAGATGAATCAAAACTTCCGGATCCTCTAAATCCAGGAGTGGGCCTGAAACCTGAGAAGAGTCTAAGGAGAACTGAAAAGTGAACAAAAAGAGGATTTCATATGTCAAAGGATGATAAAAAAGAACCATACCCTGTAATTAATACTCTGGAGTGTAAGGCCTGTGGACGCTGCCTTCTAGCCTGCCCCAAAGGCGTACTTTCCATGAGTGAAAACCTGAATGCCCGGGGATACCATTATGTGGAATACAAAGGGGAGGGCTGCTCAGGCTGTGCAAGCTGCTATTATACCTGCCCTGAACCGCTTGCAATCGAGATTCATATACCCCTTAAAGAAAAGGAAGACAGGTAAGGCAGGAAAGGAGGAAAACTATGGCAACACAACTAGTAAAAGGCAACTCTGCAGTAATTGTCGGTGCGCTATATGCCGGATGTGACTGTTTCTTTGGTTATCCGATAACCCCGGCAAGTGAGATCCTGCATGACGCATCCAAATATTTGCCAAAAATAGGCCGGAAATTCGTTCAGGCCGAATCCGAAGAGGCGGCGATCAATATGGTCTACGGAGGAGCATCGGCAGGACACAGGGTCATGACATCATCTTCAGGTCCTGGAATTAGCCTGATGCAGGAAGGAATTTCCTACCTTGCTGGCTCTGAACTTCCCTGCGTAATTGTGGATATTATGAGGGCAGGACCAGGCCTTGGAAATATAGGGCCTGAGCAGGGGGATTATAACCAGGTAGTAAAAGGTGGAGGTCATGGAAACTACAAAAATATCGTGCTTGCCCCGAACTCAGTGCAGGAAATGTGCGACTTTACCATGAAAGCTTTTGAGCTTGCCTTTAAGTACAGAAACCCAGTTGTGGTGCTTGCAGATGGGGTGCTCGGACAGATGATCGAGTCACTTGAATTCCCGAAGCAAGCTATTGTTCCTGAGATTGATACAACCTGGGCGGTTAATGGTACAGCCGAAACCAGGCCTAACCTGATAACTTCTATCTTTCTAGACTTCAATGAGCTTGGAAAGTTCAATGAAAAACTGCAGGTAAAGTATGAGCTCATAAGGCAGAATGAAATCGATTACGAAGAGTACCTTACCGATGATGCTTCAATTGTCCTTGTTTCTTATGGTATCAGCAGCCGGATTTGCAGGTCAGCTGTGGATCTTGCAAGGCAGGAAGGCATTAAAGTCGGGCTTTTCAGGCCTAAGACTCTCTTCCCGTTCCCTGAGGCTCAGTTGAAAGCTCTGGCAGATAAGGGCTGCTCCTTTATTTCCGTGGAAATGAGCAATGGGCAGATGATATATGATGTCAGACTTGCAATCAACTGTTCACAGCCTGTAGAGCTTGTAAATCGTATGGGAGGAAACCTGATAACCCTTGACCAGATTATGGATAAAATCAGGGAAATGGCAAGGGAGGCATGAAAATGGCAGTGGAAATCATTAATGGAGAAAAAGTAATAGGAAGACCAAAAGCCCTGTATGCGGACTACCCTCGCAAAGGACCAGTAGCCTCGACAGCTACTCACTACTGCCCCGGCTGTGGACATGGGGTTCTGCATAAGCTTATTGCCGAAGCAATCGACGATCTTGGGATTCAGGACAGGACTGTTATGATCAGTCCTGTAGGCTGTGCTGTCTTTGCTTACTATTATTTTGATACAGGTAACATCCAGGTCGCTCACGGCCGTGCGCCTGCTGTTGGGACAGGAGTTTCCAGGGCTGAAGAAAATGCTGTGGTTATTTCCTATCAGGGAGATGGAGACCTTGCATCCATTGGTCTGAACGAGACTCTTCAGGCCGCTAACAGGGGTGAAAAACTTGCAGTCTTTTTCGTAAACAATACCGTTTACGGGATGACAGGCGGACAGATGGCGCCTACAACCCTTGTGGGCGAAAAGACTACAACATGCCCGGAAGGCAGGGACCCCCGCTTTGCAGGTTATCCTCTCCACATATGTGAGCTGCTTAACAACCTTAAGGCTCCAGTATTTATTGAAAGGGTTTCAGTTTCGGACATCTCCCACATAAGAAAAGCCAGAAAAGCTGTGCATAAGGCACTTGAAATCCAGCGCGACGGAAAAGGATATGCTTTTGTTGAAGTCCTTGCCGCCTGCCCAACTAACCTCAAGATGAATGCGGAGCAGGCTATCAATTTCATAAATGAGGAGATGGAAAAGGAGTTTCCAGTTCAGAACTTCAGGGATAAGTCCGAAGAAGTCGAGCCTCTGCACCGTGGAGTCAGTGACTTTACAACCGAAGCCCTTGAGAAGCTTTACGGAATTGAAGCGGGTGCCGAAGAAAAACCTGCCAGAAAGGATTTTGCCCCGATCCAGACCAAGATTGCTGGTTTTGGAGGGCAGGGTGTCCTCAGCATGGGACTAATCCTTGCGCAGGCCGGAGTTAAGGCAAATCTCAATGCTTCCTGGTTCCCGTCTTATGGCCCTGAACAGAGAGGTGGGACCTCTAATTGCTCGGTCGTGATTTCAGGCCAGCCTATAGGCTCTCCTACGGTCTACACTCCGGACATCCTGATAGCTATGAATCGTCCTTCCCTTGAAAAGTTTGAAGGGGTAGTACGAGAAGGAGGCTTTATTCTCTACGATTCGTCCATTGGCGAAGTCGAAATGCCTGCACATGTAAAGGCTGTTGCCGTTCCTGCAACCGAAAAAGCCAAGGAAGCAGGTTCTGAGAAAGCTGCCAATTCCTTCATGCTTGGAGTCCTTATGGGCCTTAATGCAACTGGTCTGAATGAAGAATTCTTCAAGGAGGCTGTTGCCGAAAACTTCGCAGGAAAAACCAAAGTTATTGAGTTTAACCAGATGGTTCTCGAAGCTGGGGCACAATGGGCAAGAGAAAATGTTAAGTTCTAAACTTTAAGGTTTAAGAAAAAAACAAGTTTCGAGGAATTCAAATTGCGTAAAAGCAGGTGGAGAAGATTTTTCTCTACCTACTGGTATTTTAGTAGTAATTCTCAAGTAATTCTCAAGTAATTCTCAAGTAATTTTCAAGTAATTTTCAAGTAATTTTCAAGTAACTTGCCAGTGATTTGTCAATAGTCCTTAAACCATTTCGCCCTCTTTAACTGTCAAGTGTCCCATGTTATTTCTTTCCAGGGCTATTTTTCAGGTTGTCCTGCGCAGAAAAAGTTACTCTAGCGAAGCATACACTTCTAAGAAACTCAGCCGAGAAGTCCAATTGACCTCAAACAGATATTCAGCAATGAATCATCTTAAAACAATCATAAACTTTATTAAATTTAAGTACATTATAAGAATAAGGGAGTATTCTATAAATTGGTTTTAAATGTATTTGCTAAAAGATAATAACTTAAAAGCAGTTTATTGGAGAATTAAAAACGGTTTATTGGAGAAGCAGTTTATTGGAAAAATGTTTTATTAAAAGTATTTTATTGATCTAGAATTAGTTGGCAGGGATTGAGTCCCTATTCTCTAATCCCTACCTGCGATCCAACCCAAGATTAAGAGGAAACCCTATTACTCTTAATCTCACATAGAAGTAGATGGTAGGGTTCGAGTCCCTATTCTCTTATCCCTACCTGCGATCCAACCCAGAGATTGAGAGGAAACCCTATTACTCTCAATCTACACTTATTTTATAACAACATGGGGATATATATCATAACCGACCCAAAAAACAATTCGTGATTCTAATTTTGCTTGGGCTATTTATTTTCAATATAAACAAAATTTTTAATGGCATTAAATATTTTGCAGGTATTAATTTGAGTGAAACTTTATAAATATAATCCTATAAAGTATTAAATAAGTGTAAATATCATCCCATTAAGAAGCACTAAATATGTTTTTCATGTTACTTAATAAAATTAAAATGCTCTGAAGAAAGACTACAAGTACTAAATACAAGTTTCAGTGAAATATCCAAGGCTAAAGACTCTGGGATTTATACTTCGTTTAAAACCCTGCTTTTCTCGTATAGGAGTCTCTGGTGTATCTAACCTTATGCATAACCTGCCCAATAGTATAAAGAATATATAGTATACTATTGAGGTAAAGCTGAAGGAAAACGAAAAGAGTATTTAATCTTCACGGCAATTTTGATGAAGCCGTCACCTACATTATAATCAAATATGTAAATTTAGGAACGGTCATAAGGTTTATTAAAAATAAAGACATTATGAAAAATAGATAGTTGCTCTCAAAATTAATTTAGAAGTAGATGGTAGGGCTACCGAGTCCCTATTCTCGGACCCCTACCTGCGATCCAACCCAAAGATTAAGAGGAAACCCTATTACTCTTAATCTATAATCTTATAGTAGCGTGGGAATATATATCATAACCGACCCAAAAAACTATTCATAACCTGAATTTTCAAACAGCTCTTGAATTTGTTTGACTGCGAAACTTTTAATGGTCTTAAAATATTCAATCAAAACATAAAATTTAATGCATTAAATTTGTAGTAAGCGCCATAAAAATCTTTTTTTGAAACTTCTCTAATCCCCTCACGCAAGCCAATCCAGGGATTAAGAGCTCTATACCCTCAATTTGCATTCACTTTTATAATCATATGGAAATTAGATTCATAACCGGCTTGAACAAATACAGCATAACCATAGAGAATCTAAGTCCAGAAAAAAGGTTATTTGATTTTTCTCTGAAACTCCAAATGAAGCTGGCACCATAACTTTTGAACCACAAGCGGCGCAACTTTTGATCACGCATATAGAGTTTGGGGACAAGATTTTCAAACTCAAACGTTTTTCGGATTTTCGGTCAAGCCTTTTTTTCAAAATGGTTGTTTGAAATGCTTATTGAAAATATAGTTTTGGCTTATTTAAAATAGAGTTTCTTGCCCGTAATTCAGCTTTTTTGAGGGAGCAAAAGGGGACTCGGAAGAGATATGCTGACTGCAGAAAAGGGAGGAGACATGGGTTATTCAAGCCCTTTAGTGCTCCAACCATTTTAATTATTCTTTTAGTAGGTTTTAAGATAGACTTTGAGTGGGGGGAAACCGTTAAAACACACGGAACTATAGCTCTGGGTATAGGCACCTGTCGTAAAGATGTATACGCGGTTTCCTTCTCGCATTGTATGAGGAAATGTATACTTGTGATGTTCATACAGAATATCCATGCTGTCACAGGTCGGGCCTGCAAGAATTACTTCTTCGGCACAACCCTTTTTATCACAGAAAATGGGGTATTTGATGCATTCATCAAGGGTTTCTATAAGGCCCCCGAATTTGCCAATGTCAAGATAAACCCATTTGTACTGGTTGAATCTGGCTTTTTTGGAGATCATTACAACTTCGCTTACTATTATGCCGGCATTGGCAACCAGTGATCGTCCGGGTTCTATAATAATTTCAGGTAGCTCTTCTCCAAAGTCCTCATGTAAAAAGCGACGGATTTCTCCAGCATAGGTCTCAAGGTCATGAGCCTGATCCTGGTATTTTGCAGGAAAACCTCCACCAAGGTTGATCATTTTCAGATTTATACCTTTTTCAGCTACTGCCTCAAAAAGATACTTACATTTGGAAATGGCATTGTCCCACTGTCCAATGTCCCTCTGCTGGGAACCAACATGAAAAGAAATCCCATAAGGCTCAAGCCCTAACTTTTCAGCCTTCAGAATGAGCTTATATATCAGGTCAGGATGTGCACCGAACTTCTTTGAGAGAGGCCAGTCAGCCCCGTCGCTTTCAGTAAGGACACGAAAAAATACTCTTGAACCTGGGGCTTTTCTAGCTAACTTTTTCAGATCGCTGTCAGAGTCAGTAACGTAAAGCCTCACTCCTTTTTCATATGCGTACTCTATATCTTTCTCTTTTTTGATAGTATTGCCGTAACTGATCCTTTCAGGTTCTACCCCAAGCCTGAGAAGCTGATCAAGTTCATAAACCGTTGCTACATCAAAATTGGAGCCTTTACTTTTCAGGGCAAGCACAACCTCGTCCATGGGGTTAGCCTTTACAGCATAGTGAATTTTTGCAAAGGGCATGTGCTCTACAAGCTCGTCATAGCTTTGCTCTATCTTCTGGAGGTCAACAGTTAAAAATGGAGTTTCTTTACCACGGGAGAACTTTTTGATTCGGTTAAAATCATCTCTTGAAATGAAATCCTCCAGCGGAAACACATAGTGCTCTTTTCTCATATCTACTCCCTTCTAAAATTAAAACTAATATACGCTCAAACTATATGCATACTAGTTAATAATTTTTAGTATCTTGATTATTTGTAATGATTATTCAATTTAGAACCAATTATTTTGATAATTAACGAAATAAAGCGATTCAAATAGGATTTTATGTATATAAAACTAATTCTCGGTGAATATCAAGACATGAAAATAACTGAAATCAATAGATATTTAATAAAAATAGTCATATCTTAATAAAAGACCTAATTAAACCCTTTTTTTGTATTAAAGGCACCAAAAATCCGTTTATCTGCGCAGAAGACACGAGAAATCTTAGATATTCTCAGAATATTCAAAAACGATTTTTTATCCAAAAAAGAAACATTAGGGATTCAAAAGGAAATAGGAGCTTAATTAAGCGATTAAAAGGTTATAAACCTTTTTTTTATTCATATTATTTAGAAGCAACTCATTTTAATCCATTTCATGAAAAGCCAGACTTGTAAAGTTAAAAAATAAATTTAGCATGTTTCCAGTAGATTTTATCTGGTTCTGAACAGCACTACCAGTATCCCGATTCCTACAAACACGAGACCGTAAGTTATAACTTCCAGACTTAACTGCAAAAAAAGAAATACAGTCGAAAGGGCTCCAAGAAACGGAATCAAGGGAAAACGGCCAATATTCAGGGGAACCGTAAAAGGGCGATTTCTTCTGGGGTCAGTATAACGAAGTTTTATCAGAGAAAGATTAACCATAAAAAAGATAATAAAAATCATAAAATTAGAAATATTTGCTACGATTGCAATATCCCTGAATAGCACAAACAGGGCTGAAAGAAAGGAAATTCCTAAAATTGCGACCCATGGTGTCCGGTAACTTGGGTGTACTCGTGAAAGAAATTTGGGGAGCGATCCTGAATCTGCCATGCCATATACAATCCTTGACCCTCCAAGCATGACCACAAGTACAGTATTCATAGTGGAAAAAAGGGCGATCCAGGACATGAGAATAAAAGCCTTATTTCCTAGAGAAATAGCCACAACATCCGCAAGGGGAGCATCTGAAAGTCCAAGAACCCGAAAGTCAAGCACGCTTACGGCAGTTATTGCCACGCATATGTACAGGAAAACCGTAACAAAGATGGCAACAAGTAGGGCTTTTGGAGTTGTTTTTTCGGCTTTTTTTGTTTCCTGGGATAATCGTACAATATCTTCAAAACCGAGAAATGCGAAAAAAATCAGAGTTGAAGCCTTGAATATTCCTGCCAGGTCTGGAGCTTCGAGATAATTTACCATTCCAAGGTAAGGGAGTCCTGTATAAATTACAATTAGAAGCCCTGACACTTCGATAAAACTTATGAGAATAGCCAGCCTGGCAGATTCCTTGATCCCGTAAACCATGATGGGGCTGAGAAAGATAAACAGGCCTAGAGTCCCTGTCAAATATCCACTCCCGAAAAGGTTGCTGAAATACCTGCCAAACCCGAGGGCGACAGCAGAACTCGTTATTGCCACAAAATATATGACAAGTATCCCAACAAACAGGCCAATACGTTCTCCAAAAGCTCTTCTTACGAATCCATATTCTGCTCCAGCCCCTGGAAACATGGAGGCGAGTTCCATATAGCTAAGGGCGGAAAGTGTGGCCGTTGCACCAGCAAACAAAAAAGAAAACCAGACCATATTGCCTGCAAGCCCTGCAGCTTTTCCCATAAGCACGTAGATTCCGGCTCCTAGAATATTGCCAATTGCTACCAGAATGACCTCCAGCAGAGTTAGTTCCTTTTTCAGTTCTGACTCCTCTTTCATAATAAGCCCCGCGCCAAAACTTGAAAAACTCAAGTACAAAAATAATAAAAGTAATAAATAATAGAAATGGAACATTTACCTGTCAGAAAGACTATCCTATGAGAAGCTGTGATTACTTTCTATTAACTGGTTCTCAAGAGTTCTCTTTTCGAGAATTTAGAAGTTTTATCATTGAGTAGCTCCACGGAAGGCTGCTGAAAAAAGCTAAGTAAGGTCTCCAGGATAGACTAACCGGATTTTGTCGGGCTGAGAGATACCTTACACTCAAGCTTAAAATAAAGATTTTCAGGTTATAATTTCATTTTCAGGTTTTAATGACACATTTTCAGGTTATAATTTCATTTTCTTGGCGAGTTCTCGGCCGATTTCTTCAACCTTTTTCAAATCTTCTTCCCTGGGTTTGCCCTTTACCTGAAGGGTTCCAACAATTTCCATCTTTGAGGGAACCAATATTTCTCCTGCTTGCTTCAGAGCGCCTCCACCCCAGCCGAAAGATCCAAGTATAACTCCATATTTTGCAGGCGGCTTGAGAGCTTTTACCAGGTAAGTGCCATAAAGGGCAAGAGGATGCATGCCTGCAAGGACAGTTGGAGCTCCAATGATAACAGCGCGGGAATCAACCAGTTCTCTTGCAATATCTCCTGTATTCGCAACTTCAAGGTCATAGATTCTGACATCTATGCCTTCTTTCAGTAATGTTTCTGCGATTGTCCTGACCATTAGTTTTGTGGAGCCCCACATACTCACATAGACAATAATAGCTTTATTTTCGGTCTTTCCTGCAGTCCATTTTGCGTAGGGCTCAAGTATACGCTTAGGGTTTTTATAAATAGGTCCATGGCTCGGCGCAATAATTGCGATATCAAGATCCTTAATATTTTCAAGGGCTTTTGCCCCCATTTTCCCAAAAGGCATCATGATTTCCCCATAATAGCTTTTTGCAAGAGGAATAAGGTCTTCCAGATCCTCATCATAAGTGCCCTGGGCTGTGTGAGCCCCAAAGAAATCACATGGAAAAAGGATCCTGTCTTCAGGTAGGTATGTGAACATGGTTTCAGGCCAGTGGAGCCAGGGAGCCTCAATAAAGTGCAGGGTTTTTCCTCCCAAATCAATAGTATCTCCATCGGCAACGATTTTGATCCGGTCGTCTGGCAGATCATGGTAAAGGCTTGCCATTTTTACGCCTCTTTCTGTGGTAACAAGCACAGAGTCGGGAGCCCGATCCATAATATAACGAATTGAACTGGAGTGGTCGGGTTCGGCATGATTCATAATCAGGTAGTCCAGTTTTTCTAGGGTGGAAACCAGATTTATCTTATCTTTGAACTCCTCTTCAAAACCAGGGTTTACGGTATCAATAAGCGCTGTTTTTTCTTCTCCCCTCACAAGATAAGCGTTGTAGCTTGTTCCCTGAGGCAGCGGAACCAGAGCATCAAACATTCTGCGGCTCCAATCTTTTGCCCCAACCCAGAATACATCTTTAGCAATTTCAGGAACACTGTAAATCTCCATATTTTTTACCTCCATACTCCCAATGCAGTAAAATGGCTCAAAATAAGAAGCAGATAAGATGTCTGCATCTATCAGTCTGAAAACTGGATTTATTTAATGACTAATTTAATAACTATATTGTATTTGTCCGATATATTTATTAGGCAAAACTCTTAACTGGTAAAACCTTAGATTTTAACTGATTTTTAACTCGTAAGGAAATAGTAACTCTAAATAAATTAAAATGGGGCTGTATCCGTCTTCTCTTTTTTATTGTATTTTTTTGGAAAAATTAAAAAAAGAAAAACTTTATATAGACAGCAGTAAGTTATCTTCTTCCTAGCAGGCAAGAGTTAACAAAATTATGTCCACTGTGGCAATCCTTGAGCCTGAAATATATTCGGTATTGAAATGAGGCTTTAATACCTAGAATATTACGGTTACCTAGAACATTGCAGTTAAAAAAAGAAGGGATAATTATGAAAGCATCATCCGTAGAATTGAATCCTAATAAACTGGTACAGTACCTCAACAAACCAGCAAGCGAATTCACCAAAGACGACATTATAAAGTTCATAAAGGAAAACGGCATTAAGATGCTGACTTTCCGTTATATTGGTGGAGATGGAAGACTCAAAGCTCTCGCCTTTGTGATCAGAGACGAAGAACATCTTGACAACTTGCTTTCCGCTGGTGAGAGAGTCGATGGATCAAGCCTTTTTACATACATCGAAGCAGACTCAAGCGATCTCTATGTCCTTCCTAAATACAGGACTGCCTTCGTGAATCCTTTTGAAGAAATCCCAACTCTGGATATCCTCTGTTCCTACTTCGACAAAGACGGAAATCCTCTCGCAAGCTCTTCCGAAACCGTCATGAAGAAAGCAGCCCAGGTCCTGACCGAGAAGACAGGCTACGAACTTCAGTCGATGGGCGAACTCGAATACTACATCATCGCCAACAAAGAAGACGTCAATATGGCTTTCCCAGCCGTTGACCAGCAAGGATACCACGAATCTAATCCCTTCACCAAATTCGACCAGCTCAGAAAGGAAGCAATGATGTACATCTCCGAAGCTGGCGGAAAAATCAAGTACGGACACTCTGAAGTCGGAAACTTTACTGACGACAAATACTACTATGAGCAGAACGAAATCGAATTCGAGACTGACTCACTTGAGAACACTGTCGACCGTCTGCTTATCGCAAAGTGGATGCTCAGGATGCTTGCCGACCAGTACGGTGTAATTGTAAGCTTTGCTCCAAAGATTACTGTCGGAAAAGCTGGAAGCGGGCTGCACGTCCACATGAAGCTCCTGAAGGACGGAAAGAGTGTTATGGTCGAGAACGGCGGAGTTAGCGACACTGCAAAAACTGCAATAGCCGGTATTCTTGACATTGCAGCAGGCATTACTGCTTTTGGAAACAGAATTCCTACATCCTACCTGCGTCTTGTACCTCACCAGGAAGCTCCTACCAACATTTGCTGGGGAGACAGGAACCGCTCTGCTCTGATCCGTGTGCCTCTTGGTTGGTTCGCTGAAGAATCCAGCAAGATGGTAGCTCTCGCTAACCCGAACTATAGTGAAGAGTTCAAGAGCCACAGCTACAAGTCTACTTTTGAATTCCGTGCCGCAGACCCCTCAGCTGACCTTTACCTCCTGATGGCATCCTTTGCTGTAGGTATCCGCCACGGCTTTGAAATGGACAATGCCCTTGATGTTGCAAAGAAGCTCTACATTGATGTCAACATTTTCAAGGACGAACACAAGGACAGACTTGCCCAGCTTGAGCACCTGCCTGCATCCTGCTACGAGTCCGCTCAGGCCCTGAAGAAGCTGAAAGACATCTTCATGGAGTATGATGTCTTCACCGAAGGTATGATTAACGACAATATACAGTACCTTGAAGGTCTCGACGACAACCAGCTCAGTGAGAGACTCTACGGTAAGAACGAAGAAATCAGGAAACTTGTGGACTCTTACATCCACATTGGATAATCCTGTTTCCGTACATTAAAAATCTTTTTCTATAGAAAAATGCAGAGTCCTGCTTCTCAGGGAGCAGGGTTCTGCCAATAGTATTTTTTCTGAAAATTTTCTAAAAGCACTATTCTGTCAAGTTTTCTGAAAAAAGTAAGCTTCTTGCTGCTTTTACCAGATATTTCGTTACTTTTCGCTTACGGTTCGTACTGCTTTTTACTTCAGATCTCTTTTTACTCTTCACTTCAGTTTTTTACCTCAGATTTTACCTCAGTTCTTAATAACACTTCATAGCCTATTCGGTTTTACTCCCATACTGTGCGGTACGGGGTTGGCTTTATCTATCTTAACGAAATCTATAGGGGACGTAAAGTGATAAGGACTCGAATTGATCAGAAATGACAGAAAACAGCAATCCAGAAAACCCCGAGAGCCAGAAAAAAACCCTCTCCGAAACTCCGATCCCAAAAATAACAATCATCTGTTCTGCTCCCGACCTTGCCAGTCAGAACATTAAGACCCAACTTTTAAACCTCATAGAATGGAAACTCCTCAAGCTCCCTGAAAATTCCGGATTCTCTGCAGCCAGGGAATCGCAGGACGGAAAATTCAGACTTGTTGATATTGAGGAAACGCATGTCTTCCAGGACGGACTTGACAGAAAACTTGAAAATGCAGGGTTTCCAGCTTCTCTTATAATTTTCGCATCTAAACATCGGAGCAAAGAGGAGATTTCTTCCCTTACCGTACACTGTACAGGGAATCCCTCAGACGATGTAAGGCTTGGAGGTTGCCCGAAATCTCTTGCAGTCTCTTCTCCGGCTGCTATGAAATCCATCCTTGTGGAAATGAAGCGCCTGGCTGAGCAAAAAGGCCTTAAGTACGATGTTACTCTTGAAGTGACCCACCATGGACCGACTGAGCTTTCCGTTCCTTCACTTTATGCCGAAATAGGAAGCACTGAAGTGCAATGGAAAGATCCTGAGGCAGGAGAGGTTGCTGCAAAAGCTATCCTCGCAGTCTCCCTTGAAAAAGTACCGGTTGCCGTCGGTTTTGGAGGTGGACATTATGCCATGCGCCAGACAAAGCTTTTGTTTGAAACCGGAATTTCTTTTGGGCACAATTTCCCTAAGTACAAGCTTGAATTTGTGGATGAAGCCCTGATCAGACAAGCAATTGAAAAATCAAAGGCTGATTTTGTTTATTTTGACCGGAAATCCATGAAAAGTGAAGAAAGGAAAAAGATTTCCGAAATCCTTGAGAAACTGGGGCTCAGTGTCCTTAAAGAATCAGAGATCAGGGAAAAATATGGAAATTAACATTAAAACAAACTTTCAAACAAATCCAATTCTCCAGAAAAGTTGTGTTACTGCATGTATGGAGCACTCCAGTACACAGGAAGAGATACAATGCTGAACATAGAACTACTTCCGGTTCTCCTCCGATTTCTTTTTGGAGGAAGCGCTGTTGCGATTTCCGCAATTGTTGCAAAGAAGTTCGGAGGCAGGTTAGGAGGAGTTTTTGCAGCTTTCCCGGCAGTGTATCTTGCAGCAATTCTGGGTCTGAGCATAGATTATAAGGGAAGTGAACTGCTCCTGATCTCAGAACAGCTTTCTAAAGGTGCACTTGTGGGAATGCTGGCAGACATTTGTTGTGCTCTTGCTGCAAGTTATCTTATTCTCAGGTCTGGGTGGAAAAAAGGGCTGGTTTACTCGCTTCTCCTCTGGGCTATGCTTGCTCCTGCAATCTACTTCGTGTGGTTCAGATTCTGAAAAAATCTTTGGTCAAGCTTTCTTTTAGAAAGGTTGTGGTCAAATTTTCATTTGAAAAGGTTTGTGGTCAAGCCGTTGCTAGAGCTTTTCGATCAAACCTTTTTTTAAAAGTGTTTTGGAACAGCTGTTGCGCTGTTTGATCACGCAAACCATGTTGTTACCGAAGTTTTCGCTCAAGCCTTTTTTGAAAAGGGTTGCGGGCAAGCAATTTTTTTAAAAGTGTTTTGGAACAGCCGTTGCGCTGTTTGATCACGCAAACTATGTTGTTACCGAAGTTTTCGCTCAAGCCTTTTTTGAAAAGGGTTGCGGGCAA
Source organism: Methanobacteriota archaeon (assembly GCA_023399215.1). GTDB lineage: Archaea > Halobacteriota > Methanosarcinia > Methanosarcinales > Methanosarcinaceae > Methanosarcina. The sequence continues at coordinate 27,071 of JAEWQJ010000031.1, forward strand.
GCCTTTCTTCCTTTTCGCAGACAATTAAATGTGTTATCCAGCCGAACTTGTTGTGACCTAATGTGTCTTTACAACATTTATCGTTGACTTTTCTATAGGCTCTTAGACAATTCTCTGACAATTTTTAGCGAAGATAATGGGTACTGATAAGTATCGATTACCTTTAGCTTATATTTGTTGAGCAGGTATTTTCACATATGCATTTGATATCATCTATCACCTGAATTGTTTTGGGCATACTCTCACAACATAAAGACACAGAATATATATGCGACCTCCTGCCATTGGGTTTATGTATATTTCACAATTAAGTAATTGATAACGATGTCCGATGATGATCAAATATATTTCTGAACAACGTTTTAAAAGAATATGCGTACCTTAGGATATTCTGGTAAGGAAAATACCCTGTGATTGAAGAGGGATGTGATAACACGGACAAGGAAAAGGAGCCCACAGGCAAAGAGGAAATACAAAAGTCAAATGAAGAAAAGCCGCAATCCATAGAAAAAAACTCAACTGGAGAAAATTCTGTTCTGGATGTATCTTTGGATGAGTTTCCAAAAAAGGACTTTCCAATTGTAGGTATCGGGGCATCGGCTGGTGGGCTAGCTGCATTCGAAGCCTTCTTTTCAACCATTCCCTCAGACACAGATCCAGGAGCGGCTTTTGTCCTGGTACAGCACCTGGATCCGAATCATAAAAGCATTCTTTCCGACCTGATCAGAAACTTTACTCGGATGCCTGTATACGAAGCTACAAATTGGATAAATATTGAGCCTAACTGCGTTTACATCATCCCACCTAACTGCGACATGGTTCTTCGGGATGGCGTGCTCCAGTTGATGGAGCCATCCCAGCCGCACGGTCGTCGCCTACCTATTGATATATTTTTCAGCTCTCTGGCCCAGGACAAGAAAGAGAAGGCTATTGGTATTGTACTCTCAGGTACAGGTAGTGACGGCACAAAGGGAGTGCAGGCTATTAAGGCTGAGGGAGGAATGGTAATGGCACAGACCCCCGAGTCCAGCGAATACAACAACATGCCTCTTAGTGCCATTGCTACAGGTCAGGTGGATTACGTCCTGAAGCCTGAAGAGATGCCTGCCCAGCTCATTGCCTATATTACCTGTGTTTTCGGAAAAACACGCCAGGTAACCTTAAAATTTGAAGGCCTGATGAAGAATATATTTAATTTTCTTCACATCAAGACCGGTCATGACTTTTCTCACTACAAGTACGGTACCATCAATCGGCGCGTTGAACGGCGCATGGCTGTCCTAAATATTGAGAATGTAAATGAGTATGTGCATCATTTAGAGCAAAAGCCTGCTGAGGTGGAAGCTCTCTTTCATGACCTTTTAATCGGCGTTACCAGTTTCTTCCGTAATCCTGAAGCTTATGAAGCACTCCAGGAACAGGTTATCCCGTGTCTTTTTGCCGGCAAGTACCCAGAGTCATCAATACGCGTCTGGGTGCCCGGATGTTCCACAGGTGAAGAGGCATATTCCATAGCCATTTTACTCCAGGAACAGATGGATAACTTAAACCAAAATTTTAAGGTGCAGATTTTCGCCACTGATATTGATAGTAAGGCTATTGAAAAGGCCCGTAGCGGCCTATATTCAGCCAATATTGCCGCCGATATGTCCTCTGAAAGGCTTAAGCGCTTCTTCAATCTGGATTCAGACGGCTACTACCATATTCAGCACAATATCCGTGAAATGGTTATTTTTTCCGAGCAGGATATCATTAAGGATCCTCCATTCTCTAAGCTTGACCTCATCAGTTGTCGCAACTTGCTGATCTATATGGACAAAGAACTGCAGAAGAAACTAATTCCCCTCTTCCACTACGCATTGAACCCTGGTGGATTTCTCTTTCTTGGTCCCTCCGAAAATGTGGGCGAGTTCACAAATCTTTTTGACACACTGGATCGCAAGTCAAAACTGTACATAAAAAAAGGAGGCGCTAGCAGTGAGTATTTCCTTTCCATAGGGACTTTTATCCCATCATCTATGAAAAGCGAAGCAAGAAAGTCTTCAGGCAATGTTCCTGTCGAAATCAGACCTAAACTGCGCGAGCTGACCGAGCAAGCAATGCTGCAGTATTACGCCCCTGCCAGCGTTCTGATCGACGAACACGGCAATATTCTGTATATCTATGGCCGTACTGGCATGTACCTTGAACCAGCTTCGGGTGAAGTTGGCATGAACATACTGAGTATGGCTCGAGAGGGATTAAGATCAGAATTGACTACGGCCCTGCACAGAGCCGTCATAAATAAAGCGTCAGTGTTTCATCCCAGAGTGCGAGTTAAAACCAACGGCGATTTCACTACAATTAATCTGGCGGTACGGCCTGTAGAGCGAAACCATGATACAACCACCTGGTTAAACTTATTCCTGGTCACTTTTGAGAAAATACCGGAGTCAGAGCAGATCGAAACCGAAAAGGCCATCCCCATAGATGCTGGCGAAAATACCTGTGAAACGGATGTGGATGTGCGGATCTTAAAGCTGAAAAAGGAGTTACAGGCCAAGGAAGAAAGCCTCAAAGCTTCCAATGAGGAACTGGCGACTTCCAATGAAGAACTTAAATCTGCAAACGAAGAGATGCAGTCAGTCAACGAGGAACTACAATCCACAAATGAGGAACTGGAGACCTCAAGGGAGGAACTGCAATCAGTAAATGAGGAACTGGGCACGGTCAATATCGAACTGCAAAACAGGGTAGCTGAACTGTCTCAAGCCAATAACGACATGAATAACCTGCTGGCTGGAACAGGCATAGGCACTATCTTTGTGGACCATCAACTACGTATCATACGCTTCACTCCTCCAGCTACACGTTTGATAAACCTGATCCCATCAGACATTGGAAGGCCGGTTGGACATATTGTCTCAAACCTTCTGGGCTACGACCGCCTGGTAGAGGACATAAAAGAGGTGCTGGACAGCCTGATACCCAAAGATATTGAGGTTCGGACTAAGGAGAATACCTGGTATTTACTTGGCATCCGGCCCTATCGCACCCTTGAAAACACTATTGAAGGAGCGGTAATCACTTTTACGGATATTACCGAGATGAAACGGGTGAGGCTTAAGAAGTCTGAAACTATGAGCCGTCTGGTTGCAGTAGTGCACGATGCAAGCGATGCTATAACGCTGCAGGATCTGAAAGGCAACATCCTGGCCTGGAATCCAAAGGCAGAGAGTATTTATGGATGGAGTGAAACCGAAGCACTCTCAATGAATGTTAGCAGCATGATCCCGGAGGATCGGAAAACAGAAGAGCTGTCTATAGTGAAAAAGCTTAGCCGGGCTGAGGTTCTTGAACCTTACCGCACCCAAAGAATTACCAAAGATGGCAGGATAGTGGATGTATGGCTGACCGCCACATCACTGGTAAACGAAGCCGGTGAAGTGTATGCTATTGCAATCACGGAGCGGGAAATCAAATTAGAAGATAATGAGAAGAAGAACCCGAAATAAAAAGACTTTCCAGATCAGGCCGTCTCAAAACTCAACCTATTTCTACAATTGGATAATTGGGCATTGTTGATTTTGAATTTAGATCGTAATTTATTCTGAAATTCAGGAATATATTTACCTTGAAGTTGAATATATTATCCCAATTGTAGAGTCAACTGTAGTTTTGAGACAGCTTGAGATAATGACTTTTGTATAGGCTCAGGGAAGATCTCTTGATAAAAAGCACTCGATATCAGAATCTTGAGTTGCTGTCGTCGAAGAAAGTATTATATTAGAGTAAACTAATGAATCAAGTTATTTTATAAGTATAAACCAGACTCACCTTGCTCAGTAGATACGTGTTAATTTTTATTATAACATTTATATGTAAAACACGATTGTAGGGGCCAGTCTTGATTAAATCTGAAAAAATTAACAGAACATATGTTTACGGGAATTAAATCTATTCTTGTGCTTACATTTTTCAGTAATTAACTTCAGGGTTCAAAATACTAGAGCCAAAATTGTGAAAAATAAGAGGATTAGGGCACGTAGATTGAGATAAGAAATATTTGCCTTTACATTCTCAATTTGGAGGAAATTTGGAGTGAAAGAAAGCCTGAGGAAATCTGGCATTGATATTATTGGAGATGTGCCCTGGGGTACACATATTTGTCAATTCTATCAAACAAAAGAAGATTTTATGGATACGCTGGTTCCTTACTTCAAGACAGGACTGGAAAATAACGAGCTTAGCATGTGGATCACATCGGGACCCTTAGAAGTAGAAGATGCAAAAGAATCTCTGAGAATGACTGTTCCTGATATTGATAGTTATTTGGAAAAAGGACAAATACAAATTATTCCCTACAGTCGGTTTTATGCAGAAGAGGGCGTTTTTGATTCGGAGAGAGTCTTAAACAGCCTTGTTGAAAAACTCAATCAGGCTCTGGCAAGTGGATACGATGGATTGAGGTTAAGTGGAAATGCTTTGTGGCTGGAGAAAAAGGATTGGAGTGATTTTGTTAACTATGAGATAAAACTGGACAGTGCCATAAGCAATTATAAGATGATCGCTCTCTGCACCTATTCTCTTGATAGGTTCGATGCAACCAAAATTATCGAGGTAGCTATTAACCACCAGTTTGTGTTAATCAAAAGGGAAGGAAAATTAGAACAGATAAAAAATTCCAGGCGTGAGAAGGAAGAAGAAAAAATCAGGAGTTTAGCAGATATTGTGGAGTCATCAAATGATGCTATTTTAACGATCTCGCTTGATGGCATTATTACCAGCTGGAACAAAGGTGCAGAGCAAACTTATGGCTATTCAGCTAAAGAAATTATTGGGAAGCCCATATCCATCCTTGAACCGCCTATCTTAGTTGAGGAAACAGAAGAATTAATTGAACTGTTTAAACAGGGAGATAAAATCCACAATTATGAGACTTTACGGTTAAGAGAAGATGGTAGGATAATAAACGTTTCAGTAACTTTTTCTCCAATTTTTGACTCTTCTAAAAATCTGATTTCTATCTCAGTTATCTCCAGAGATATAACCAGAAGTAAAAGAGTCGAAGAAAAACTCCGGAAAAGTGAAGAAAGATACAGAGTCGCTACAGAGCAGACAGGGCAAGTGGTATATGAATATGATTTAAGAACAGATAAAAGCAGCTGGGCAGGTGCTATCGAAGAAGTTACAGGGTATAGCCTTGAAGAGTTCCAGAGGTTTGGCAAGGAAGTGTGGCTTAAAAATATCCATCTGACAGATATGAGTAGTGGGGATGAAAAGTTTCAGAGTGCGAGAAAGACCGGAGGTAGATTTAAGGAAGAATTAAGGTTAAGAAAAAAAGATGGAAGTTGCATTTATATAGAAAATAACGGAGTCTGGCTTAAGGGTTATGATGACCAGCCTTGTGAGGCTATCGGAGTATTGAAAGACATCACTGAAAGAAAAAAGACAGAAAATTTCCTTAAGAGTATAGAAACTGTCCGTAAAAAGGAAATCCACCACAGGATCAAGAATAACCTTCAGGTAATTTCTTCTCTTCTCGATCTTCAGGCTGATAAGTTCAATGATACGAAAGTTGTTGAAGCTTTCAGGGAAAGCCAGAATCGAGTAGTTTCTATGGCTCTCATTCATGAAGAGCTGCACGAAGGCGGGGAAAGCGAGGTACTGAACTCTTCTAAATATCTAGAGAGGCTTGTTGAGAACATTTTCCAGACGTACAGATCTAGAAATGCCGATATTAGATTGAACATGGATCTGGAAGAAAATATTTTCTTTGGTATGGATACTGTAGTTCCATTAGGGCTAATCGTCAACGAACTCGTTTCAAATTCTCTTAAACATGCATTTGTCGACAGAGATAACGGGCAGATTCAAATTAAACTTTGTAAAGGAGTATCAGGTGGATGTAAAGGCAATATAGCAGGAAGCAAACAAAAGGAATCTCAAAGTACCAGTTTTATCCTGATAGTCTCAGACAATGGAATAGGTATACCTGGAGATTTTGATCTGGAGAATCCTGTTAGCCTTGGCATGCAACTGGTAAACACTCTCATAGACCAGTTAGAAGGCAAACTTGAACTAAAAAAAGACAATGGGACAGAATTCACTATAAAATTTCAAGTGATGTAAAAAAGTAAAATGTAAAAAAAGAATTGTGTGTAGGTTGCTGGTTTTAGTTTTTAATAAGAAATAGTCATGTGTGTAGGTTACTGATTTTAGTTTTTAATAAGAAATAGTCATCACCAATTATTATCTCTCGATGTACCCGACAAAGATTTCCTCCTATTTCCTCCTGCATAACAGTGATATCTTGCTAGATTGTATGCTCTCTGATATTAATATAGAGTTCTATCAATCGGGTCCCAAACCAAACAATATGATCAGTAATGAATTTATATGAAGAAGCGTAAAGCCCCTGAGTCTTTAGCTCAGGGGATATAAGCGTCAACTTCTCCTCTATTCTTTTCAGTATTCTTTAACTTCATATAGACCATCGAATAATTTAATATTAGATTAAGGTATGCGAAAACCAAGCAACCTTTTTCCAATAGTCTACCATCAGGCTCAGTAGGTCGTAGAAAAACCTTCGACTCTAGCTTGTAACTACGTAAAGCCGAAACGAGCGAAAGAGCAAAACTCAGTACGGACGGTTCAGCCGGAATTAAAGCCTTTGGAGATGCCGATGGTCATCTATGAATGAGGAAGCCGCTAAGTCTTTAGCTTAGTGGCAGTTCACAACGGTTTCCTTGTATAAGAGGAATAAAAATAGTATTGATCAGGAATATCTAAAATATTTTAATAGTTCTTTTAGAAAAGTTGCAATAAGGAGTTATATCATGAAATTAGATTTCAAAGACCTTGCTCTCAGGTTCGTCTTCGGGGGAGTTGCTGTTGCTGCCTGTTATATCATGCTGCAGATAATCCCTTCAAAATCTTTTGCTGGAGTTTTTGCAGCTTTTCCAGCTGTTATGGTAGCTGCTGTAATAATGGCAGGACATTTTGGAAGTTCTGAGCAAGCTTCTGACATTGCCCTCGGAGCTAGCGCAGGGATGATAGGCGGCACTATATGCGTGCTCACTGCTGCTCTCTGTATGGAGTACTTTAACAGGTGGGGCCTTTCAATTATTATTGCTCTTTTAATCTGGTTTTTCAGCTCATACTTATCAACCAGGTTGATCCAGGGTTTCCTGGGAAAAATGAAAGAAAAAAGACAGCAAAAAACACACTATTGAACTTTGAGATTCCAGAAAAGCCCTGAACAAAGAAATTCTTCCGGGTTCATCTTTACCACCCTTTTACGGACTTTCCTGGACTTTCCTGGACTTTCCTGGACTTTCTTGGATTTTCTTGAACTCTCCCGGGATTTGTACTCCTCCAAAATATTCCGGAATCTTCACTCCTGGGTTTGTTATTTTATTTACCTGACTTATTGTTTTAATTTCATTGGTTCTCCACAGCATGTTACATTGCCGGTACAGCATGCGTCGGTAGAGCAGGATACATCTCCGCACTCCTTTACTACCTGGAGTTCAAAACCACATGTCTCGCAACGAAGAACCTGACCCATTTTTAAATCTCCACAGTTCATTTTCGTGTCACCCCAATATCCTTGATATGGAATGTATGTAATTTAGGTTCAAACTGCTTTTGAAACAATGATTCTGAAAATTAGTCTATAAAATAGCTCTGAGCTCTCTGAAAAGCAGTATTCTTGAACGCCGGAACGATAGATAATCTGGGGTAGGGAAATCTGCTCAGACCCCGACCAGATTATATAAGTGGAAAAGGGCATCCTTAAATTTTTTCTTCAGTAATTCTTCTAGACTTTTCTATGCTTCAGTTTCAGTTACATTTTTAAATATCTACTCTATCAGATGAGTAAATTCTTATCATATTTGCCGCAAATATCTATAGCAATCTGGCAAAACTTATTTTCTGATCAAAAAACAGGAAATGTTTCTATGAAGATGAACCCACGCTGTACCTATTGCCTGCTTTCAAGAGTGCATTTTCAGTCTAAACTTTCTACTGATGATGAAGACCTCATAAGCAAGACCATCAAGGAATGCCTTGAAGTTGTGACCAAAAACTACAGTCCCGATGTGGTATCTGCTTCCGTAGCCACCAAAGTTCACAGAAAATGCTATGAGGTTCTGGAAGACAATGACCCTTATGCGGTAACAAAGAAACTTATCGACCAGGCTGCGCTGAAAGTCCTGCCTGTAGCAAAAGAAAAGATTTATGAAAATTCTCCTGACAACGGGGAACTTTTCAGGCGGGCAGTGCTGGCATCCGTGGTTGCGAATTATTTTGATTTCGGAATTATGGGTTTTGATGCCAGTGAAGACAAATTTGAGGCTACTTTTCAAAAATATTTTGAACACGGGCTTGATTTGGATGACACTCCCAAAATGCTCGGGCTCATGCAGGACGTTGTTTACATTGCCGACAATTGCGGAGAAATTCTCTTTGATACGCTCGTTTTTGATATCATCAAAAAACTCGGTGGAAAGATCACACTCGTAGTTCGGGGCGGGCCCATTCTGACAGACGTGACCTTAGAAGAGGTAAGAGAGTTTAAAATTGATAAAAAAGTAGATAGAGTCCTGACAACCGGTTCAAATGCCGTAGGTGTCCTGATTGAGGAAGCTCCGGCTGAACTTCTTCAGGCAATGAAAGATGCGACTCTTATTATCAGCAAGGGCATGGCCAATTACGAAACTCTATCCGAACATAATTTTGGGCCAATTGCGTACATGCTTCTTACTAAATGTGAGTGTGTTGCTGAAGACCTGGGACTTGAAAAGGACTTATCCATTGCAAAACTGATGAACTATCCCTGAGTTTTACTATCCCTGAGTTTTCCTCTGAGAACTTTTCGGAAGCTTCTTATCTATCAGGCTCACTAATAGCTATAGCTATGGATGGCATAAAAACAGTTTGACGCATGTAGTAGCGCATGTAGTAAAGTGCTAATACCACGGTATAAATCTATTATTATACATTATACTGAATTTATGCCAACAAAACTGAAAAATATAAAATGAATTATAAGGAGAAATAAAAATGTGTGAACTCAATGTGTTCTTGCTTCGTGGAGATGAGCGTGAGAGAGTTATGGATTCCGTAGCAAGGATCTTTGTTGAAGGCAACTCAATCCAGCTTACTGGAATTCTCGGAGATCAAATGACTGTTGAAGGCTCAATCAGGGAAATTAACTTCTCACGGGGAGAAGCCCTTATCCTTGCAAATTAAACTTTTTATTTTTTTCGATTTACCTCTTTTTTGCGGTCCATCTCCTTTTTCCTGTCTTTGCTTCTTTCTTTTCCTTTCCTACTCAGTTTTCAGGCATAACCTATCGGAAAAGGATCTGTAAGCTTCCAAATTTCGGAATCTGTCTTCTAGTTTCTTTAATTAATAAGATCTCTCGGGAAAAGCATTTATCTGACTTTATCTATAATACTCCATCTGTTCCAAGATACCAGGTTCAGACTAAAGTCAGATACTCGAAAAAGGTCTACTAAAGCAATATCTTGGATTATGTGTCGGGCAGTTTGCAGTTAACAGGTCAAGATTGTAGAAAAAGTTATAACTTCTGGATAAACCTTTAATTTATGCCTGCATTCTAGACTTATGTAATATGTAATCTTTTGTCCGAAATTACAATATCCGGTTAAATTTAAATTTTTAGTGATTTAGGCTATATATCAAGTTGGGTAGAATTGGATTAAAAGGATTGGATAAAATGGTTAAAGCAAAAATCGCAGTAAATGGTTACGGAACCATAGGAAAAAGAGTTGCAGATGCCGTTATGGCTCAGGACGATATGGAAGTTGTCGGAATTTCCAAAACAAAGCCTAACTATGAAGCTGCAGTGGCCCACCAGCTGGGATATGACATATATGCCCCAGCTGCAAATCTCGAAGCTTTTGAGAAGGCAGGAATGCCCGCAGCCGGGACCGTTGAAGAAATGGTTGAAAAGGCTGATCTGGTTGTAGATTGTACGCCCGGAGGAATCGGTGAAAAAAATAAGCCGATGTATGAAAAGGCCGGGGTAAAGGCAATCTGGCAGGGCGGCGAAGATCATTCACTTACAGGTTTCTCATTTAACGCGATTTGCAATTACGAGCAGGCTGTGGGCCGTGATCTGGTAAGGGTTGTCTCATGCAATACAACAGCACTTTGCAGGGCTATTTACCCGATAGACAAGGAACTGGGGGTAAATAAGGTCAGGGTAATTCTTGCAAGGAGGGCAACCGATCCTAACGATGTAAAGAAAGGGCCAATTAATGCAATCGTACCCGACCCAATCAAACTTCCGTCCCACCACGGTCCTGATGTAAAAAGTGTGCTTCCACAGATTAATATTACAAGTGCAGCCCTGAAGATCCCGACAACCCTGATGCACGTACACACCGTGAATATGGAAGTCGAGAAGGACTGCACTGTAGATGATGTTAAAAACATCTTTGGTTCCCAGCCAAGAATCCGTTTCGTGGGACAGGGCATGTCGTCTACAGCAGAAATTATGGAATTTGCCAGGGATATGAAGCGCCCCAGAAACGATATGTGGGAGAACTGCATCTGGCCTGAATCAATAACTGTAGGAGATAAAGAGCTTTATTTCTTCCAGGCTGTCCATCAAGAATCGATTGTAGTTCCAGAAAACGTGGACGCTATAAGAGCCATGATGGAACTTGAAAGCGACGGTGCAAAGTCAATTGAAAAGACAAATAAGGCTATTGGCCTATCTAAAAAGTAATAAAAATAATGTGCCGGAATCTATGTTTATATAGACTCCGGCTTTGACTGTTTCCGGATATTCAACCTGAATATCTGGAACTAGATTTCTGGGACCCAGAAATTCCATACATAAATTATATATTTTGCATTGTATCTCTTACTATCTCAAAGATCAAAAATTCGAAATCCTTATCTTTTGAATGAAGAAAATAAGATTTAGAACTTTTAATTGGAAAAAATGGCTAAGACATGAATTCAACAAATTCAGGATTTTTGAAATTATCTCGAGAGGCTTTTAAAGCCGCATCAGATTCTATCTGTGATCTTGCAGGTACTGATGCTGCAGGCAGTTTTGTTTGTATGGGAGCCGACGGTACTCCGACTACCAAAATAGACCTTGCAGCAGAGGACGCTATCGTTGAAGTCCTTAAAGAAGACGGCAGATCCATGAGAATTATCAGTGAAGAGCTTGGCGAACGTGTTTTAGGGGATTCGCCTGAGTTTTCTGTTGTTCTAGATCCGCTTGATGGGACATATAATTCCTCAGTAGGAATTCCATTTTATAGTGTTTCTCTAGCCGTTTCTTCTCACGACCTTTCAGACCTCAGGTTCGGGTATGTGAGTAACCTTGCATTACGCGAGGAATACTACGCAGAAGCCGGAAAAGGGGCTTACCTTAACGGAAAAAAAATAAAAGCTTCCGTTAACTCGGATCTGAATAAATTGTGCGTCAGTGTGTACGGCTACCGGCAAAACATAGAAAGGACCCGAAAGATATGCAGTAGCGTTAGAAGGGTAAGGTTATTCGGGAGTGTAGCCCTTGAGTTGTGTTATGTAGCTTCAGGCAGGCTTGATGCTTTTGTTGACGTCCGAAATGCTTTGCGTGTGACTGATGTGGCAGCGGGGCAGTTGATTCTGGCCGAAGCAGGCGGGCTTGTTACGGACGGATACGGAAACTCTTTAAGACTTCCTGACAATGTTACTTCAAGAGTGGAAATGGTTGCGTCCAACGGACACGTACATGAAAAGCTTTTAGAACTACTCTTCGGAGGATAAGTTGGCGATAAAAAAAATAGGAATATCTGCGCGCTGCGACAGGCCTGAAGTAATTGAAAAGGTAAGGGAGATTCTTGCTCATTTCAGCTCAAAGGTTCAAATTTTTGTTGCCACTCCCACGGCTGAAGTACTCGGAATAGAAGGCACTCCGGTTGAAAGAATGAGGGAAGAAGGAGTGGAACTCATTATCAGCGTAGGAGGGGACGGTACAGTCCTCCGGAATATTGCCAAAATGAAAGATCCTCTTCCCATACTTGGAATCAATATGGGTACTCTTGGCTTTCTTGTAGATGTTGAGCCCGAAAATGCCATTGAAACCATAGAAGAGGTGCTTTACGGTTTTTCCTACAGCGATAGAATGCGAGTCGATGTGTTCCTTAACGGGGAAATGCTTGAGACTGCAACGAACGAGATTGCAATAATGTCTGCAAAGCCTACGAAGATCATTCAGTTTGAGGTTTATGTTGGAGATTGCCTTCTTGACTCGATGCGTGCGGATGGTGTAGTTTTTGCAACCCCTACAGGCTCTACTGCCTATGCGATGAGCGCAGGCGGCCCTATTATAAGTCCAAGGGTAAATGCTATCGTGGTTGTTCCTGTCGCTCCTTTTAAACTCTCCTCAAGGCCCTGGGTTATCCCTTCAGACAGCGAGATCACTATAAGGCTGTCGGCTCCAAAAAAAGAGGCGGTTATTGCGATTGACGGACAAAGGTCCTACAGGATCAAACCTGATGATGTTGTCAAACTTAAGAAATCCAGATTTCCTGCGCGCTTTGTAAGGACTTCAGATACCTGCTTTTATGAAAGGGTCCAGAGAAAACTTACCTGAGAGCAAATTTTTACTTATTATTCTGGGAAAATCTTCACTTATTAGTTTGAGAGAAAGCCTTCGTTTTGTATTGAAAAAAATCTTTACATATTCCCAGAGAAAGACCTTTACTTATAGTCTATTTCCTATTAGGGTGAGTGTTTTTCTCTGGTCTGGAGATCTTTTAATCTTCTCATGAACCTTTAACTTAAAATCTACTGATGTAAGTTAATTTGTCAAATTTGAGCTCATTTTTATCCAGTTTTTCGAGAAGCCGTTACCGGAAATTCTATTCCTCCAAGGAAAACATTTATACATATGCAGGTAAAGCTATGCTTAATTTTGACGAGATACAAGATTTTCTGACTTTTAGGGACATTTGAGCCCCAGTACCTCTTATTCAGCCTTTGAGTTATTTTTCAGATAAATTATCTATATGTCATTAAAAATAATTAAAAAAATGCCTCTCAGTAATTAAAAATCACAGGAAGTAGTAGTAATGTCAGAGAGCGAGCAGTATTCCAGAAACAAACTTATGGATTTTATCGAATATCGCCCCCTAGATGTCGAAATCTGTGACGTGACCTTACGTGATGGGGAACAGACTCCAGGCGTTGTGTTCACAAAGGAGCAGAAGCTGGCAATGGCTAGTGAACTTGATTCTATGGGTGTCGAAGTTATAGAAGCCGGATTTCCGGTAGTTTCCGCAAATGAAAAGGAAACCGTTAAGGAAATTGCAAATCAGGGCTTTAATTCAAGGATCTGCTGCCTCTCAAGAGCAGTAAAAGGGGACGTGGACGCTGCACTTGAATGTGATGTCGATATTGTGAGTATTTTTATTGCAATGTCGGACATGCACCTCAAATACAAGTATCATCGAAGCCTGGAGGAGATGCTTGGCTGTGCTAAGGAAACCATTGAATATGCGACCGATCACGGGTTAAAAGTACGTTTTGCAGCCGAAGATGCTAGCCGGACCCCGATTGACCGTCTGAAAAAGGCTTTCAAAGAAGTCGAAAACGAATATAAGGTGCAGTACGTAAGCCTTGCAGATACGATCGGTATCCTTAACCCTACAACGACACACTATCTTGTTAGTGAAATTTTCAAGGAAGTTAATACCTCAATCTGTATCCACTGCCATGACGACCTCGGAATGGCCACCGCAAATACCCTTGCAGCCGCCGAAGCCGGTGCAAAACAGCTCCATACCACAGTTAATGCGATCGGGGAACGTGCAGGAAATGCTTCCCTTGAAGAAGTAATGGTAGCCCTAAGGGTTCAGTACGGTATTGACCGCTATGACACCACGAAGCTAACTTCGCTTTCCAGAATGGTTTCGGAATATTCAGGTATCACGCCCCCGATAAATAAAGCGGTTGTCGGACAAAACGCCTTTACCCATGAATCCGGAATCCATGTTGCAGCAATCCTGGAAGAACCACGTACTTATGAACTCTTCCTCCCGGAAATGGTCGGCGGGAAGCGCAACCTTGTCGTAGGAAAGCATACCGGCACAAAAGCCTTAAAAGGCATTATTAACAGCATAGGCTTCTGCCTTGAGCGGGAAGAACTCTGCGCCCTGATCGATAAAGTCAAGGTCTGCACCGAAGAAAAGCATAAAAGCATCTCACGGGATCAACTCGAAAGGCTGATTACTCAGGTCAGGCAGGAAAGTAAAACAACGGAAAAGGGAGAGGAGAAGTTTTCTATTTGAAAACTCTGAATCTTTCACATAGATTCATTTACTTTTTTCCTCATTTAAAACTTGTTTAATTTATTTTTTGGTTTCTATTTATTTTTTGATTTCTATTTATTTTTCTATTTCCAGTTATTTTTCTATTTCCTGTTAATTTTTCTATTCCCAGTTATTTTTCGATTTCCAGTTATTTTTCTATTTCCAGTTACCTTTCCTCTTTCAGTTACTTTTCCTCTTTCAGTTACTTTTCCGTTTCCAGTTATTTTTCCGTTTCCAGTTATTTTTCTGATCTGGGCTTTTTATTTGATGCAGAAGCTTTTTGGCCTGTGGTTTTGGCGGTAGATTCCCTTGCAAATAGACATGCAACTGCAAGCAGTGTAACTGTGGAACTCATAGGTAGGAAAGGAATAGCTGAAGTTTTCTTTGTTGCTGTTTCATTTAGAGTCCAGTGCCTGACATCCTCAACTGTATTTCCCTCAATAGCAAAACATTCATAGGTGCCGTTTTGTTCAAAATTGAAAATCCAGATTTCTCCGTTTCTTTTAGAAGAAATGTCTATATCCTTTAATTCTCCGAGGTTTAACCCTGCTTCAGCAGCACTTTGCCTGGCAAGTTTAAGTGCTTGAGTTTTTGAGCGGACAGGGCCCGAAAGCAAGAGTTCCGGCTGTTCGAATTTCGCAAACTCATATGCTTCTGTTGTATATTTAAGACCCCTCCCAAACCCCCAGCTTCCGTTACTTAAACTTATTTCCACTTGATAGGGGCCGTTTAATTCATTCTCACGGATTCTTCCGCCTTCAAAATCGAGGAGAACCGTACTGGTATTTCCATACAGGTAGGTGGAATTTTTTGCGAGGTTAATTGCACGAAACTCATGAAATGTTGAACCCTTACTTTCATGATAACCCAGGTCTACACTCAGGTCTCCTGTGAAAAAATAAGTAGAAGGCGCGTCACTCTGAGCATTAAACTTAACTACCAGGTAATCATACAGCCCATCTTCATCCAGATCTAGCCCATAATCGGAAACCGGTCCAACGACCTGAACGGGATTTTGAGGACTTGCTGTCTCTTCAGGATCTTCGTCTGCCATAGCAGGACTCATCAATGTAAAAAGTACTATCAGTGAAAGAGTAAGCTGAAAGAGTATCAGTCTTTTCTTCTTAATCAAAAGGTATCTTTTCAAATCCATATTATATATCACCGGCTCTAACCAATCAAAGGTGACTTAAAAGGAAAGTGAAAAATTTAAATTGAAATATAATAAATTTAAAAAATGTTTTTAGGGCTTAAGCCCTGTACGTCAAACCCCACTCCGGCTTTTTCGGTGGTTTTGCCTCAAGCATTTCTCTCCATTTTTCATCGGTCAAGCGATCGGGCATAGGTTGCTTGAACTCATAATGGCTCATAACAGGCCCTGCAGCCAGGAAAATCCTGCCGTCAGGAACCTTATAAGCCACAATCGCCATATCCACGTATCCTGTTCCTTCCTCAAGTACGAGTCCATTATTTGGTTCAGTGTAAACATCTGCAACAAGGGTAGTTTTCCTGGCTTCTTCGTCAACACTTGCACTCATTAGAATCATTTCTCCAAACTTGGAGATGTAAACTTTATCTTCCTCTGTCAGTTCCTCGTTTTCAAGTTCCTTTTCGGAGATCTCGATAAGCCTTTCCAGCACGTTCTCAAGGCTTTCGAATCTTCCTCCTGTATCTTCATCAAGCACATCCAGTTCCTCAAGCCCATCTTCAGTCATCCTGGTAAGGGCTAACAGCCTGTTATAAAATTCAGGTACAGGTTCCACATATCCCACGGGGTTGTCCCCAAATACAGGAAGCGACGTTGCAATTCCATAGAGCTGTTTTGAATAAAGAATCGTATCGTGCCTAAGTTCGGTCCAGGAAGCCAGCGATGTACTCAGTTCCTTGTCCTGCCAGGCGTCGGTTTGCATAAAAGTCGGGTAGCCTGAATCGTAGTTTTTCATGAGGGGCTGGAGGGAATAAAGCCAGGACCAGTAAAGGTTTCTGTTCCAGTCAGCTGCGCTGAAGTTCGAAAACTCCGAATCCAGTTCTCCGTACCTGAGACTGTAATTTTTATAACTTGAATCATTCAGTTCGTCAAGCCAGTAAACAGCCCTTTCCGATCCCAGCAGAGCCATCGTATCAAGACCACGAGGGAAACCTCTGTTGTTCCCGTATTCGGAAGCTATATAGGTAAACGGCACATACTCCTGATTTCCAGTGTACTCTTTTGTATAAGGGCCAGTAAGCCTGGAGAAAATATAAGAGTCAGGGATAAAACGCTGCCCTATGAACCTGAAACCTTTCGTATCCTCAAGGAGTTCATCGGCCTGTTCAGCTGTTAGGATGAGATCATGAGCTCCACTTCCAGTACCTCCGTAGATTTCAGGGTTCCGGTACCCAGCAAGCTTTACTTTCAGTTCTTCCACTGTTGTTGCGTTAAAGTTCTTTGACCCATTTCCAAACACCGATTCCATTGCTTCCATATATTCGTAAGGTCCGAGATCATCAGAGATGCCCACATAAAAAGCTGTAACCTCGTAGATCCGGTCCCATTTCTTGAAGAGGTCGGGATTGTCTTTAAGCTGGGAACTTATCAGTCCTGCCTGGATAGTCTGGATGCGGGCATCTTTTGCAGGGTCTTCCGATTCAATCAATTTATCCTTCAGAAGCATGCTCATCCTGCCGTGCCACATAAACACCCTGAAATAGTTTTGCAGTATTTCGGAGTGAGTATAGTGACCTCGCGGCACGTACTGGGAATAATCTTCTTGATATTTGAAAATTGGAGAAAGTTCAAAACCCTGGTGAGCTTCGATCAGGGAAAGTTCGGCTTCAACATCTGTTTTTACAAACTCAGGGATCTCAAACTGATATTTCTCCTTTGCTGAAGGGTCAAAGTATACTCCTGCTTCGGGGTTGTAAAAGCCCGTTACCTCTTTTATTTGTTCCTCTTTGGGTTGGAGCAGGCTCAAAGCAACCGAAAAGTAGGCTGCGTTTCTTCTTGCGGCTTCCTTTTCTTCTCCTGAAGCTCTATTATAATCCTCTACAGATGTATTAAGCAGAGCTTTATCAAGTTCCCACAAAAGATCGTATAACTTATTTTGCTCGATCTGGCTCATACTGTCATCAAACTGGACGTGGTAGAGGTGGAGAAGCGTATCTGAAGTTATGAAAATCAACTGCCCTTCGTTTTCAAGGTTGTTATACATAGCAGTAATGTCATCTTCTTTCGAATTGTAAGGGTTGGAAATTACAACAAACCCATTTTCTTTCAGCTTCTCCAGAGCTGTTTCATCGGTCAAAAATTTTTGAGAAAACTTTCCATAATTCGTAATATCGGATTCTTTCAGGGGGAGTTCGTACTGGGGAGATTTTAGTTCTATATCAAGGGCGTCAAGCCTGTAATTCTCTGCAAGCGATGAATTCTCGGCCTCAAAACCGGAAAGATTTACTGCTTCGGTTTTCAGATAGTTCGTAGAAGTATTTCTATCACTGTCCACTTCTTCTATCATTTCAGTTCCGTTCTTTCCGTTTAACCCGGAACTTTGCTCCAGGCATCCTCCTGTAAAAATGGAAACCAGAAGAATAAGAAGCATCAAAAGTGTTATAACTGTCTGAGTTCGATTCTTCATTCTTTCATCTCGGTCGCTCTGGATCAGTATCTTATTCGAGCTTTGCTCGCTCAGAGGGGGGTTTACTTTCTAAGTCCAGAGGTTCGGATTTTAGGTAATTCAGATTTTCAGGTTAAGATGTCCTGTTTTGCAACCTAAGACCTGTAAAGAGGGGTCAAAAATTTTTAAATATTAACTTTTTTATGTTTGTTGGATTTAATATTTCAAACTATCTGAAATTCTGTTAAATTAAATCAAGCTAAAAAAATATGCTAAATAGTACACTAAAAAAGATAAAAAGTAGAAAAATTAGAAAAACATATACTGAAAGAAGTAAGAATAGGAAAATTAGAAAATAGTACATTGAAAGAGATAAAAATATGGAAAAATTATAAAATAGTTGAGAGTAATAATTAAGAATCCGGTTAATAAAAAATTTAAACCATAATGGTTAAGTTTTTTGATATTTAGAAGAAGAAAATATATTTTTTTTCTTCCTTTTTTCCTTTTCTCTTTTTCCTTTCCTTTCCTTTCTCCCCTTTCCTTTTTCCCATTACTCATTCGGACTTAGAGGGTCTATCCTGAAAAGCAGAATCATGAATAATGCAGTTACAGTCCCTGTCCCCCATAAAAGTGGGTCTCTGGTAAAATTCAGGAGCATGCCCATTACCAGCAATAAAGTCCCAATAGTCAGTAAAATCTTAAATTTTCTCTCCAATTTTTCCCCCTCATTTCCCTTTTGAGTATTAAATTCATAAGTATCGGTATCAGGCGCTGAAAGACGTCCAATAATTATTCCTTGTAGATAATTGGTTTTCCTACATTATCTATTTTTTGACATGAATCATCTAGTTAAAAGTCCAGTAATAATTGAGGTTAATATAATTAGAAGGAAATGCTCGTACAGGAAATAACACTACGGGTATTTGTTTGATAAATGAAGCCATAGGAACACTGTACCACAGGATGGAAAAAGAAAAATTCAGTTCAAACTTAATAAAATTTATCCAAATGTACGCAGCTTCAAAATCCAGGCAATCTAATGGTTATCTGCTGGCTGGCAAGGGAGATAGTCTCAACAAAAGATAGCATATTAAAAATCTTTTTCCTTATATTAACATACATCCACGTTGTTTTTTGCATGATACCTGTGTTTATGGGGGCGATTACTATATCACTATTTATACTAAGTGTAAACTAGTTGTATTAAAGTAAAGCGTAAATATTCAGACTAACGCAACTATTCAGGCTACATGAGTAAGTTGATTGATTTTGGTACCAAAGATAAGTATGCTACCAATCGATAGAATCATAAAAAGCAATTGTAGTCAACAATTAATAAAAACTGGCCCAGAAAAATATGTACGTTAAGCTTTATTAAAAAAGATTATGAAAGTCGTTTCTCTAAGGCTGAGTTATTGGATAAAAGCGTAAAAAAGTTACAATTGGTAAAACCATAAAAATTAGAGTAGTTTGTTTAAGAAAATAAAATTTTTACACTTAATCACTTTTATACTTAATCACTTTTATACTTAATCACTTCTCCACTTAATCACTTCTCCACTTAATCATTTTTACACTTACTAACTTTTACACTTAATCACGTAAACGAGTGAGAAATATTTGATATTCAAGATTCATTTAAGATTCATTTAAAATTTTATTTGAGAGCCATTCTTATGCTTACGTTTTTTAGTTGCTCTGTTTTTTAGTTGTTCTGTTTTTTAGTTGTTCTGCCTCATAACTTTTCAGGACTCTAAGCCTCTGGAAATTAACAAAATCCTCCAGAACAATACTTTCTGCACTTCCCTTTTATAAATATTACAGAAAGCCCGGGAAGCACAAGTTTTGCCAGGATCAGTTCCGAAAGTTTGGGATTCAAGATCGTCTTTTCGATTTCGTTCCCTGATTCTATCTCATTCTCAGCTTTATCCGTAACTTTTTCTGTTTTATCAGCCCGTTTATCAGTCTCATCTCTCGCTTTCGAAGTTCCATCCACTGCTTCCTCTTCACTGGCATTGATCTCGAAGACAGAAACATCAGGGGTTATTGCCTCAACCACTTTCCTGAGATCGGGGACGGCCTGCCCTCCGGTCATCGCTGCAACCTCATTCTGAAGTACAAGCACAAGCGCATTGCAGCCTGTAGTCGCGGCACTCAGGAGTCCGAGAATGCCCGAATGCGCCAGAGCGAAATCTCCGATAACGGCTATGCCCTTTTTCTCAAAGCCACATGCAACCGAGATTGCCGAGCCAAGCGCAAAACTAACATCAACTGCTGCAAGGGGCTCGGGTGCGCTCCGGACAGAACAGCCCATATCACCTGCAATCCGCACGTCAAGTGTGCTGAGAAAGCGGTAAAGGGGAAGGTACGTGCAGTCGTCGCAGATTCCAACCCTGTTTTTCTTTTTGGCTTTGAGAGAAGTAGTATCTACAGGTTTTACAATTTCTTCTTCGATATGCTCAAGGGCAAATTCAAGGTCTTCAGGTCTAACCTGCCCGTATGGAAGATGTCCTGTCTTTTTCCCATAAACCTTGCCAGTAACCCGGATCTGTTCCTCTATAAAAGGCTCGGACTCTTCGACAACGAGTATCTTCTGATTGCTATTCAGAAAAGCCTTTATCTTTTTGAGGGGGAGAGGATTTACAAGACCGAGGGATAGGTGAGAAATTTCAGGGTGAGAAACCTCAGCATGAAACTCGTTCTGCTTTTTCAGTAATTCTTCCACGATTGAGGACATGAAACCTGAGGAAATGATCCCCAGATATCCATGCCCCGAACCTGATCCGTCTCCTGTATTTTTTGCTGTCCTTTCCCTTATCTCATTAAGGTCGGTGTTTTCAGCTTCCTCTTCCAGCAGAGGGTAGGTTCTTAAGTGAAAAAGCCTGTGTTTTTCTACCATTCGGTTTTTCCAGATTGCACGGTCAAACTCAGGATGGAGAGAAGAAGACTTCTGAAGGCGGTTTATTTTTTCTTTAGTTTTTTCCAGGCTTGCAGTGACCCTCAGAAGAACAGGCGTCCTTGTCTCTTCCGAAAGCTTGTAAGCTCGTCTAAGTGCCCTGTATGCCATATCTGGCGAAGCCGGGTCAAATACTACTATCTCTGCTATCCGGCCATACCAGCGAGAATCCTGTTCATTCTGAGAGCCCTTTACACCGGGATCATCTCCTGCAATTATGACAAGGCCGGCTCCTATGGTGTGGGTGACCGATGTTATAAGAGGATCCGAAAGCAGGTTCATACCCACGTGCTTTACAATCACAAGCGCCCTTCTGCCAGAAACTGATGCTCCTAGAGCGTTTTCAAGGGCAACTTTCTCGTTTGTGAGCCATCTGGCACTATAATCCTGTATTTTGGAGGCATCTCGCATTATCTCGAAAGCTGCTGCCTCCCTGGAATCCAGGGTTTTTTCTTCTGAGGCATTTAAAAGCTCTTTTCCCGCGGGTATTCTCAAAAAAAGTTCCATAAGGGAGGTAACAGGATAGCCGGGGACACCTGTTATGAAGCTGACATCACTGTCAAGGGCTGCAAGGTAAAGGGCTTCAAACCCGGTGTATTCTGGTGCTTCTTTTTTTTCTTTCAAATTGACCCCACGCTGTGGAATTCAGGAGATGCCGAATTCAAAGTTTCGTAAAACCGGTTTGAAACTTGAGTTCCATCGAACTCAGTGTTCAAGCAATTTAAATCCGGTTTGAGGTTTCTATTTCGGCGTCCTTGCTTTTTATCCTGTTTTTAGATTTTTTAAACGTTGTTTTTAAGCTCTTCGATATCAAGAGGCTTGATCGCAGTACCTGGAATTATGGACTCATCAGGTCTTCCGAACCAGGGGAGAGAGGCAAGTGCACCTATTACTCCGTTGCCATCAAGCAGGACTTCCACACCGTTTTCTCTGGCGCACTGCAAAGCTTCGGCTTTCAAGATTCTTTCAGTCCGACAGCGGTTGCTGTATTTATATAGTCCTTTTGCATAAAAATCCGAAAGGACAACCAGTCCGGTTTGGGATGAAGCGGTGTATTTCTTAAGCGCTTTTTTGAAAGTATCTATCAGCCTTGATTTCGCTTTTTCATTCACACAGCCGAATTCAAGAACTGTAGACATGCAGTTCTGGGTTTTTTCCGGAACAGGGAAAAGCTGGACAAGAGAATGTGAAAGATAAACGGCTTCATGGCAGTCCAATTTCTTTGCAATATTGTGGGTCAGGGTCCAGGTGGCTCCTATGTCTTTTGAGTCCGTGTCGTCTATGCCTATGAGAACACGGTCCCTGCGCGGAACTACAACCGTCCCCTTTGCGCATTTCTCGCCTCCTGATTCTGAGATCGTATAATGAAGAATTCCGTCTGCAAATGCCCTGCAACGTGTCGCGCCAACACCTCCGCCTCCTAACCCGGCGTAGGTGATCTCCACCTCATTCCCTTTCACAACCACTGATTCGATACCTGCGGCCGCGATGGAAGGTTTGAGTTCCAGGTTTGAGGTCCCGGTTTTCATGAAATAGCGGATCATATTTCCGGTCGAACGGGCTTTCAGGACAAGGGGCGCTTTTGCATAATGGTAAAGGGACCAGCAGGCCCCACTATAACAATTGGAGTGCTCAATTATCTCTGCATACTCATTTGCTGCGTCACAGATAGCATAAATGCCTCTATAAGGCACAGTATAAGGATCATCAAGGATTACTTCCTCGATATCCCTGCTGTCCAGTGCACAGGCGCTTATATGTTTTGTAATTCAGAAAACCTCCTTTTTAGGGAATAAGAAACTGGGAGGGAAATTTGTTTAATCGAAATGCCCATCTCTTAAGATTATATATAGATATCGTAATCTTAGTAAATTCGATGAGATGAAATCCGATATGTGATGTTCGATAAGTGAAGTTCGATAAGTGAAGTTCGATATAAGTGAAATTCGATGGTGTGGGTTTGGTTGGACAATAAATCGGTAAACAACTTAATTTTGATATTCGATTATAGTTCCTGACAACAAATGTCCACAGGTTCTAATCTAATAAATCACTCGCGCTCGATACGAGCTAACTTTTATAAAATGACTATTTATCTTTTTATCGGTAGGTTTACTTGTTACTTTTGTCCAGGGTATTTAAAGGGGAACTTTAAAGGAGACCTTGAAACTTTATTTAATCCGGTTGAGATGATCAATTATGCTCAACTATTATGAATTTTTTTCAATATCCATGCCATATTTTGGCCAAGATTTTTCATATTATCAATGCCTTCTTGATCCTGTTCTACCTCTCCGATAGCGTTCCCGTAAGCCATATTCCAGTAGCTTGACCCTACAAGAAACATTTCTTTGCTATGCAGAAAATTGTTCAGGGTATCAAAGGCACTTATAGCACCGCCTCGGCGAGCAGCTACAACTGAGGCTCCTACTTTATGCTTGAAAAGCCCTCGATTTCCTGCAAGTACCATACTCGCCCTATCAATTAAGGCCTTCATTTGAGAGGTAACACCAGCTGAATATACAGGCGATCCTAGAATAATTCCGTCTGAAGCAAGCATTTTTGCAAAACACTCATTAAAAAAATCGTCCGTAATGACACACTGCTTATTTTTGTTTTTATGGCAAGCCCGACAAGCTTTGCATCCTTCTATGCTTTTTCCAGATAGTTGAATAAGTTCGGTTTCAATGCCTTCTTTTGTTAATTCCTCAAATACGGTTTGAATCAGGATTGCAGTATTGCCGTCTTTTCGTGGGCTTCCGTTAATGCCTATAACTTTCATAGTCTTCAACTACTTTTTTCAACTATTTTTTTCGTATTTCTCAACCTGTTATTTTATTCTTGTTTCAATTACAGAAGTGACCAGAAAGCGACCAGAAAGTGACTATATTGAGATTTTTTGTATTGAACGCTTCTATTTTGAGATTTTTTGTATTGAGATTTTTTGTATTGAGAGTTTCTGCACTGAGAGTTTATCGAATTCTCTTACATTAAACTCTTCTATATTGAGAGTCTCTACATTCAAAGTTTATGTCTTTAAGTTACTTTATCTTACAAAGCCTTCATCTTTGAGGCTCACGTATCTGCCTTCCCCGATAATAATATGGTCAAGCACGTCAATTCCAAGGAGTTTTCCTCCTTCTATCATTTTCTCAGTGACCATTATATCTTCTCGGCTAGGGCTTGGATCCCCTGAAGGATGATTATGGACCATGATTACTGATGCTGACGATTCCATAAGAGCAGACTTGAAAACCTCACGCGGATGAACAATACTCGCATTCAAGCTGCCAATGGATACGACTTCTTCTTTCAGGACTTGATTTTTTGTATCAAGGCAAAGTGTTATAAATTTTTCTTTTTTTTGTTCGCGCATCTTAGGGTACATAAAGGTATATACATCCTTTGGGGAGCAGATTTTTCTTTTTGGTTCTTCCACAAAGGTCTCAAGACGGCGGGCAAGTTCGAAAACTGCAGCTATCTGGGCAGCTTTTGCCTTTCCTACCCCATGAACCGTCATAAGCCTTGAAACATTTGCGAGACTGAGCTGCTTGATACTGTATTCTGAGAATATTCGGCTGGATAGGCTGACAACATTCTCTTTATTTGATCCTGTCCTCAGGACAACTCCAAGCAGTTCTGCGTTCGAAAGCGATTCCGGCCCGTTTCGAATAAGTCTCTCTCTTGGGCGTTCCTCTTCAGGGATATCCTGAATTCTGACCTTGTTTATTTCCATAATAAACCCCCTCTTTCCCATTGACGGAAAATTTCTGTATAAATCCAAAATTTAAGTTAATCAAACAAGTTAGTCGAACAAGTTAGTCAAACAAGTTAGTCAAACAGTTAGTCAAACAGTTAGTCAAATATTAGTCAAACTCTTGATAGATAATATCAAAGTTTCAATATTTGAATCTTCACAAAACGCTCTATAAAATTAAAAAAAGAATAAAATGCCGGCCCTTACTTATACAGGAAAGTGCATAACGCTCTTTGATGAAAGTCATTTCAGTTGTTGGGTATAAAAAATCGGGTAAGACATCCGTAGTTTCAGCCCTTGTCCGGAATCTTTCCGGGTTCGGAACTGTGGGTACAATAAAACACATGGGTGAGCAGAGTCTCAATCCAGCAGAGACCGATACAGGCAGGCATTTTGATGCCGGGGCTGACACAGTAATAGGAATAACAGGCACAGAGGCAACAGGTACTGAACTCGTCAGTTTTTCCAGAGACCAGAACCTTGAGGATGCGCTTGACCTGCTTTGCGACCAGGGGCTTGATTTTGCTGTGGTAGAGGGGTTCAAGGGAAGCAATCTTCCGAAAATTGTAATTGGCGACCTTCAGGGCGTTTCTAACGTAGTTTTCAGGCTGCCGGCAGAAATCGATATGCACGAAGAACTTACAGCCTCGCTTGTAGGAATAGCACTTGCACAGCCTGACCGGTACACCCTGGAAGCCCTGATAAAGAAAATCAGGAAAAACCCTTCTATTAGAAAAGCAGGTGCAATCGGCACATTTACCGGCATTGTCCGCGAGCTGGCCGGAAACGAGAGAACTTCAAAGCTCGAATTCGAAAAATACGAACCGGAAGCTTCAAAAGTCCTTGACCAGATCCGGAAAGAACTCAAACAAAAAGAAGGCATCCTTGAAGTCCTGATCCACCATAAAGTAGGTGTTATCAAAGCCGGAGAAGATATAGTATACATTGTTGTCGCAGCCGCCCACAGGGGGGAGCTTTTTCCCGCCCTCAGCGAAGCCATAGACCGCATAAAAGCCGAAGCTCCTATCTGGAAGAAGGAATTCACGGAAAAAGAGGAATTCTGGGTTCAAGACAGAGAACATCACGAAAATTAAAAACAGATCTAAGCAGAAAGGAAAATAGAAATTATAGAGAAACCCGGAAATGATCCAATGGGCGGAAAAACAAACTTTAAAAAAACAGATACAGGGAAAACAGAAGTAATAAGGGCTGAAATTAAAGAAGCTGAGCTCGAAAACGAAAAAACAAAATTAAGAAGTGCCGTCGTGCTGGCAGGCGGCAGAGGCAGGCGGATGGGCACAGTCGAAAAAGCCCTTCTCGAATTTGAAGGAAAAACAATTGTTGAGCGCCTGCTGGAAAGTCTTTTTCGGGTTGTGGACGAGGTTATTATCTCGTTCCGGGACAAAAACCAGGAAGAAAAGTTCAGACCTGTGCTTGAAAAATTCCCTGCCTGTGAAATCCGTTTCTGTTTTGATACTCTGGAAGACGCCGGCCCTCTTGAAGGTATCCGGGCGGGGCTGCTTGAATCCAGGGCAGAATATTCTTTTGTCTGCGCGGGGGATATGCCTTTTGTAAATTTCAGGGTTGTAGACCTGCTTTTTGAGAAAGCAATCGGACATGATGCTGCCCTTCCAAAAAGGGAAGATGGAAAATTTGAGCCTTTACATGCGGTTTATTCAAAAAGATTGATTCCTGAAATTGAAAAAGTCTTTAAGAATGGAAGACGATCCGTGCTTACGCCGGTTTTTGAAATGAAGGATGTTGTTTTTGTTGAGGTTTCGGAAATTCGGGAAATTGATCCTGAATTGAGAACGTTTATGAATATTAATACGGTTGATGAAATGCAACGTGTTATAGAGCTTTCGAGCAAAAAAGAAAAATCATTAAATTAGATTACACGTTCAGAATAATTTTTGGAATGACAAATTAACAAAATTCCGTTTTCTGTTTTTTTACATCATCATTTTCGGCTATTCTACACTATCGATTAAAATCGAAAGTTATTTAGATGACAATCACTTCTATTTTTTGAATCAGGTTTCATTTTATGTAATACATTTTCAATAATTGCGGTTTCAAAGACTCATTGAGCTTTTTATTGTTTTTCTTTAGGCAGGGACTTCAGATGGAACTGAATGAAATCAAAGATCTGATTTTAAAAGCTAAAGAAAGTAACGCGACTACACTTGATCTTTCGTCCAAAAGACTGATTTTGCTGCCTCCGGAAATCGCAGAACTCAAAAATCTTACTACACTTAACATACGTAATAATCAATTGAGTTCGCTGCCTCCAGAAATCTCAGAACTCAAAAACCTTGTTAGACTTAACTTGTCTAGAAATGAACTGACCTCGTTGCCTTCTGAAATTACGGAGTTGAAAAACCTTACTCAACTTGACATATCTAGAAATAAACTGACTTCGCTGCCTTCTGAAATTTCAAAGTTAAAAAATCTTAAAAAATTAAATATTTCTGGTCGTAAACTGCTTTTTGTGAGTCCTAAAATACTTAATTTGAAAAAAAGTACTCAATTCAAATTCAACACTTCTTCCAATCAACTCACCTCATTGCCTTCTGAAATATCAGAGTTAAAAAATCTTACTATACTTGACGTGTCTGGAAATAAACTGACTTCGCTGCCTTCTGAAATTTCAGAGTTGAAAAACCTTGCTAGACTTAACGTGTCTAGAAATAAACTGACTTCATTGCTTTCTGAAATCTCAGAGTTGAAAAGCCTCACTCAATTCGACATTTCTGGAAATATATTGACTTCATTGCCGTCTGAAATTTCAAAGTTAAAAAGTCTTACTCAACTTAACATATCTTCTAATCAATTGAGTTCGCTGCCACCAGAAATTTCAAAGTTAAAAAGTCTTACTCAACTTAACATATTTGGTAATCAATTGAGTTCACTGCCACCAGAAATCGCAGAACTCAAAAATCTTACGACACTTTACATATCTTATAATCAATTGAGTTCGCTGCCTCCAGAAATCTCAGAACTCAAAAATCTTACGACACTTGACCTACATAATAATCGATTGAGTTCACTGCCTCCAGAAATCTCAGAACTCAAAAATCTTACTCAACTTTCCGTATCTTATAATCAATTGAGTTCTCTGTTCCCTGAAATCGCAGAACTCAAAAATCTTACTGAACTTGACATATCTTCTAATCAATTGAGTTAGCTGCCTCCAGAAATCTCAGAACTCAAAAATCTTACTAAACTTAACATATCTTCTAATCAATTGAGTTCTCTGTTTCCTGAAATCGCAGAACTCAAAAATCTTACTACACTTTACATATCTTCTAATCAATTGACTTCACTGCCGCCAGGAATCTCGGAACTCAAAAATCTTACTACACTTGACGTATCTTCTAATCGATTGAGTTTGCTGCCTCCAGAAATCTCAAAACTCAAAAATCTTACTACACTTGACGTATCTTCTAATCGATTGAGTTTGCTGCCTCCAGAAATCTCAGAACTCAAAAATCTTACTCAATTTAACATATCTCATAATCAATTGACTTCGCTGTTCCCTGAAATCTCAGAATTCAAAAATCTTGCTACACTTGATATATATGGTAATCGATTGAGTTCGCTGCCGCCTGAAATCTCAGAACTCAAAAATCTTACTACACTTGACATATCTGGTAATCGATTGACTTCTTTACCTCCAGAAATTTTAGAAAATCTGAATTTTCAGTGGGAAGGTCTGTATACTAAATGGGAGGCTAAATTAAGAAAAAAAGGAATATTTTTAGAAGGAAATCCTCTTGAAAATCCTCCAGTAGAGATTGTAAAACAGGGCAGAGAGGCAGTTATCAATTATTTCAAATCGTTGGAAGGTGAAAAGAAACCATTAAATGAAGTTAAAGTTTTGCTGGTAGGAGAT
Organism: Methanobacteriota archaeon; assembly: GCA_023399215.1. Lineage (GTDB taxonomy): Archaea > Halobacteriota > Methanosarcinia > Methanosarcinales > Methanosarcinaceae > Methanosarcina. The sequence continues at coordinate 55,602 of JAEWQJ010000031.1, forward strand.
GGAGAGGCGGGCAAAACCTCACTGGTGAAGAGAATTTTTGGGGAAGAAGTTGATGGTAATGAGTCACAAACTCAGGGAATCAATATCAGGAAGTTGGCAATAAATAATGGAGATCGAGAAATCAAGGCTAATTTCTGGGATTTTGGTGGGCAAGAAATCATGCACGCCACTCACCAGTTCTTTTTGTCAAAAAGGAGTCTTTACATTCTGGTGTTGGATGGAAGAAAAGATGAGAAGCCTGAATACTGGCTTAAACTCATAGAATATTTCGGTGGAGATTCCCCTGTTTTAGTTGTGATTAATAAAATAGATCAAAATCCAGCTTTTGAACTAAACAGGAAGTTCCTGCGAGAAAAATATTCGTCAATAAGGGGATTTTACAGGCTATCCTGCAAATCAGGAGAAGGAATTGAGGAATTTCTAAAAATTCTTGAAGATGAGTTAAAGACAGTTAAACATCTTGAGATTAAGTGGCCTATAAGCTGGTTTAATGTAAAGAGCAGGCTTGAAGAAATATGTCCAAGCTGTCCTTCGACTAAAGTCAATGAAGATTGTGAGCACTATAACTTCATTGAATATAAAGAATATGAAAAAATGTGTGATAAAGAAGGAATAAAAAGTGAATCAGCACAGAACACCCTTGTTGATTTCCTTCATGACTTAGGTGTAATACTTCATTTCAGAGACATACCTCTATTAAATACATATGTTTTAGAACCTCAATGGGTAACTAATGCTGTATATAAAATCGTTAACTCAAGGGAAATTGCCGAATCTAAAGGAATTCTAAAACCTGACAGCATGCTTCCTGAGATATTAAAGAAGAATACTGAAGCAGATTTTTATTATCCTCCCTATCAATATGGTTTTTTTGTTAGTTTGATGAAAAAATTTGAACTATCTTACGATATTGATGATAACACTGTTCTCCTTCCCGCTTCGCTGGAAATTCAGGAACCTGATTTTGAATTTGATTACGAAGGAACTCTAAGGTTTGTAATAGACTATGATTTTCTTCCTCCTTCGGTAATGCCACGTTTTATCGTAAAGATGAATAGAGATATAAAAGATGATCTGCGCTGGCGCACAGGTGTGGTTCTGGAGAACAAAGGTTACCATTCTACTGCGGTGATCAGAGCAGACATTGAAGCAAAGAGAATAAGCATTTATGTAAATGGAAACCAGAGAAGGGACTATTTCTCCGTTATTCTCCAGATGTTTCGGGAAATAAACAACAGTTTCGAAAAATTAAAAGCAATAGAAAAAATTCCATTGCCTGACGAACCTAAAGTAACTGTTGGTTATGAACACTTAATCAAGTTGGAGTTGAGGGGAATTGAAACATATATTCCCGATGGCTCTGACAATGAATACAAAGTAAGTGAGTTACTGGGAACGGTCATCAACGGAAATGGTTTGATGGAAATCCTAAAGGCGATTCTACAAAAAACGGAAATGAATGAAAAAGAAATCTTGAAGATACTTCAAAATATACAAAAAATTGAATCGGAATCAGGTGTTGAAGATTCTCTACTGGAAAAAATCAATAGAAGTATTACGCTAAATCCCAATATTTGTGGTGTAGGACCAAACATTAACGAAATGATTAAATTATATTTAGAGAGAAAAAAGCGAAGATCCTGATATTTATCAATTTTTTACTTTCCTGCATCCTCTATCTCAAACTTTACATCTCGCTTTGTAAGCTCTTTTATAATCTCTTCCATAAACACGCCAGGCCCCGGCGCATGCCTGTGGTGGAATTCTTTCACCTTGCCTGGCTCTCCGCCAACACTGGTAATTTCCACACCGCATGAAGGACTTTTCGGGACGCCGAGAATTTTTATTTTTACGCCGCTTGCTGCAAGGTCTTCGAGCAGGTCTGCAAAATGGGTAAAGATTTCTCTGCAAAAGCGCCTGTAGGCAGGATGGTCAAGCTGGTCTTTAGTAATTTCCCGGCGCTTCATTCCGAAAAACATGGCTTCCGGACAGGGGAGCTGGATAACGTTCGCGCCCCGCGTATCGATAGGCTGGGCTGGTTTTACTCCTTTTACTCTTGCAAGGGGGTTTAGAAGACAGTGGCCTATGACTAGGACTTCTTCGTTATCGCCGCCAGCAGCAGATTTTTCAGAAACCTGAGAACACTCGTAATTTTCCAACTTTTTCATATCCTCACCTGTTTTTCGCTTAATACCATGTTTCTCGCATCTTCGGCCTCTTTTACAGCTTTGGCAATTGTTAATACCAGAATATTTTCTTCTCTGCTTTTAGGAGGCAGTAAAAGGGGTGAGTGTTTTTAAAATCATTTCCTCACCCCTTAGGCAGTACTGTAATTTCATCTTTAATTCCTTCAAGACTTAATCCTGTCAAGACTCAATCCTGCCAAGACTCAATCCTGTCAAAAGTAATTTTGAAACTCTCCAGATGATCACCTTCTTCTACGCAGGTACACTCCAGTAAGCCCGATTACTCCGTAAATCATTTCGAAGCCCGGAATACCTTTATTTTCTTCTTGCTCAGAAGGTTGCTCAACACCAGTTGTTGCGTTTCCAGTATTGTTTCCAGTATTGCTTCCAGCATTATTACTGAGGTTTTCAGTATCAAGTTCAGCCTGTGTTTCATTTCCGGCTCCCTCTGTTGTTACTCCGGTTATTGCAAAGAATGAGAATTCCGAGGGGTGTGCCGTGAAATACAGGTATTGGTCGTCTTCTTTTAACAGGGTTGCTGGTAGTTGTGACCATTTTTTGTCACTGTAGATATTGAGTGTGATTGAATTCTGGTCGATCTTCTTATCCTGCAGCCAGGACTTTTCAACCTTGAAGCATAGTTCAGGGTTTTCAATATTCTTTGAGGTAGCAAATCCTGAGTTTCCGACCCAGAGGTTGAAGTACTTATATACTTCACCTGAGTTCAGTTCTGAAACCAGAGTGGATTTTCCTTTGAGCTGTTCGGCAATGGCTGTAATCTTACCTGCGTTCTTCTTTGCATCAAAGCTGACATATACAACACAGGTTGCGTTCTTTTCAAAATTAAACATTACTGGCTTTCCGTTTAAAACCTGTGCCTGTGAAAGTTCCTTGACTTGAACGTTAGTTTGAGGTTCAGGGGAACCACCACCGCCACCGCTACTTCCACTGCTGTGGCTACTACCAGAACTGCTATCTGAACCGCTATCTGAACTGTCGCCAGAACTGCCATCTGAACTGCTGTTATTGTTATCTACAATTTCCTCTGAAGGAGTCTCTGTTACGTTATCGGAAGGAGTGACTGTTGAATTAGTTGATGCCGGAGGTTGCTCAGGCGTTGAAGAATTCGACGTTGTAAGAGCTGCGTAGTCGATCTCACTTTCGCTAATGTTTGCTGTATCTTCTGCTATACCGTCTCCGTCTACATCGTAATGTGTTTGAGAAAAGCCTGTTCCATCAGGTTTAGCCCAATAATTTCCTGCAATATAGGTGCCGCCTATAATGTTTTTTCCTGTTTTTCTGGTAGTGTTCCAGGTGTTAGGGGAGCCATAATAGTCATCAAAAATTACATTTACTGTGTTATTGAAATAATTGTTATAGATTTCGCTACTAGCATCTGCTTTATCGTAAAGCCCGCATTTCTTGTTAAAGCTTATAGTATTACCGGCAATATCAGCACGACCTTCGTACATCAGGGCTATACCCTGATCATTTTCTGTAATTGTGTTATTCTCAATTTGGGAATTTCCTGAATCTCCCACAACGATTCCTGTTTCACAGTTAGAAATCCTGTTGTTTTTGACAGTAGCACCGTAATAACATTCCCCAACAGAAACTCCTGATTTACAATTTGAAATTTCATTATTATTTATAGTAAAAGTAGAGTACAGATTTGTGTCAATGCCTGTACCATAATTCAGGATTTTATTTTTTTCAATTATGCAGTTAGAGAACTGACCGAGATTTATTCCATAAGAAGTATCGGTACCTTTTAGGGTAAAACCTTTAATGGTTATCTCCTGTGCATCACCTGTGAGGTAAAAACCATTTCCTTGAATTATCGTGTCTTCAGGATTACCTGATTGGGACATAATAACCATATCATATGTACTGAGAGTAACATTCTCATAATAAGTACCGGGTTCTACAATTATAACATCCCCGTGCGTTGCATTATTCACAGCTGACTGTATTGATTCACCGTTGTGTACCATTATTTCAGCTGCAGCACCTATTCCAGATCCTGATATAAATATAAAAACTGATAATAATAGTGCAATAAAGCGATTTTTCATTTCCTACATCTCCAATTTAAGATCACTTTATTATTTTTAATATTTAAGGTATTTTATAAGTTACATTTTGAATCTTAATAAATTTACATATCTTCAAAAACAGTGATAGAAAATTTTTACTTGGAAACAAGCACATATACTGAATTGCTTGAAAATCATTTCCATGCCAACGAAAACAATTGATTAAAAGGGAGTTTTAAAAGAAAGATGGGTTGACTTTCGTAGGGTTCCAGTTTGATGATTAGGAAATTTGGGAGATTTAGAAAATTTAAGAGAATTGAGAGATTTAGAAAATTTAAGAGATTGAGGAGATTGAGGAGATTTGAGATAATTGAAATAGATGGTGACCTCGCTACCTGCATAAATCCAAATGTATCGATTCCAAAATAAATATCTTTTTTAGCGGGAAATTCGTTAATTAACAGACAGATCAACTATTGTCGAATCATCCACAAAGTATCGTATAAAATCGATTGCAATTATTCGGAATTATTGAATCCTTGATGATTTACTCGACACTATGGCTTTCATCTAGCTTTTACCTGGTCTTCACCTGGTTTTCACTTAGCCTCCACCTGTATTACCTTTGTATGAAAATAAGAGATTATATATTTATCTTCCTGCATATGTATTCAAAAATGGTATCTGTGAGCCTGCATGCCAGCTATACTTTTGCGATCTGTTAGGGTATGTTTGCAAGAGAAATGCAGGAGCACTGCCCTTATAATTGGAAGGTTACGTCACATGTATGAAGATTTTGGAACAATACTTAACAGAGGATTTTACAGCTGGTTTAGAAATTTAAATATCTGTATTCCATTCGTCCTTAATTTTCTTATCAATATGATTATTTATGTCCTTTTCTTTGGCTTGATGGGCATTTTGTTTTTTACCTCTAATACAGGAAGTATTATCGATCCTGCAACCCTTTCCAATAAGGAAATTCTTTCCATATTATGGAACGGTTTTTCTGAGAACCTCGGACTGTTCTTATTTGTGATTATCGCGTTTTTCCTGTTTGCATTGTTCGTGCAGTCCTTCTTCACAGCAGGAGCAATAGGGATGGCAAAAAAAGCTTCTGAAACAGGAGATACCGGGATCTTTGATATGCTGGGTTCGAGTTCAAAAAACACCGTCAGGCTTTTCCTTACAATCCTGCTAACCACCCTGCTCCTGCTTGTAGGAATCATATTTATAGTGCCCGGAGCCTTTGCAGTAGGGGACCTGACTACGTTTATCCAAAATCCAGAAGCTTCAGTAAACGGCATGATAGCGCTAAGTATAGGATTCATTCTCTGGATCGCTTATATTATATTTCTCAATCTCGTACTTGCCCTCAGCAGCTATGCCCTTGTGATCGACGAGCTTGGACCACTTGAGGCTTTGGGTGAAGGTTTTCGTTTCTTTACGAATAATAAGCTGGACGTTTTCATTATCTGGATAATCACTATCGGATTAGCTATGATCAATGGTTATGTCAATCAATTTGTAGACTCGGGAAACATCCTGTTTACAGCAATTATGTCTCTGGCTCCGATTGTGGTTCTGCAGCCTCTCACGACTGTCCTGTGGACACGCCTCTACATGACAAGAAAAGGAAGAAAGCTCTATGACCCTTCAGATCTGCTCTCCGTCCCGGATAGCTTCTGAAAATTTAGTTTTTGAAAGGTCTTTCTGAGAGGTTAGTTTCTCGAAGATCTTTCTGAAAGGTTTTTCTGAAGGATAATTTCTGAAAGATCAATTTTGAAAGATCAATTTTGAAAGATCAATTTTGAAAGGTTAATTCTAAGAGGATAATGCTTTTATTTTTATTCCTATCCCATGACTCAAAGGCGCTTCTTCGAATCTGGAATTAAGAATAATCAATGAGCTTTTGGTCACGGGAAATTTTTCTTAAACTCCTATCAATTTTTGAGTATAAAGCTGGTTTTGGGATAAGCTCATTTTTTATTTTTAACTTTGTTTTTTATTTAATGTATTTAGTTTCTATTTTTTAAGTCCGGCCGAGCAACTTGCAGGCCTGACATATATCTTCAGTGCATGTTTCTCCACAAATCCTGCACTTCCCTATTTTTGCGGGCGGCATTTCCTTAATAAGTGCCCCTGCAAGCTTGTCAAAGCCTCTGAGCAGTGAATATTTGGTTCCAGGGTGCTTTGCCTCAAAGTTGTTCAGAAGTTCCCTTATCTCTCCTCGTAAAGCTTCTCCTGCATACGGGCATTCGCTGAAGTCCACAGGGAGGGAGTTTAAAAGGGCATAAAGTGCCACTTCTTTCTCAGGGATATTCCTCAGGGGTTTTGCCCGCAAGACCAGACCTTCAATAGCTGCAGGCGGGGCAAGCCTGACCAGACGCTCCACATCTCCCCTTAAGTGGTTGAGAAGAATTGTCTGGGCTTCATCATCCAGGTTATGTCCTGTGACGAGTTTTGTTGCTCCTATTTCAAGCGCGGTCCTATTGAGAATATTTTTTCTAAGGACGCCACAGTAGCTACATGCGCCTTTTTCCCGGTCCATTGCAGCCAGTTCGTCCATAGTTACTCCGTGTACCTCTTTGAAGGATTTTATGATATGCCTCACCCCTAGCATCTTCGTGAGGCTTTTTGCAACTTCGAGGGAATGAGGGCGGTATCCGTTTATTCCTTCGTCCACTGAAATTGCAACAATTTCAATGTCCGGCCTGTTTCCCAGAATTTTGTGCACTATATAGAGGGCAACTGAGCTGTCCTTACCTCCGCTTAGAGCAACAGCTATCACATCATTTTTACGGATACTATACTCTTTTCGTATTGTCAGTTTGATTTTCCTTTCGACATCTTCTACAAAATGTTTCTTGCAAAGGTGCATCCCGGAATATTTCTGAAAAACGATGGCTTCATGATTGCATTTTTTGCATTTGATTGTCATTTGAATCCTTTTTTCTGCCAATTGCCTGAAAATAATCTGAAAGGCTGAAATCTGACAAACAGATATAATTTAATTATTTTCAATTATTCTATGCCAGAATTCATTTAGGAAAGGAATAGATCATATATATTGCTTTTTATGTATTTTTACAGAAGAGCGTTTTTACAGCTTTTTTACCTATTTTCAGAATTTTTTATACATATTCTCTAATTATTTTTTCTTTTTCGGCTTATTTTCTTCTTTTCATTTTAATTTCAGAGTTTTTCCTTTTTTAATTTATTTCTTGAGAATCTTCAGGTGTCCAGAAGAAGATTCCTAAAGATAAAACTCGAAAAAGAGATCCATGTGTCTTCGGTTAAGTGATAAATCGTGATAAATTGTCTTCAGTTCCACAATATTTGATGAATATTGCAATTGATCGGAGACGGAACATGACATCGATTTCATGTAAATAGGCCAAAATTTAAGGCAGGTTTCTAATGCAAAATCGGTAGTTTTCAGGAAAGAAAATTCTTTCACCGATGATCAATGAAAAGAGATCAAGTATTTTGCAATACTTAATAAAGGTATATAAATCTAATAAAGGTATATAAATCGTCCTTCTATATGATACTTTTGATGCCCTTCTTATTTTTATGCAATTCCTTCTTATTTTTCTGCGATTAAGTGTCAAAATCAAGTATTATAGCGGCAGTCTCTAACTCAACTTCTAACGGTCATTTTACACTTGTTATCACAAGATCGTCCTTGGCTGGCATGCCGCAAATTAAGCCTGAACGAGTGCGCTCTACAATCAATTGTCTCACCATTTGTGCCAGACTCGCAAAAGCGATGAAGCTTAAGATTTGGCTTTGCTAAAACAGGTTTCCTGTATTGCGTGGCAACATATCAATTTTCATAATCACTACGAGTTCAACAAGTGGTCAGAGTTCATCAATAATCAACGACTCTGCACAATAATTAGTTCCTAAACTGTCTTTATGAGTTTTATCCATTTGTAGATCAAGTTTAATTCTACGACGACACATTTTAAGCTCGTTAAAACCATGTCTTGAATCTGGAAGATTGTACGGTTTTTAATAGAGAAGCCGCTTTCCGTCTTTCTCTTCCGTCTCAACAGTTTGGATTTTTAGTTAGAAAGTTGAGCTATATATAGAAGGTCAATATAAGACTAGTATAACATTATAAGCAAAAGCTTATAAAAATAATTAAATTTGATAATTGATAGCTTTTGTTTTATTAAGTGCGCAGTCCAAATGGACAATGCACATTTGATAGGGGGAGCACTATGTCAGTTAAAATCGAATGGCAAATTTTTAAAGCCGAGACCCGGAGCGATGGCACGTGGAGTTCGAATAGCCCTGCCCTTGAGGAGCTGCTCAACGCCATAGCAAGCCCGGACAAAATAAAGGAACCTTCTCTGGATATTGAAGGTGCTATGGCCCATCTGGCCATCAAAGGGTTGCCGTATTTCAAAATAACCGAAGTCACTTCCGGGAATACCAGAGAGAATAACAGCATTAAAAAGCCTTCAGTGGCCATATGCTAGCATGAACTCAAAGGTAAAAACCGGTAAAAATAGACAATTGTGTTCGGTTAAAACGCTATCTGAAGAAAATGTGTTATTTTCATTGCATTTCTGTAAATCTGTAGTATGGAAAAAATAGAACATTATAATCTTTATATTAAATTATATTATAATATATTATTTTTATTTTATTTAACTGTATGAGACCTCTTTTACACATATTCTGGTTTTTCGTAACTCTGCATCTACTGTTTTGAGTGAGAGACAACGATAAACTAAACAGGCAGTAGATTCCTGATTCAATCGTTGAAATTTACCTGAAGATTTTGTTGACACAGGTCCCAGGAAGAGCATAATGATTCAGCCAGGTTTCTATACAAATTTCTTTTAAAATAATCTCCCATATTTAAATAGAGGACAAGTGCCGTATAAGACGAATTCTGAACTGACAAAAACGGTCAGGGTAAAACTGCCAGAGATGGACAGGTATTTACAAGAAAGCTTTCAACAGCGTCTGGGATATAAAGAACCTTCCGAATAAAAAGGAGATACTACAAGAGAAGAGACTACTCACAAGGTTGCCTGAAGTGCGGTGGAGAAAGTGCATGAAAAAAATTCTAAAAAAGCTGGGTGAAAAATAAGTTTTTGATTTTTGAGACTCTGTCTGTTTATCTTTTGAATTCTTTTTTACGAATATTCTATACTTATCATCAAGACAACCAGCTTGAAAAAGACAACCAGCTTGAAGATATCTGCGATGCTCTTCCTATAAAATAGATGGCAGTCGACCTTCTATCCACAAGATGACCATCCTGATGATAATCTTAACACTACCTAATTGTTAAAGGCCTGAAAATTGGGGCTACATATTTGGGATATCAGGAAAATAAGAAAAAGATACATTTTAAATATTTGAACAAAGTATCTAATATATATTGGGAGGTGTAAAAATGCATATATTATCCTTCATAATAAATACTAAATGCAAATACCGCAATTCATGCCCATATTTCCAGAAAGGAGGCAAATACTGTGAAGGATTGGACTACTGTAAGTGCGGGCTATTTTTGAAAAGGAAAAGAGGAGTCTAAACTTTTTCGGCTCTTGCTCTTGAAGTCCTTGCTCTCAGTCGTTATTCTTAGTCTCTTTTGCTTCCTGTAACTTCTTCTTAACAGCTCTTGCTTTTGCTTCTAACTACCTTTTCTTAGAGATTTAGAGAAATAAAAGTACTTATTACTACTTGACTTAACGATTTTTATCCCACCTGTTCATTCCAAAACCAACTTTATTCTCAAAAATAGTAAAGTTTCAGAGTATCTTCCATAATCTGAAGCTCGACTAATTATTCAGAATATGGATTCAGAGAAGCAATTTTGAGTTTTGGGATTAACTCCATATGTACCTTTTTTGAATCGATCGAAACTGTCAGGTTCAGTTTTGCATCTAGTTGTCCTCTGAACTTTGCACAAATCCATTACCAGGGGTGTACATTAGAGTAGGGGCGTTCTGAATGAATAGAATGGCGGGTTGTTCCGCAATACATGATATAACTCTCGTTGCACCATATTACAGTAGGATTACCTCAAATAGAAAAGGTAGCTCAGTGGTGGAATTCATAGCATAGCTTCTTGTCGCACCTGCGGAAGTGGAGAAAAAACAAAAATAACGAATTTCCATGTATATGGGCTAATGTAATAAGGTATACAGAAAGCAAGGTATACAGAAAGCAGAAAAAATAAATAACTTAGCATGAAACGCAATTTATTTTGTTTTTTACTATAAGTGAGCGAAAATGTTTCATAATCAGTAAATAGTAGAAATATTTTTAAATAGTAATGATTATACTCTCTGGTGTATCTCACAAAAGTTGGATCTAATCCACAAAAATTCAATTAAGTTTCAGAGGGCTGGCCGGGTGGAAGGTGTTTCATTAATTTTACTTTTTTTGTCAGTTTTAGGAGGTTACCTGCTTGGCATAATTTCAGGGCTCCTGCCTGGAGTGCATAACAATAATTTTGCGCTTGCCCTTATAGCCCTTGCCCCTTTCCTGGCTGAAAAAGGGCTTGCCCCTTTTTACATAGCCGTGATTATCCTCTCAAATGCTGTCTCTCAGACTTTCCACGACGTGATCCCCTCAGTGTTTCTAGGGGCACCGGATGGGGATACCGCGCTAATGGTCCTGCCAGGGCACAGGCTTCTGCTTGATGGGGCAGGAGCTGAGGCAGTCCGGCTTTCAGCACTCGGAAGCGCTGGCTCGGTAGTTGCTTCCCTTATTTTCGTGCTGCCGTTTTCGCTTTTCTTTAAGGCCATTTATCCTTATGTTGAAGCACATATGGCATTGATTCTTATTTTAATTGTCTTTTTAATGCTTGCAAGTGAAAAAAATGAAAGCGTTGAAGATTCAAAGGAGAAAAGCCCATTTGCAAAATATAAGTACAAAGTTTTTGCCCTCATTTTGTTTTTAATCACAGGCATGCTTGGACTCTTCGCTTTTGATAGGGAATCCCTTATGGTTCCGGTTGTTAATTTTGGCGAGCCTTCCATACTCTTGCCCCTTCTGAGCGGGCTTTTCGGGGCTTCCCAGCTAATAATAAGCCTTCTCACAAGCTCGAATATTCCCGAAGAGTCAGTGTCGGCACTCAAGCTTTCTCGAAAACGAATTTTTAGAGGAATCCTTACAGGCAGTGCAGCAGGTTCGCTTGTGGCATGGCTGCCAGGTCTCTCTTCAGCGATTGCAGCACTACTTACAGGCCTTGTTGCAAAGGTCGATTTTGACAGGATTCCACTTAAGAAAAAAACCTCCGAACCCGAGATCGGAAAGTTAAAAACCTCTCTTTATTCTGACCCCTATGCCAGTAATCCTTCAACGCTTGAGAGCTCGAAGGAATTCATAATTTCAAATTCCGGAGTAAACACTTCAAATGCAATTTTCGGGCTTGTTGCTTTTGTAGTGATCGGAAGGACACGAAGTGGGGCAATGGTTGCCGTAGAAGATATTCTGGAGACAAATATACTTGATTTACCTGTACTGCTGCTCTTTTTTGCTGCTATGGTCTTAACTTCGCTATTTTCATACTTTTCGACGATTTGGATAGGAAACAACGCTCATTTCTTTCTAAAGAAAGTTAATTACAGCAGACTCTGTACAGGTGTTCTTATCGGACTTGGAGTAATGGTTTATCTTTTCACAGGGCTTTTCGGGTTTTTCATTTTTGTGATCTCTACCCCAATAGGAATGCTCTCTTCTTTTATGAATGTCAGGAAATCCCATGCAATGGGAGTCATCTTACTGCCTGTGATCCTGTACTTTTTGTAAATATATCTTTTCATAAATGAATTTTTAATTAGAGATCGGACAATAAGCCGATTATAACTCCAAAGCAATCGTTCTATTTCCATTTTGAATTCAGAGAGATTTTTTTCCTTTGCTCCAGAAATTTTACATTTTCAATCCGATGGTGTGTAAAAATATAAAACTTAAAATGTATTGGGCTGGAAATGTACAGAGAGCTACGAAGTATCTGGTATTTGGGTTGGAAATATACAGAGAGCTACAAAGTATCTGTTATAAAAGAAAATAATAATAAAACAATCAATAAAACTAAAAAAGTAAAACCAGGCAACAAAGCCAAAAAGGTAAAATCAGGCAATAAATGCAAAAAAAATAATCTAAAATAGTCGACTGCGGCTTGTTTGAATTAAAAAAGGCCGAGTTCGAATAGAACCGAAAATTCCTGATAATATAAAAAATTCCTGATAAATTGAAATATTTCGAATAAAGAGAAAAAGATTGAATCAAATTGAAATAAATAACCAGAAGGGGTATCCAGGAATATGGAAGTAAAACTTGAACAGCGTTTAACTGAGCTCAGGGCAGAATATGAATCAGGGCAGAAAATCCTTAAAGACATTGAATTAAAGCTTGCAGAACTTGAAGACCGAAAAAAAACTCTGAAAGAGACTCTCCTTCGCATTAGCGGGGCAATTGACTTGCTCGAAGAGGTCCTGGAAGTAAAAGAAAGCGTGGAAGGGCCAGAAACCCTGGCAGGACCCGGAACTGTTACAGGAAACGTGGAAGTTCCGAATGTTGTAAAACAGCCCCTTCAGAAAGCCATTAAAATTCTGGAAGAAGCCGGGCTTACAGCAGGAGAGGTTGTCGAACAAAAGGTGGTTTTACCCATAGGGGTTATGGCTGGAGATATTATCAGGCAGGAACCGAAACCAGGTACGAAGTCCCCTGCAGGATCATCCGTAAAACTTGTAGTTGCAGTAAAAGGCAAGTTTTTGCCATCTGAGAGAAGCTCACTGTGCGACACTTTTTCCGACCGCATCTGAACGAGGTAAAGGAGGGCTTAAAACGGAGGCTTACACTTCCAAAACAAAGATTTCCCTGAACGAACTTCGGGAACACTGCAGGGCAGCAATTTCAGCCTTTTCTGCGCTTGAGCATTCAGGGAGTCAGGCATCGCAGAGGCTTTGCCTGGAAAAATTCCTCAACGAATGCCAGGGCGCTTCAATGGTCTTATGGCACAAAAAGGATAGAAAACTCGGAAAACACCTCCGATCTGTGCTTTCAGTCTCTAATAATTCTCCTCTTTCCCCAGCAGCTTTTTCCGGGTTCAAAACAGTGATTATAGAAATGGAAAAAGAGAAAATAGCTGGATTAGGAAAAACTGAAGGAATAGAGAACGAGAAAACAGCAGGAGTAGGAAAAACTGAAGGAATAGAGAATACTGACGGAACAGAAAAAGCTGGGGAAATAAAGAATAATGAAGAAATAAAAAAAGCTGAAGAAACAGAAAATATTCTAGAAATTGAAAAGACTTCCCGTAACAAAAAAAAGCAAGGTGCACCTGAAGAAGATGTCGATCAAGGGAAATCGGCCGCTTTTCTATATAACACGGAAGCAAAAAAACTTACTTTTCATGGAAATATCTATGAAATCCTGCCTATTTTCCTGAATGTAAGAGACCTTTACGCCTCCTTGTCGTTTTTCGAAGAACTTCAGGCCTGTGCTGAACGGCTTGAAAAGGATCCACAGGACGCCACAGCTCTCTTTCAGAAGGCTGTGCTCATGTATAAGGCCAGGCGGTTTGAAACTGCCCTGCAGCTTACCGCAAAGGTTCTGAAAATTATTCCTGACGATCACAGGGTCTGGTATAATAGAGGCGTTATTCTCTCGGAACTGGGCCGGCTTGAAGACGCGATTGCGGCTTATGACAGGACAATTGAGCTTGAACCGGCTTTTGAAATTGCTTGGGACAATAAAGGAGTTGTTCTTGCAAGGCTTGGCAGGTTTGAAGAAGCCCTCGAAACCTACGATAAAATTCTTCGGAGATCTCCAGAATATGCTGAAGCCTGGGCAGGAAAAGGCTCCATACTTTCGGCCCTCGGTAGAGAAGAAGAAGCTCTTGAAGCTTACAGTTCAGCCCTTCGAATCAGGCCTGAATACCTTGAGGCCCTTACTTCGGCCGGAAGTGTGCTTTCCAGACTAGGCAGGTACGAGGAAGCACTGAAGATTTACGATAAGGCGCTTCAGCTCGTCCCTAAAGAGCCCCGCTTCTGGGCAGCCAGGGGTTTTGTCCTTTCGGAAATGGGTAAACAGGAGGAAGCATTGAAAAGCTGTAATCGAGCCCTGGAATTGCAATCTGGTTTCGTTCCTGCGCTTGAAGTAAAGGTAAGAATTCTTTCAGAAATCCAAAGACAGAAGGCTAAACCCTCTAAGTAATTTCTTTTTTTATTTTCCTTCAGTCATTATTTTTTATACGTTTATTCCTGTCCTTTTTTGGGCTTAGAAATAGGTTAAATTCCTCCTATCCTGAGTTTAAGAATCGACTGTACTCCTCCAATTACAGGACAGTTTTTTTATATTAGGGAAAATTCGAATCAGAAAAAGTATATCTCATTGAAAACAAAAAATGCAAAATACCAGTTTTAGCTCTGGTTCCATGCGTGAAATGTAAAAACGACCAGGTGTGGCAAAAAACCGGAAGGGATCCGGAATGAGCTTTCACTGGAAAAGCGAGGATTCCGATATGACAGAAGAAAATGTGAGTGAAAAGATGGATAAAGCAAAGCAAAAGGAGTCGCAAGCGGCAGAAAAAACCGAAGAACCAGAGGATCTCAAACAGCTCCTTGTCAAAGCTGGTGAGACTGGCAGTTACGAAGACAAACTCAGGCTGTATGATAAAGCTTTAGCTCTGGACCCTTTGTTTCTCGATGCCTGGATCCAGAAAGGTTTCGCCCTGGACAGGATGGGGAAATCAAAGGAAGCTCTTGACTGCTATGACAGGGCTCTTGAAATCGATCCTGAAAATCTGGGGATCAGGTGCCTCAAAGGTTTTGCCTTTAACAACCTGAGTGAATTTGAAAAGTCGATCGAGTCTTATGATGAGGTTCTGAAAGTAAATCCTGATGATGTATTCTCGTTATATCAGAAAGGTTTAGCGCTGGAAAGCCTTGGAAGATATGGGGAAGCTATGAAGTGTTATGATAACGCGCTTGATATCGATCCGACTGATGTTCTTATAAGAGAAAAGAAATTGAGGCTTCTGGAAGTTATTTATAAAAAAGGAACTTTAACTGACTCTCCAGACAGCGACTTCAATTGAATTAAGAATTTTAGAAATCTGAGATGAAAAGTGCAGGGCCGGAAATCGGCCTTTACTTTTTGTTCTTGCTATCTTCCTCTTCGATCTCGATCTCTTCAACGACTTCCATCAGTTTTTCCTTTATTTTTACTATAGCGTCAACAGCTTCACCGCCTACCTCAATAGGAGCCCGTTTCTCCAGGTCGGCCTGCATTAACATGGTGTCAAAGGGAATTTCTCCAAGTATCTGGATGCCCATCTCTTCAAGTTTATCGTTAACTTTTCCTGAGCCTCCTTTATTAATTACGGCAGCAAGGTGTTTTATCCCTATTTCGGAAGACAGCTTTTTTATTCTCTCAGCCGTTTCAAGCGATCTTGCTCCAGGCTCAACTACAATGATCATGAGGTCCATTCCTCTTGTAGTGCCCCTTCCGAGATGTTCGATCCCTGCTTCCATATCAAGGATCACTGCACTCTTATCCTTGAGCATAAGGTGCCTGAGAAGAGCCCTCAGGAAAGCCGAGGCCGGACACATGCATCCACTTCCTCCGCGGTCTACGGTACCCATAACAAGCATTCTGACTCCATCGGGTCCTATAACGCCATATTTGCTCGCAATATCATCGACTTTAGGGTTGTAGACGAAAGCTCCGCCTGGGGCACCTGCCCTTTCCTGAATCAGGTCTTTGAATTCTGTCAGGGGCTTAGGGGGCTTTTCGACCCCAAGCGAAGATGCCAGGTTCATATCCGGGTCTGCATCTATTGCCAGTACCTCGTATCCGTCCCTTGCAAGCAGTCTGGCCAGAGTGCCTGAGAAAGTTGTTTTTCCAACGCCGCCTTTTCCGGTAATTGCTATTTTTATGAGGATTCCCCCTGAACATTAATTTATATTTAAATGTTTTAGATCAACTATTAATTTAGCAGGATTATATGCACTTGAAAAACAAAATCAATTACGTCAAAGACTGTGGACTAAAGTCACGTTTTTACAGTTATAATGGTCTACTACAGTTAGTGGTCTGATGCTATTGATTTTTCAGTTCAACTGCGTAATTCCTATTTAGATTAATAGTTTTAATTCAGATTAACGATAGTAGTTTTCTAAGCAGGAATATAGTCATCAAGCTGTTTATACTTGTTCATTTATCCCTGGCTTCATCCCGTTATTCCTTAGAGAGTATTATTTAAAGTCTTTTCGTTTTATAAGAGTTAAAAAGATATTTATTGAAGACTAAAGGATATTTTAAGGGATATAAAGAACAAATTTTCCAGGGAAGTAATTAATTATCCTATTCAGTATCCTATTCAGTAGCTTATTCAGTAGCTTATTCAGTAGCTTATTCAGTATCCTATTCAGTAGCCATTCAGTAGGGAACTCTTTTACCTGAATATGAAATCGAACCCTTCGTCTGCAGTAATCTGTTTTAGGTACTTCTCGATATGGTTTCCTTCCCTTTTTGAAAATCCTGCCTCGCGGGCAAGCCTGTCAAGTACCTTTTGAACTCCTGTCCCATACTGGATTGCTTTCTTTTCTTTCCAGAGAAGTTCCGATGGAAGCAGGCCGCCTGCGGCTTTTCTCAGAATATATTTTCTTATATACAGGCCATCTCTTTTAAGGACTTTAAGTTCCGGGCTGATTGCAAGCCCTGTTTTTATTACTTCCTTATCCAGAAAAGGCACCCTGAGCTCCACGGAGTTAGCCATGGTAACCATGTCGTCCCTCTCAAGGTTTATAGTTGAAATGTTTTTAAGGTCTGAGTAGATAGCTCTGTCAAGCATCTCGGGACCCTGCTCAAATAGGCCCTCGTGCCTGCTGTAACCTCCAAAAAGTTCATCTGCACCCTGACCTGTGAGAAGGACTCGTTTTCCGTCTTCTTTTGCAGTTTTCGCTACAAAATAGAGTGGAAGCCCAATTGCAATTTTCATAGGGTCCGTCGATTCCGTCGAATAGATCACATTTGGGATTGCAGCTTCGATTTCTTCGGGAGAAAGGAGATGGGTCTTGAGGGAATCTTCCATGCCAGCAACTTCAGCCGCACGTTGAGCCTGGGCAAGATCATGGGAATCAGGAAGCCCGACAGCATAAAGGGAAATTGAAGGATCAATGTTTTTGGCAAGGGCAGCTAAAAAGGTACTGTCAATACCTCCTGAAAACGCAATTCCTGAAGTTTTTGTAAGCCTTATCTCTACAGCTTTTTCAAGGGCTGTCCTCAGACGGGAAGCAGCTTCGTGCTCTTCTGAGATTCTTTCTTGCGGAGGCTCAATTGTAAGGGATTTTTCTTCAAGCCTTCCATTTCTGATATCGAAAGACATGACTCTGCCAGGTGGAAAAGATTCTATCTGGTTCTTCTGGCTGGAAAAAGCTTTTTTTTCGGAGGCAAAAGCGATTTTAGGTTTTTCCCCTCCTTTTTCCAGGGAATAAAATAGAGGTTTGACTCCTACAGGGTCTCTAGCGAGTACAAGTTCGTTATCCAGGGCATAGGCCAGAGCATAATCTCCATTTACTCTAGAAAGTACGGAAAAGACCCCATTTGTAGGCGTTTCTCCTTTCTTTATCTTTGTTTCTATGAGGGCAAAAAGCACTTCAGTGTCTGAATCGGTTTTTATACCCTGTTCGACTGCAAGTTCCCTGAAATTGAAAATTTCTCCATTGAGTACCAGAGCCCCTTTTCCAACCAGAGGCTGAAGCATGTCGCCTGTGATTTTAAGCAGGGTATTTCCTATACTCAGTCCTTTAGCCTGATAGGTTCCGCAAGCATCGGGTCCTCTGTGCCCCAGGGCTGCAAGCATTCTTTTTACTTCTTCATTTGCATCAGGAGTTCCTGCTGCTCCTGCTATTCCGCACATGTTTACTCCTTTTTTCGTTATTTTCGGTGTATACACGCACTCTATCTCTATTTATCATTTTTCCATTTTAAAAAGGACATACCTAATCCGGAATGGTAAAAGCTGTGAATTTAAGAGAATTAAAAATTGCAAATTAAATAACAGTTGAAATTACTGATTCAAGAATGGTCAGAATTACTGATTAAGGAATAGTCCGGGTTGCAATATGATCAAAATTATTGATTCGGGAGTAATCAAAACTATTGATCCAAGAATGTTCAGGGCTGCAATTTAAAAAAGAAAGATTCGTTTTTTTCAATTTTTAGGTTCTGGCCTTTGTCCTAACCTCATATGGAGATTCTTCCCTTACTACTTCTATTGCATATACTGTATATCCTTTCAGGGCGGCAAAAGGGGTTATTGAGCTTTTTTCGTTTCCTATCCAGATTGAGTTTGCGCAGTAAATACAGCAGCAACGAGTAAGATATAAGTTATTTTCTGGTTGTAGGCGCTGCAGCAGTTATTTCCTCGCAGGACTCCATATTTGCAGAGGACAACTGTCTTGTAAGGTGCAATTCCTATGCAAAGCTGTTATAGTTGTGTTTCTGGCTGTTCAGCGCATTGAAATGCAGAATTTCATCTCATTTAACATTTGCCTTGCCTTGTATGCTATTAATACTTTCTACAGAGCTTGTTTATCTACTCCAAGGTACTGGTCTAGACGGACTGAAAGTGCTTTGAAACAAGCTCAACTATAAACATCGGTTACATACAACCCTGACAACTGGAACAGTCGTCGCATGATTTTGTTTCCATATAGTTACCGCGCATGATTAAGAACGCACATTCAGCTATCTTGTAGCTAGCTGTTTTGGCATCATTGTAGTCGTTTGCTCTGGCATCACCAATGCTTACGGTATCATCATCAAAGATCAATTTAATCGGCACTTTTTCAAATTCAGTTGTCAGGCCCGGCCTTAACGTTGGGAAAATTATTTCCTTTTCACCGGTTTTTTTCCGGACTGTAATAATATCGAAAGTAGTGAGAGAAGTTAATCTGCCTCTTTCGTCAAAACATACGGAGTTTTTATCCGCATCAATGCCAAGTGCATCCGCATCATATGCATTTATTGAGCCAATAGGGGTTTCAATCGGGAATGGTTCTGCAGGTTCTACAGATTCTATACTCCCATCTTCAAAAAGTTTAAACCCTACTCGAACTGGCATTTTTCCTGCAGGCGTGTCAATTATGATTCGTTCATTCGGCCACAAAATCAGGCTTCTGACTTTTCCGTCCGGATAAAACCGCAATCCTATTATTTTTGCATAAAAGTCCCCAAACGGGAATGAAAAATGGAATTTTTGTGCAAGTTCGCCTTCTTCTTCCTCTGACCAGAAACCGCTGATCTGGCCGTTTAGAGGGAACAAACTATTGATTGATCCATCTTCAAAAAAAGTAACCAGCTCGGCCGGAAATGTTCCTCTTGGTGTGCTTATTTCAGTCTGCTGCTCTAATGAGATATTTTTAACTTTCCCACTTTTGTAGAAAGACAATACTGCTAACTGCTTTCTTCGAAATCCTGGATCACTATATTGTGGAACAAGATCTCCGTACTTTGTGTGAATTAAATTATACTCTTCAAGCTTACAGTCCTTCAGTTCGCCGCCATCATATGTGGTAAAGCTCGTTATTCCTTTGAGTCCACTTGTTTCAACAGCTAACATTATTTATCATCCTGGGTTAAAAACGAATCAAGTTCTTAGCTTTACATCTTTGAGGAGTCTATCCCAAAACTTACTATTTACTTCTCTGGATACTACTTCTAAATTTCATACCACCGTTAATATGCGATATGTTCTCTCTGATATAACAAAAAGTATATTTAACTAATACAGAAATCAATTACCTATTATCTAATATATATAATTATTTCCTAAACTAATCTTTCAAGTTTTCAGTTGAAATATCTTATTCAAAAGGAAACTATGAAAATCAGTCACAAAAAAGAGATGACGGCAGAATCAAAAATCAAAGTTGCACTGGCGCACCCCGCTGCAAGCTAGCGGGGTATTCGAATGAAATCAATTTGTCTGACTGATTTTGATTAATTTGTCTGACTGATTTGATCGTTTGTCACGTTATTATCAAGATATACTTTTGAATAAAATGTTTTTACCTCTTTGTCCAGGTCAATTTTCACTTTATCCGGATAAAGCACTTTTGCGGTCCACAAAAGTCCCATCAGTGATTGTGTCCGGTCAAGCATCTCGTATTTTGTAGATGCGTAAACGCGCTTATTCTTTACGGCAGCAATATCTTTCCAGGCGTCTTTCGAGAGAATTTCATCACGACCTTTCGCAGTTTTAGTAATAATAACATCTGGATTCCACTGATAGATTTGTTCCAGTGAGACCTGGATTTCTTCACTTGTATTGGTCGATTCCATTTGCGGATTTGCTTCCATGAAGCTTATGCCTCCCGCCAAACTGATGATAGACGCCATAATGGTTCTGGACCCAACCGTCTTGGTGACATCTGGTTGCGCATAATATACTTTGAGCTTATCACTTTCATTAATTTTCGAGGTTTGATCGGTAACCTTTTTGATGGTTTCATCCCAGTAATCCCCAAGCTCGTTTCCTTCTTTTTCATTTCCAACAATTTTACCGATTAATCTCCATGAATCTGCAATCTCTTCAAGCGTATCTTTTGACGCAGCAATGAATGGAATGCCAACTTTTTTTTGTTCTGATTCAATTTTCGTATCCTTTGTTAACGTTATTACTACTTGTGGACTGACTGCCAAAAGATCTTCTATGTTCATGTCACTGTGGAATTCTCCATTAATCGGAAGAGCCAGCAGCCTCTTTTCTTCATCAGCTGACATAAATTCTAGTCGTTCAGTAAACTGCTTGTCCGCACTCACAAGCTTTTCCGGCGCCAGCCTCCATACCATTTGGCACGGTATCGGATGTAACACTGAAATCCTGGTAATATCAGCAGGCAAAGTGATTTTTCTACCTGCTAAATCGGTAATTACCCGAGTATCTGACACTACAGTATCCGACATTGTTGTTTCTTGCTCAATATTTGTTGCAGCAGTTATCTCAGCTTTGGGATTTGATGTCGTATCCATAACATCGTTTGTTTTCTGTGAACATCCACTTACAAGAAGTATGGATAGTGTTATTACCAGACACAGCACGATAAGCAAACTTAATGGACTTTTTTTTGTTCTCATCTTGATATCCCTTCAATATTTTTTGAGTCCATCCCAAAACTTACGATTTACTTCTTTGGATACTAATTTTAAATTTCATGCTACAGTTAGTATGTTATATGTTCTACAGGACATAACAAATATTATCTTTAATTAATACAGAAATCAATTACCGATTATCTCATATATATAGTTATTTCATAAATTGACCTTTCAAGTTTTCAGTTGAAATATGCTATTCAGAAGGAAGATATGAATAAATCACAAAAAAGAAATGGCTGCAGGGATCAAAAGCAAAAAAGAGATAGCAGCCGGATTAAAAAAGAACATCCCTTTCCAACTGAGGTGCTTCTTTTAACTCTTTTTTATTCGCTCGAAGGCACGGTAAGAAAGCGAGTTCATAGCAAACTATTTATACTATTGTATAGGAAATTGATTACTGCTATTTTAGCATATATAATTTGTTATGTTTAATCAAACATAACGCCTACGAAAAGTTCAAAGAAATTCAAATTGAGAAATAAACAGTATAGGAGAAATCAAAATAAAACACCAAAATAAAACACACAAAATTCACATAGTCAAATAGAAAACCAGTAGTTGAAGCCTCAAACTAGCTACAATTTGAACTCAATGAGCAAGCTTGAAAAAGATACTCCGAAAGAAAACACGGATAATTTGTAAACGTTTGGTGTGGAAAGAATAATGGATAGGCGAATAAACAGGGAAACCATTAGAAATATATCTTTAACAACCACATTGATTGTACTCCCAATACTTTTGTTTTTTGGATCTTTTATGATTGGCAGATATCCAGTATCTCCTATGGAGGTCATACTGGCTATTGTATCGGTTTTTGCGCCTATCACCACAAATTTGGATTCAACCATTTATACAGTAGTTTGGGATATACGTCTGCCACGTATAATAGCTGCGATGATTGTGGGTGCGGCCCTCTCAATCTCAGGGGCTTCTTTTCAGGGAACCTTCCAGAACCCACTGGTCTCTCCAGATATCCTGGGTGTCTCATCAGGTGCAGGTTTCGGAGCTGCAATAGCTATTTTGTTCAGTTTTTCCGCAGTAATGATTCAGGCTACAGCCTTTTTATTCGGTCTCGTTGCAGTTATCCTCACTTACTCTCTCAGCAAAAGACTTAGGGGTAATACTATTTTGGTGATGGTATTGGGAGGGATAGCTATCGCAGCACTCTTTTCTGCTCTCATTTCGTGTATCAAATACCTTGCAGATCCTGACAGCAAACTGCCAGAAATAGTATACTGGCTTATGGGTAGCCTCTCTGCAGTTAACAGTAACAGCGTCTTGATGATAGTAGGGCCTGCTCTGATCGGATTTACAGCACTACTGCTTATTGGATGGAGAATTAACGTTCTTTCAATGGGAGACGATGAAGCGCGTTCACTGGGCGTAAACACAGAAAAAATGAGATTGCTGGTAATTTTTTGCTGTACGTTCTTAACAGCCTCCGCTGTAAGCATAAGTGGCATCATTGGCTGGGTGGGTCTTGTAATACCTCACGCAGCCAGGATGATCGTGGGCCCGGATCACAGAAAGCTTTTGCCTGCAAGCATTTCACTGGGGGCTACTTTCCTTCTGCTGGTTGATGATGTGTGCAGAACAGCCACATCCATTGAAGTTCCTCTGGGAATACTAACAGCCATAATAGGAGCACCCGTTTTCATATACTTACTCCAAAAAGGCTACGAGGGATGGTCATGAGCAATATTATGGATATTAGGGATGCAGAGTTCTCTTACAACGGAAAGAAAGACGTCTTCAAAAACGTGAACCTCTCAGTTGAGAAGGGGGACGTCTTATGTATTCTGGGGCCTAACGGAACCGGAAAATCGACTTTAATCAAATGTATGAACAGCCTGCTTAAACTGAAAAGCGGCGAGATATTACTGAAAAATAAGAGTATTTATTCAATGAAAGAAACCGAACTTGCAAAAATCATTGGATATATCCCGCAATCAAATAGTTCAATTTTTGCGTTTTCAGTTCTCGATATAGTTCTGATGGGCAGAACTCCACATTTGAGTTTAACATCTGTTCCTGGTAAAAATGATTACAAAATTGCTGAAAAGGCTCTGGAAGGTCTTGGAATCTTACATCTAAAAAATAAAATATACACTGAGATCAGTGGTGGTGAAAGACAGCTTGTTTTAATGGCAAGAGCAATAGCTCAACAGCCCGAAATCCTCCTCCTCGACGAACCAACTTCCCATCTGGATTTTGGAAACCAGATACGAACGCTCAAAGTCATAAAAGAATTGTCTAACACTGGACTATCGGTTGTAATGACTTCACATTTTCCAGATCATGCCTTCTTATCCTGTAATAAGGTAGCTATCATGAATCAGGGCACAATTATGGAAATAGGAAAACCGGAAATTGTTGTCACTGAACATAATATGAAACAGGCCTATGGAGTAGATGTCAAAATTCTAGATGTAAATGAGCATAGAAGGGCATGCATACCTATGCAAATACAACAACAGCATGTGGATGCAGGATTTTCCTGACTTTTGAAAGATTAAAGTTTCTTATTTACTCACTTAACCAAATATCAATCCAGGTTAAATTACATATCGGGAAAGGAATTGAATTGAAGGAAAACAATAAAATTTCAATTGTGGATTATACAATAAACGAGATACTACGCCTTAGATTTAATGATCCTGCCGATTTTAAGTTTATTCTGTCTGTTTTAAAGAAGTATTCACTGGACGTGGCAGATATTTCTTTGAATAGTTTCGAGACAAACATGGTCAAATTTAAGACCGATGACCTTTTGGATAATTTAAGATGCAGAGTGGAATGTTCAGAGCAAGAGGTATACAAGGCGAAAAAGCTCGGTTTTTCAAAAATAGTAATCAATATTTCTCTTGATTCGTTTGCCTCCATACACGATAAACTTAAACTAACTGAACATGTACTGCAAACAGTTTATAGTAATGATCAGGAAATTTATCTAAGTATTGATAATGCGCTGGAATTCCCGGTAGAAGAAGTAAATATAGTAGATATATTAGATCCCTTCATTGCTAAGTACGGGATAAAAAGGTTGATACTGGGCGATGTAAACGGGAAAATGGACCCCTTCACTACTTATAATAAACTTAATCTTTTCACGAATATGGCTCAATGTCCTGTTGAATACATGGGATGCAATAATTATGGGATGGCTACTGCCAATACGCTTTCAGCATTAAGGGCAGGCGTTGAGTATGTCGCAACGTCAGTTAGCAGTATTGGGATTCCAGGAGTAGCAGCCATGGAAGAGGTCTTAATGGCAGCAAGGCATTTGTGGAAAAATGAACAGGTGCCGAATGGTTATACTATTGCTGCAGACTGTGAGAACATTTTACGCAGGGCTGGTATTATATTGCCCGGAGAAAAAGCCATTATAGGAAAAAATGTATTCGCACACGAATCCGGTATCCATGTTGACGGTGTTATCAAAAATCCAAATTTATATGAAGCGATCAAACCTGAAGAGGTTGGTCTAAGCAGGTTTTTAGTGATCGGAAAACACTCAGGAACAGCATCCTTAACACAAAAACTTCGACAACTGGATCTGCCCTTGAGTTCGCAGGAAGCAGCTACACTGCTTGATAAAGTGAGACATACAGCGATTCTGCAAAAAAAACCGGTGACAGATACTCAACTTAAAACTCTTTATAATTTACATATGGAATCGATAAAAGAATCTAATGTTCACTTATCAATTGAAGGAGAAATCTCCTGTGATTAGAAATGAAGGCTTTGAAATCATTGACACCACATTGCGTGATGGGGAACAATCTGCAGGTGTTGTGTTTTCGGTTGAAGAAAGAATGAATATAATTTCAGCTTTAGATAAAGCAAAAGTGAAATGGATTGAGGCTGGAATTCCTGCTATGGGCAAACAGGAATGTGAAGATCTAAAACTAATACTCGACCTGCCGATAAAATCGAACCTCATCGCATGGAACAGAGCAAATTTAGAGGATTTAAAGGCGTCTATTGATTGCGGATTTAAATTTGTTCATGTGTCTTTACCGGTATCCGATCTGCATATCGAACATAAACTCCAAAAAAGCCGAACCTGGGTGCTGGATCAATTGAAAAAATGCATGGAATATCTCCAAAACTATGGGGTAACGATTATTGTAGGAGCTGAAGATGCGTCACGAGCAGACCCAGAATTTTTGCTTCAATATGCAGATATTGCAGCTTCTTACGATGCAATAAGAATCCGATATTCGGATACCGTAGGATGCCTGGACCATTTTACTACATATCGCAAAATCAAAGAAATTACAGAGCGTAGTCCTCTTCCTGTTGAAATTCATGCGCATAATGATTTCGGTCTGGCCGTAGCAAATACCATGGCAGCATATAAAGCGGGAGCAAAGTTTGCAAGTGTAACCGTAACAGGGCTCGGAGAGCGTGCTGGAAATGCCTCAATGGAAGAGACAGCATTTTCATTAAAACGTTTTTACAATTACGATTGTGAGATTGAGCTTGAAGCTTTGCCTTCTCTGGCTGAAATGGTCTCAAAAGCTAGCGAAAGGACATTGTTTCCATATAAGCCATTAGTAGGGTCGTTAGCGTCTAATCTGCTTTAGGCATACTATAATATTTTAGGCACAATATGATCTGCTTTAGGTACAATATAATCTAGAGTCTTTCGATTAACTCCATACATTTTTCTTTAAATTAATCTGGTAACACTTTTTTGTTTTGCTCGCTCTGGAGTTTTTTTCTGTGGGCCACAAGCCCACCATCATTAAGTATCTCAAGCAGGAAATCCGGCAGTTTATTTCCCTTGAACGTGCCTTTGTCTGAGACTGTAACTTCACCTTTGGCCAGATCAACTTTAACTTTATCTTCTTCCTGGCACTCGATATCAACTTCTATGAGAGGTATCCCGATATTGATTGCATTTCTGAAAAAGATCCTTGCAAAAGACTTTGCTATAACACATGACACTCCTGCATATTTCAAGGCAAGAGGAGCCTGCTCTCTTGAAGATCCACAGCCGAAGTTAGTGCCTGCAACAATGATATCTCCAAACCTGAACTTTTTTGTGAACTCCGGGTCAATTCCTTCCATTGCATGAGCTGCAAAGATCTGTACATCTTTGCTCCGCAAATACTTACCCGGGATTATTTCATCAGTATTAACGTTGTTTCCGTATTTCCAGACCCGGCCTATAATAAGACTCACAGTCACACCTCACCTGAAAAGTAATTTTCGTTAATGTTTCAATAATTTCGTAGCTGTTCACTTATTTACTGTAGCTGTTCACTTGTTTACTTATTCTGAGATCTTGAACACAAAGCTAAAGGCTGAGTTGTTTAATTATCTCAGCCTTACAAAACAACTTGAGACCTCTAAAAAACCAAAGTTTTCACTAAAGTCTCTGATTAATCTGGAGCCTGTGCATTCAAAATTTTTTGAACATCCTCATCTGTAAGCTCATAATCAAAAAAGGTCTTGTAGAACCACTTTGTTTCATTATTTATATCAATGGATTGAAACATATCCGGGTTGATGGTTTTTGCAGCCCATTGAATCTGAAGCGCTTCTTCTGCTCCGGCCCGACTCCATATAAATGCTCCCTCCGGATTTAGATATACCCTGTTATTTTGAACTGCTTTAACTTTCTTCCAGGACTCGCTATTCATTATCTTCTCTTTTTCTTCAGATTTGGCGTTCACACCAAGAATAATTACATCAGGATTCCACTTCAATATTTGTTCCATTGAAACTTCCTGCATAATACCACCCTTTACTTCTTCAGCAGCATTGATGCCTCCTGCAGCTTCAATCCAATCACTTATGATATTTCCACCGCCATCTACGCACAAAGGTGATAGTGATACGAGATGGAGAACTTTTGGCCTTTCGTCGTAAGGTATTCTGGATGAAATATTTCTTACCGATTCTAATTTGCTATCCAGATATGCATTATATTTCTGTGAACGTTCTAAAGCCTCTTCGTCTCCCAAAACATTCGCGGTATCTGAAAAACATTTTTTCATAGAATCAAAATCTGTAAAACTTACCTCTACAACAGGAACTCCAAGAGCGGATACTTTCTCGATATTTTTATCTCTACTTGGCATGAAAACAACATCTGGCTTGGTAGCAAGCAAAGCTTCCACATCATATGTTGGGCTGAGTGTTACAGCATTATAATAAGCCGGACAAACTTTATACGCCCACGGCCTTGTTTTGGGACTGAACATAGTTGCAACAATCCTGTCATCAGCTCCAAGCATAGCCAGCACTTCATTATGTCCCATCCATGTATCTGCAACTCTTCCTACTTTTAAAGGAACTGTTACTTGTCTGCCTGCCGAATCAGTAACAATTCTAGTTTCCCCACTTTTATCGTCTGAAGTGGAGACGTTTGTTTCATTTTCCACATTTTTATCGTTTGAAGTGGATACCTCTGTAGTATTATCCTGTGCCACCTGACTGATTTTTTCTCCCGTACAGCCGGTGAAAACTAATACTGCCGTGATTGCAACAAATAGAATAACTATTGTTTTATTGTTCATCCAGGTACCTCTTTTTATTTTTAGAATACAGCAATAATTTTCCAGTCAAATATTAGTGGCAGAGGTACTCTTGACATAGCATCCGCTATCATCAAAAAGATACTTCTTAATATGGCAGCTTATTACTGTCTGGAATCAGGAAAAATTATTGATTTTAAATGATGCTGTGGGATGTAGGCTAATTTTTTTCATTTGTTTTTGCTTCCTCATGGTTTGCAAATATTTCAATCCCCTCTCAACGGTGTAACAATATTCAATGCACTCGATTCCGAATTCTCCAAGCTTTTTTTGTGCACCCAGGCCTATTTTCATAGAAAGTACAGCATCACAATCAGAAATAGTTTCTATTGCTTCTTTTTTCCCATGGGATTGATTGTTAAGCTCGTTACCTCCATTGCAGTACTTCTTTGTCGAGCGTGTCTCGAGAAACTTATAATCCTCACCATTAATCTCAAAAATCATAAAATCGGTTGTTTGCCCAAAGTGCTGGTCAACAAGTTTTCCACTTTTTGAAGTAACTGCCACCTTGAATTTTTCAGAGCTCTGGTTTTCTACCTCATTTAAAGTTGTACATTCAGTGTCCATATTACAAGTGTCCATATTACAAGCTCCATTTTTTAGCTGGTTACAAATACTCTTCCCAGTTAATATGCTTTGAACGCAGAGCCCTTTCCCAGTCGTTTGCAACATTTTCCAAAAAGTTCAGCATGCCTTCATATCCGAAATATGCCCTGTTCAAGTAATTCTGCCGGTTTGTCGGGTTGAAAACGTCAAACACAAACTTTATCCCCAGTTCTTCAGCCAGATAATATTCCCACGAAGAGCCGAATACAGCATCTACACAGCTTTCCGTCAGCGATTGTTTTATCTGATATCCATCCGCCGAAAAGACAACCTTCGGGGAAATTCCCATATCATTAAGCTCATTTTCCAGCAACATCTGAGAGTCAGAAACAGGCGATCTGAACAGCAACAGTTCCGGAATCATTTCCAGCTCTTCAAATAACATTCTGGTCAGGCCTATTCCCATAGTCGCATCCGCAGAAACGGCTACTCTGCAGTTACGGTACCTGGGAATCATCATCAGTCCCCTGCGTCTCAGCACGTCGATGGCCATATCTTCTCCATCTTTTATTATTGCCTCAACCTTTTCTTCGACGCCAAAATAATTTCCTACTGCACGAAGCCATCTTGCAGTATTTTTAAGTCCGATTGGGAGTGGAATATCCGATAGTATAAGCGGTATACCATGTACTTCCTGCATTTTTAACCCAAACTTATACCCCGCATCGTGACTGAGAAGTATATTTGCCGATGCTAGCCCAGCATTATCCAGTTCTTCCAGAGATGTATCGTGAGGAAGTACAGCCTGAACTTTAATTCCTATTTTTTCAAGGGTTTCACGTACCCATTCCAAATCTGCCCACCAGGTAGGGTTCAGGTTTGCCTGAGGTGCTATTAGGTTTACACTATCTGGAATTTTTTCGTTCTGTTTTTTTATAAAGGGAAATAATGCATTCAGTCCCAGTTCAATACCATCATAGAGGTTTCCTCTAAATCCTCCTGCCATCAAGGGAATAAGCTTCGCATTAATTTGCGGCTGGATATTTCTGCATAAGCCTTCAATATCCTCACCAATGATATCAGCTGCACAGGTACCAACTACGAATATCGCCCTGGTTTTAAATTTCGAATCGGCTTCTTCAATTAATTTTTTCAACTTGCTTGAAGCACCCATAACCACATCAGTTTCAAAAAGCCTGGTGCATGCAACTTTTCTTTTCGTAAAATCAATTTCATGGACGTCATAGGCTGCCGAAACCGTTGAAGAGCAGCCTTGCGGGGAATGTATGACAATACTAATGTCTTTTATGCCAGCCAGCACTCCGGTGGCACCTTCAAGAGCACATCCAACCATAGGGTCTTTGCTATGGTTGCAGTTATCGAATTTTAACTCATCATACATTTGCCTCTCTCCCTTCCTGCATAAACCGTGCAATCCGGCAAATCCTGAGCCAGCTTCGGTGTAAGGGACTGGGCTGAACATAGTCCGGAGTCTTCAGGAAACACCATTTTTTTCGTTACCCAGCTGCGCGGTCTGAAAGAATACTCAAGAGCAGTGCAGATGCATTTAGCTACCTTTAAGGCTCCCCTATATCCAAATCTGGGGCGGTTCAATATGGCATTTAAATCAACTACTGGAATATTCGGAAAGCTCATTGATGATCCAAAATACACGGTTGTCTTAGGATTCAGATCTCCCAGATATTCCATAAGCTCATTTTCGGTCTGAACCATTGCCTCATATTTTCCAAAGGCAAGTGTACCTTTTGTAATCAGTATTTCCGGATCAAGCCCGGTCTCTAAGAGGTAATCAATACTTGTTTCTCTTGCCTGTGTACTCCATGGATGAAAATTGTATATGACCGCACGCATATCGAAATCTCGTTCAAGCATATGAGCAATTGACAGAGACTTTATCGCATCATGTCCTTCAACAATTGCCATTTTGCCTGCAAGGTATTTTTTTGCCTCTTCAAACTCGATGCGGATGGCTTCATATTCTCTTTTGATCAGTTCTTCAGCTTCATTTTCCAGATGTAAATGCTTTGCTGCTTCTCTAAGCCACCTCTCAGTTGCGCTTATACCATAAGGAAGAATAGTGGAATTCAACGGAGTATCAAACTGGTCAAGCATCTCTCTTCCTATCGCATACCCCAGATCAAGGCAAAGGGTACAATTTACAGCCACACTGGGAGCCTGTTTTATTTCTTCCAGTGAACAATTGCCTGCTATTACGGCATTTACACTTGCACCCATGCTTTCTATTAACCGCCTCAACTCTTTAACATCAGTTTCAATCTCCGTCCTCTCAGGACCCATTTTGCCCCCTACGATGTTGACGGAGTTGGCAAGCTTTGATCTACTCTCCGGATCAGGCTTATCCATAAGCTGAACAATCTGCCTGAAAACCAGGTCAAACCCACTCCTGTACTCTCCTGCAAAGCCTTCGCAGTGAATGGCCATGATTTCGGCGTTAATTTTGGGCTTGATTTTATTCACTATGGCGTCTACATAATCTCCAATTATTCCGGTGGCACAGCTTGTTGCTACGAAAATAACATCAGGCTTATACTTTTTGTCCACCTCAAGTATGGCGCCTTTCAGTTCCTTTTCGCCACCGTATACAATGGCTTTTTCATCAATATTTGTAGTAATGATGGACTCGTATGGAGAACCACTATTTCTACAATTTGTTAGCTTGTAAGCCTGTTTTACTCCAAATGCGCAGCCACTGGGGCCATGAGCAATGACAACAGTATTTTTAATGCCACTCAGGATTTTCATTGCCGTCCAGAATTTACAGGGACGGGTATGGCTGCCCTGTAGTTTAGTTTCAATTTTCCCTTCTTTTGCTAATTGATAAAGCTCGCTTAAATGCCCAAAAAACACTACACTTTCGTTAGCAATGCCGGCCATATTCCCCTCTATTTTCTAGTTTGTGAAATTGGTTTCAACCAAAAAATAAAAAATTTGTTAAAAAATTTGTTGATCGCGTTAGTATAACTTTATGCCATCAAACAGGATATCCAGGCAATTACTGCTCCGAAAACCGCCACAGAGGATAGCGTAGTTATATTTAGATCGTGCTTTTTACTTAGTTTTCCTTTATCGATTTCAGTTACATAATATTTGGAAATGATAGTGATCAACAGGCTTCCTACAACATAAAGGATAACACCAGCACTAAGCGCCATAAGCGGTTTTGTAATGCTTTCAGAGATGGGTATAATTGCACCGACTGGAATTAACAGTGCGATCAAAGCTGCAATTGCAAACCTGGTTTTGTCTTCTAATTCATCTAGCAATGAAAAGGAGACCATTCCTTCTGGCAGTTTGTGCAGAATTGCTCCGACTGCTAAAATCGGAGAAATCGGTCCAAACTCCGTGGTTATAATCACGCCTTCTGCAATGTTGTGAATCGCTAATCCTAAAACGGCTGAATACTTTCCAACACTTTTAGTGTAGAATCCTGCCACAAACATTGCAATGAACCCAATCACAACCAACCAGTATCCTGCTGAGAAATCTTCAGTAGCATCCGGGATAATATCCAGAAGAACCACTGCAATGGCAAATCCAAGTCCAAGACAGGTCAACAACGTTCTTTTCACAGAATCTTCTGTTTTGAAATAAATTAAAGCTCCCAACAATTCCGCTATGACAAATGCTGCAACTACCAGATAATTCTCCATTTTTTTGCCTCCTTTCATTTACCAGACATTGATTATCCATTCTCTGTCATGCTTACTTTCCATGGATGCAAAAATCGTATTGGCAATTGTTTCAGCTAACCATTCTGCTCCTTTGTATCCGATCACTGGATATTTCCACAGCCCTGCTCTATCAAAAGTTGGGAAGCCAACCCTGACCATGGGGATATCATTGTCTATTGCAATGTATCGTCCTTTTGAATGTCCCAAAATTAAGTCAATGTCCATGGATTTGTTTTTGACACGGCTTTCCAGCTCCCATAAATCAGCGTTCCAGATCACTTTTATATCGCAATTTGCCTTTTCTTTAAGTGCTTCAAGCCTTGGGTCAATTTTATACAGTGTATTATCGTCACCCAAAAGTAAAAGCACAGGCTCAAGTTCACATTCCAGGCAAAACTGCGCAAGGCCGAGGACAAGGTCCGGATTCCCAAATATGGCTACTTTCTTATTCGCGAAAAACATATGAGCAAGGTCTACAATCGCATCTATTGCTTTTCCGCGTTCAACAATCAGTGATTCAGGTATAGGCTTGCCTGTAAGCTTGCTGATATTTCGAAGGAAGATATCAGTGTTGGTTATGCCTATAGGGGTTGGAGTTACAACTGAAGGCACGCCAAAGTTATTTTTTAAATATGTTGCAGCATTTGCTCCCTCATAACGGCTTAATGCAATTGACCCGAGAGCATTGGCAGAATCGGCTATTTCCTCAATGGTTGTATTTCCATATGCGAATGCCGATTTGTCAGGCATAATAGGAGCGTCAAAGGTCTCGGTGTCCAGAAGTATATTTCCGTCAACCTGCATCTCAGATAATATATGCTTAATTTCAGAAACATCTCCCGGATTGACCCATCCAGTGAATATGTTCAGCTTTCCGGAAGGCTCATCTTTTTTTGCAAGAGCTTTTACAACTGCGCTAATTGCCGTATCGTAACCTGTCACCTGGCTCCCGCTGTAGCTTGGCGTATGCACAGCTATGAGCTTCACATCTCTGTCAGGATGTCTTTCTTTAATATCCTTGTTTACTTTCCGGATTATACCTTCAATGTCGTCTCCAATTGTTTCTGTAGAGCAAGTAGTTATTATAGGTATGATCCTCAGCTGAGGGTACCTCGCAACAAGTGCTTCAACCGCTTCTTCTACCCTTATTGAGCCCCCGAAAACGGCGGCGCTTTCATGCAAAGACGAAGACGCAATGTCAAAATTTTCTTTGAAATGCTGAGCGAACAACAACCTGACAAACATGCTGCAACCCTGACCGCCATGTACAAGCGGAATGCAGTCCTTTATACCAATTCCCACAAATTGGGCACCTGCAGGCTGACAGGTATACATTGGATTAATGATTCCTGTTCGCTCTTTCAACATCAGCTCACACGACATCTTTTTTACCGCCTTTTGTTTAGTAATTTGACAAGTTCAGTTCGCAGTTACGTGACTTTTTTACAGCAATATAGAGCAGTCTTTCTTTGACGCCTTCAATTAGTTCCAGTACTCCTGACCTGTCGAGTTCGGAGAGCCAGGGCATTTTTTTCTGAATCTCCGCAGCCAAAAATTTTGCATCGGAATAAAACGCTTTATCTGCCGGCGTTACAAGATTTATTTTACCTCCGTTCAGAATCTTGCTGGTCATTGTCATAATGCCTTCAATGTTTTCCTCCCGGTCCCAGCTTCTTGAAAAGAACTGCCATAAACACTGTTCCTGAATAAGGGCTGTCACTTCCTCGATTTTATCATTCATAATTCCTGCACCACTCTTGGATCTTTTCCAGCTAAACTCCACATCGGAGAATTAATTCCGTTATACATATCTCTCGCCATGTTTACTGCGCCTTCAAAGCCCATGTATGGACCGTTGTGATATGCATGTCCGTTAATGTATGGAATGTGCAGTTTTTTGACTAAGTCTCCTACTCTGGGCCCGGTAAAAATAATGTCAGCGTGGATATTATCGAGTACTTCGAAAAACTCAAGTTCATTTCCATCATCAATATAAATCGTCCCGACTCTTCCCCTGGCAATAACCTTCTCAAAGTCTTCCTGATGACCAAATTTAGAAGACATTGCAACGACTTCCATACCTAAATCGTCTTCAAGGGCCTTTGTCCAGTGCCATAGTCTTGGTCCACCAGTCCAGATACAGACCTTTTTTCCTTTGAGCCGTTCTTTATACCAGTTAAGTTTTTCTTCGTATTTTGCAACTTCTTCTGCAATTACTTCTTCAGCTTTGTCTTCCAGTCCAAAGAAAGCTCCGATCTTTCTCAGTGCTACCTTGATATAGTCAAAACCCCACGTATCTACGTCCATTCTTGGAATATCATATACTCTCTTAAGTTCATTGGCTATATATCCTGCAGAACGCGCACAGTTGACCACATTCAGCTTTGCCCTATGCATACAGCGTAGTTGATCATAGGTTACGTTTCCGGTAAAATGAGCAATGACCTGTATGCCCATTTTATCAAAATATTTTTGTAATACGTAAGTATCTCCCTGAATATTGTAGTCACCAATGACATTAATTGTGTATTCGCTTTTAATTTCAGGTTCAAGCGTTCCGATCTTATCTCTCATCCAGCCGATGTTTAACTCATGGTGCCCTTTTGACTGGCTGACACCAGCGAACCCTGGACATTCGACAACGAATATATCGACATCTCCAAGTTCTTCCTCAACCTCACGACATACTGCTTTGGGGTTGTCTCCGATCAATGCGGTTGTACAGGTCGTGTAGACAAACATTCGCTTAATTTCTGGAAATTCTTTGAAAGCTTCCTTGATCGCTTTTTTGAGCTGCTTCTCAGCTCCGAAAACAATATGTTTTTCTTTTGTGTCCGACGACCAAATATATTTTAATTGAAAGTTGTTATTATCACTGGGATACCTTTTTGTGTGCCAGGTATCATAAGCACATCCTACCGGTCCATGTATCATCTGAATACAGTCTTTGATGACTCCGCCAATAACGAGTTTTGCTCCACAATAACTGCACCCTCTTTCAGATAATGATCCTGGAATTGTTTCTATATTTGAGAGTGGGAGATATTGAGTTGTGTCTTCCCCTTCTTCTTTTATGTAAACATGGTTTTGGCGCTCCGGTATGCATTCATCGCAACAGAATAGTTTCAACGGCATTTTGCAGGCCTCGTATCTGTTTATTTTAAAGCTAGTTCTCCTTTTTCGCCAGTCCTGATCCGAATAACATCGTCAATGGACTCGACAAAAATCCTTCCATCACCAATCTGGGCAGTTTGATTGACTTCCATAATGGTCTTAATCACATGATCCACTTCTTCATCATTTACAATTATGCTCAGAAGTCTTTTGGGTATGTACTTCATACCTGTGCTGTACCTTTTCGCGAGCAGCTTTGGTTGTATGTAGAAGTTAAGTTCTCCTGAGATCCCTCTTTGCTTACCCTTTCCCAATACCGGAATTGCCGTCATAGAAGGATAACCAATTTTATCCAGTGCGTCTTTTGTAGCCGACATCTTGTTGGGTCTAATAATCGCAGTAACTTCTTTCATATGAAAACCTCCCGGTTTTCAAAATTTTTTAGTTATTATATTATTCCTCATAACCCTTTTTCACCCGAGCTAATTGTGTATGCAGCTTCAACCGTGTTCACAAAGATTTTTCCATCCCCCATGTTGCCGGTGTATGCTTTTCCGGAAATTATTTTTATCACCTTGTCAACAGCCTCATCTTCTACAGCCATCATGATCATTGTTTTTGCGAGCTCATCGTAGTGCACATCCCCAACAGTGATCCCTTTTTGTTTCCCTCTTCCGAAGACGTTTATTTTTGTAAGGGAGTAATAACCGGCTTCTGCGAGTCCGTCGGTTACTTCTTCAGTCCATTCAGGACGTAATATGGCACGGACCATCTTCATTTCTTATCTCTCCTAAATTAATCCATAAGACCATATCTTTCAACCATTTTCTCTAGCTGATCCATACTTAATGGTTTAGGGATAACAAACATGTCATTTTCTAGGATTTTTTTGGCGAGTTCTTTGTATTCAAGTGCTTGATTGCATGTAGGGTCGTACTCCACTACAGTCTTTTTATTGAACTCTGCTTTTTGGACAATGTTGTCACGTGGTACAAAATATAACAGCTGCGTTCCCAGTGCAGAAGCAAATTCCTCCATCATTTCCAGTTCATTATCCACTCTACGACTGTTGCAAATAATTCCTCCCAATCTCACCCCGCTTTGTTCGGCATACTTCAACAGGCCCTTACAGATGTTATTTGCTGCATAAGTCGCCATCATTTCTCCAGAAGCAACTATGTATACTTCCTGGGCTTTTCCTTCTCGAATAGGCATTGCAAAACCGCCGCAGACAACATCGCCCAATACATCAAAGTGAATAAAATCCAGATCCTCAGAATAGGCTCCCATTTCTTCCATGAGATTAATTGCAGTGATAACTCCTCTACCGGCACAGCCAACACCGGGCTCTGGACCACCGGACTCAACGCATTTTATTCCGTCAAAACCGGTATTTATGACATTTTCAGCTGTCACAGCATCTTCGCCAAGCTCCCTTAGAGTATCCATTATTGTAGTTTGAGCTACCCCACCAAGTACCAAACGGGAACAGTCTGCTTTGGGATCACATCCGTGAATAAAAATCTTTTTGCCATGATAATATGCCATAGCAGCTGCAGTATTTTGTTGCGTGGTGGACTTTCCGATTCCACCTTTTCCATAGAAAGCAATTTTTCTTGTCATTTTACACTCCTTCGGTATTTACACAAACTTTGCCCAGAAACCCACTTGTTTCTTGGAACTTTGTATTCTGAACACCCAGTTGAATTTCTATGCAAAGTTACTGGACTTCTTATGTTGCCTGCTCAAATTTATACATTTTATATTATTTTTATGTGAATTATGTCTTTTTTACATAACACTCCTTTTTGTCAGTTTTCTTGTATTGTGTACTCCTTTCAAAACATTTTGAATTATTTTTATTATCGTTATGTTTAAGTAAACATAACAATTCTTTATTTGGCGGAATACAGATTCTTACTTCCTACTCAATACTATATATAAATTTCCATTATCCTATTTTTTAATATGTAACTCTACAAACATACACTTTGGGTAATTAGTTAGAACGTTGTTACTGTAAAAACGCCATCTATTGCCATTTATTCTTCACTGCCTAAATTAAAAGTTCCAACATATTGACAAAATTAGGGTTATACTTATGAATATCATGTACTGTTTTGTGACTGTTATCTTTGAGTCTGGAGAGTCACCTATAAAGATCAAAACCCCCGAACCGTTATGTATATATAGACACAACGGTCAAACCATTAAACCATAAAGATACGGTATTTTGACAAAAAATCGGAGAACACTACAATGTTAAATCCTGGTACATACTATCTTGATAAAATATAATATATCGATATGTAATAATAGACATAACGTTTAAAACTTAAAAAATGGTTAGTGATGGTGTTTTAGGTAAAAAAGAAGTTAACGTGTTTATTTATATAAAAATAATTACAGTCATCTCCAGAATAGAGTACTAATTCAAAAATGCCTCAGTTAGAAAAACTTCAAATTATACGCGAAACTGGAAAATAAAAAGATATTTCCTGCCATATAGTTCAGGATGACTCTGGCTTTATTGTGGTATTATTTGAGGGAGGTTAAATGCAATGCAATATATGCGAAGTCAGGTGCGAAATCAATAAGCATAGTATGGGCAGATGTGGCACTTATGTAAGCACTGGCAATAATATAACCCAGTACCCAGGTATGGGATATCTGGGAGCATATCCAATTTCAATCGAAGCAGTCCCTTTACATCATTTCTATCCTTCAGGCAAGTTCCTGCAAATTTTCAGTACAGGATGTAATTTTCAGTGCCCTGGTTGTATGGCACGGATGCCAGCATCAAGTAGACCTTCGGCCCAACAAGCCTCACTCAGTCCGTCCGAGATAGTGAAAAAGGCCTTACAACAGGAGTGCCTGGGTGTAGTTTCAGCAATAAATGATCCTGTTGCTAATTACTATCTTTTCAGGGACCTTGCAGTACTGGCGCATGAAAAAAGTTTACTTGTAGGTTGTTCAACCAACTGCTATTTCACAGGTGAGACTTTAGAAGAGTTTGGGCAGCTTGTTGACTTTGTGAACGTGGGAATTAAAGGTTATTCTGACAGAGGTTATAAAAATTGTGGAGTTAGTTCATCAGCTCCTGTTTTTCGCAACATTTCCAGGCTTTATGACATGGGGGTGCATGTTGAAACTTCAGTCGCTTATTCAAAGGGAAATGAAGATGATATTATAAAGGTCGCAGAGGCAGTGTCTGATATCTCTTCTACTATTCCGTTGCATGTCATGAGATTCCTTCCCTTCGGTTATGCTCCGATAGAACTGGAACCATCAGTGGGAGAAGCGGAAAAAATATGTTTTGACTTGCGCAGATATCTGGATTTTGTCTACCTCTTTAATTCTCCAGGCACGAAACTATTAAACACATACTGTCCTGAATGTGGCAATCTCCTGATAGAGCGGGAATTTTACAGGCCTTTTGGCTCCAGGCTTGTAAAACCCTGGGTAAGTCACAGATGTAGCTGCGGTTACAGCATTCCAGTTCAGGGGAAAGCTACCACTGAAGGCTTCAGTGAAGCAGGTTTAATGGACAGTTACAGTATAAGCCAGACTTTCAGTATGGTTCATGCAGTACTTACATGTCTGGGAGTACTGGACGATTATAAACTAATGGATATCTGGGGTGAGAATAAATTAATGGATGTCTGGAGTAAGGTCTCAAACCCCAAAACCCTTACACAAATACATTATATGATACGGCAGCCGTACTCTTATCTGGAGTTCATCAGGTTTATTGCTGAAAAAGCTAATATGCCAAAAAAAGGAGAAGAACTTGTTTCTTTCATTCATAAGCGCTTGAAAATTGTCCAGAATCTTTCAGCAGGAAAAAGTAGTTATTATGTGTATTATTGCATGGGATCTCCTTTCTTTGCCCTGAATGCCGGCAGAATGGAAAATAACCTTGTGACATTTTCCGGTGGTGTGAGTATCAATAAGCAGCTTCAAAAGGAAGGTAACCTGGGTTTAAGTGTTTCTCCTTCCTTTATTAATGAGCACAATCCTGGGGTTATTTTTGTCTCCGGTTTCCTTTCCCGTCCTCTCGATGAGTTCTATGCTTTGTGCCAGAAATATGGAATACATGCCGATGCTGTGACACAGCATCGGGTCTATGAAATTCCACCTTCCTGGGATTTTGGAAGCCCTCGCTGGATATTGGGACTAATGTATATAGCAGATAAGTTGCATCCCGGAAAACTTGAAGTTGACCTGAGAAAGGAAGCAGATGATTTTTATTTGCAATTTTATGGTATGCGGTTTAAGGAAGCCAGACCTAACAGGTCTTTCCACAGGCCTTCCTCTGGTATTTGGCCACACACGCAAACACTGTATAATGACCTCAAAATGGAGATGCCAAAGCAGGGCTCTACTAAAAATTTCGGCAATGAGATTATTCAACCTTTTAACATCCTGCCAACCTGTAAAATAAAGCTCAAAGGATGACAAGTAATCGAACGAGTTTCTAATAATGAAATGATAGCTCCAAGGCTTTATGAGTTTGGGAACAAAAGTTATATTAGTGCTTCAATTCCAAAATTAATTCCTTATTTTCTGGAAAAAATCCATGTTCTTCGAATCGATTCAAAAGTCAAGTTTTATGAACATACTTCGGAATCACAGTACTAGTGTACCAATAGACAACGTTTCTGAAACTAGTTTTTGTCCTCTATGCTATATTTAAAAAGAAAAAAATGCGGTTTAGCTGTAAAATTTAATTAGATTTAATTTTTTTCTTTCTGAAGAGCTAAATCCAGTACATTTTCGTATACTTCTTTACCCTCTATTTTTAGAATCCTGGCCGTTGATCTTTCAGTAGTAACGTTCCCATCCTCCTGCATATAAACATATTTCCCGTTTTCAATGCCCACGATTACAGAAGAGTCAGGGATTACATATATTCCAAAGTAATCAGCAAGTTTCTTACTTTTATCTATATCTATGGTCACAACTGTGGCTCTACCTGCATAATCTGTTGCAACCTGAGCCAAAACAGGGTTTAACTCCTGGCACTCTTCACACCACTCAGCTCCGAGTTTCAAAAGAACAGGTCCTTTTTTGAGAGATGTATTTATCTGATCCAGTTGGGTAACTTCTACAACAGTACTGTTTTCCTGTGTTTCCTGAGAATTAGTGGAATTTTCCTGTATCTCCTGAGAATTTATAGAATTTTCCTGTATCTCCTGAGAATTTGTAGAATTTTCCTGGGCATCCTGAGGATTCGTGACATTCGTCTTGCTATTAATACAGCCAGCTGCTAAGATCACAGCCGCAAAGAGAACCAATAGTATCACTAATTTATTCATATTTGTCGTCTACTATATTACTGATTTTTTTTAAGACCTTAAAGGTGATACAGATATAGTGTTCACACTGTTATATATCTTATATTTACATCACTTATTTATTTAAACTGTGTAAGTTCCCACCTATCTGTCTGTGTATGCGTATTCCAAATAACTAAAGTTTAAACCATAACTGAGGGATTGTATAACTACTAATGAAAAATACTAAAGTCATATCTCCAAAAGCACTTGAAGTAAAACAATTAAAAAAAGTAATGGAGAAAAAAAGCTCTCCAAACAAGTAATACTTCAAAACATACTCAGATAACTTAGTCAACTATCCCGCCTGTGTTTGCGGAATGGACTGAGCGCTGGTACCTGGAAAGGTAACCTGTGATCTCAATTTTTGGAGGCACAAAGGCATCTTTCCGCTGCTTAAGCTCTTCGTCTGAAATTTTCAGGTTCAGGGCTCTTTCAGGAATATTGATTTCGATCATATCCCCATCTTTCACAAGAGCAATTGGCCCTCCTTCAATGGCTTCAGGGGAGACATGCCCTATGCAGGGTCCACGAGTACCTCCGGAAAAACGTCCGTCAGTTATCAGAGCAACCGATTCCAGCAGGTCCATACCCCCAAGTGCGGCTGTAGCTGCAAGCATTTCCCGCATTCCAGGGCCGCCTTTCGGGCCTTCGTAT
Source organism: Methanobacteriota archaeon (assembly GCA_023399215.1). GTDB lineage: Archaea > Halobacteriota > Methanosarcinia > Methanosarcinales > Methanosarcinaceae > Methanosarcina. Next base: position 96,886 of record JAEWQJ010000031.1, read on the forward strand.
CGTATAATTACAACGTCTCCAGGTTTAACATTGCCTGCAAGGATACTTTCCATAGCAGCTTTTTCGCCGTCATAAACCCGTGCAGGACCTGTATGAACATGCATTCGGGGATCAACTGCAGCCTGTTTAACAACCGAGCCTCCAGGAGCAAGACTGCCTTTAAGGACTGCAATTCCTCCCTGAGCATGAATTGGATTTTCAAGAGTTCCTATAATCTCTTTATTAAGCTTCGGATTAACAATGTCCAGTTCCTTCAGGTTTTCCCCGATAGTCTTGCCGTTGACAGTACGTTGCTCCAGATGGAGTTTAGTGGAAAGCCTCTGCATAATTGCCTGAACTCCACCTGCTCTGTCAAAATGTAACATAAAATTTGACCCTCCAGGACGAAGCGAGATCAGGTGAGGTGTTTCCCGGCTCAGTTCATCAAATTTCTCAAGAGGGAGATTCAGCCCGAATTCATGAGCAAGTGCAGGAAGGTGCAGAGTGGTATTTGTGCTACCCCCAACTGCCATGTCTACCATTATGGCGTTCTCAAAAGATTTAAAAGTGACAATTTTTCTGGGAGTCAGGTTCTCTTTAACCATTTCGACGATACGCTCACCGGATTCCTTGGCAATTCGGACCTTTTTTGCATCCACTGCGTGAGCAGTTGCACAGCCTGGAAGACTTAGGCCAAGTGCTTCGGTCATACAGGCCATAGTATTTGCAGTAAACATCCCTGCGCAGGACCCCGCTCCATTACATGCAAAATTTTCAAGCCTTTTAAGGTCGTCGTCTGAAATCTTGCCTACTCTATGGGCCCCTACTCCTTCGGAGACTGAGATGAAGTCCTTGTAACCGTCATCGATGTATCCAGGGAGCATAGGCCCTCCGGTTACGACAATTGCAGGGATATCAAGTCTGCCTGCTGCCATAAGGTGACCTGGCACGATTTTGTCGCATGTGGGAATGAGGACCATACCATCAAACTGATGAGCTTGAACCATCAGTTCAATTGTATCTTCTATAATTTCTCTACTAGGAAGGGAATATTTCATACCCTCATGCCCCATTGCAATACCGTCGCAGACTCCTATGGTAGGGAATTCAAAAGGAACTCCTCCGGCATTCCTGATTCCGGCTTTTACAGCCTCAGCAAGTTTGTTCAGGTGCATATGACCCGGAATTATATCGTTCCAGGAATTGACAACTGCAATAAACGGCTTTCTCATCTCGGAATCTGTGACTCCTGTCGCTTTTAGAAGTGAGCGATTTGGAGCTCTTTCCGGCCCTTTTTTGATGATATCGCTTCTCATGTTAAATCTCCATAACATTTCGTAATGAGAATAAAAAGTTATACTATATATACGACTTACGCGCTTGAAGCTAAGTTAGAGAGATTAAACATTCTCGATAAAGTAGAGTATCCAAATATTAAGAGTATTTGTATAGATCTCTAACCTATTAAATTAGAAGATAAGTTTATTAACCGTCAACAGTTATTGGGACTGGAAATCACTTATAGAGAATAGCCACCTCTGAGATGATATCAATGGATTCAATGGAAAAAATATTTGGAAAAACCGCACAGATGACAGTTCTTAAGAACTTGATAAAAAACCAGAACGAACCAACCTATCTTTCAGGGATAGCTGAAGAAACTGGCCTGTCTCATTCCAGTGTATCAAGGGTTATCACACCTCTGGTTCTTTCAGGCATTGTTCAGGAAAAACCCCTGGGTAAGCAAATCCGAACTTTCCAACTGAACATGGACAATGAGGCAACTGGTGTTATTATAGATTTTTACAGCAAAATTAATCAGATACTGAACTAAGTCTGAATAATAAGAAGCAAGGGAAGTTAAAACTTCCCAAAGTTATTTTTTTATTTTTTTGTCTCTTTAAAACTCATACAAAACTTCCATAATTGGCTGAAGTGGCCTCTCGTGTGGTTTTATCCTTAGTTTATCCTTAGTTTATCCTCAGTTTCTCCTTAATTTTCTCCTTAATTTTCTCTTTGTTTTATCGCTCGGTAGACAACACTTTCCAGTAAACGTATCATTTATCCAGTAAACTCCGGCATGATGTAGCCATCCAGGTCTTTTTAAAGAAAACTTTGTTGCCCCAGGGGCCAGTAAAATATTTGGATTTTTAAAATAAGTTTTAATTTTTAGAGTAATATTTGGATTTTAAGATGATTTTTGAGTCTTATAGGAAGTTTTGAGTTTTAGAAATGAGCCCGAAATGACCAGTTCAATGATATTTGAGAGCCTATAAGCATTCAGGACTCAATCGAAATCTCTATTTTTAGCACTCAGTCAGCCAGCAGCCAAAACAAACTGAAACCCATAAGATTAAATATGTTTTATCCTTATTTCCCTTGAAATCGGCGCTGGTAAGGCGATAAAAACCAGTTAATGCCCGAAAATAAACAAAAGACACATCAGGAAAACCTAACACTATAATTCTCGCCAAAAAATAATTCTCGCCAAAAAATAAATCAAATACCTTATAATTAGTATGGTGAAAATGAGAATTATTTACTTATCTTATTTAATCCCGCATTCGAGTCCCGAAAAGCGGGGACATTCAGTTAATTTCAAAATTTAAAATTGAGGTTTATAAATGCAGTACCAGGCAACAGTTAGAATTGAACAGAAAGCAGGTATGCTTGACCCTGAAGGCACTACCGCAAAAAGGGCTCTCGGACAACTTGGCTACCAGGTCAGTAGCGTAAAGACCGCAAAGCTGTATGAAATCGTGCTTGAGGCCGAGTCTGCCGAGATTGCAAACCAGAAAGTTGACGAGATGTGCCAGAAACTTATTGCAAACCCAATTATCCATAATTATACAATTGAGCTCAAGGAACTTAACTGAGGCGTGTGGATAAGCGACTGAGGCATAAGAAAAAGCCAAAGCTTTGAAAATTGAGGGAAAAAAATGAAAATTGCCATACTTCAGTTCGGAGGCACAAACTGCGACCAGGACGTCCTGCATGTCCTTAAAGACGTTGTAGGTGTGGACGCCGAGACTGTCTGGTACAAACAGGAAGATCTGACAGGTTTTGACGGAGTCGTCGTCCCTGGAGGCTTCTCATACGGAGATTATCTCAGGGCAGGAGCAATTGCAGCACGCACTCCAATAATGAACTCAGTAAAAAAACTCGCAGCCGAAGGTAAGCCTGTGCTTGGGATCTGCAATGGTTTTCAGATTCTGACCGAAGCCCGGGTGCTTGAGGGTGCTCTGACAACTAACGAGTACCCGAAATTCCGGTGCCACTGGACTAACCTCAGGGTAGAGACCGTTGATACGCCTTTCACCTCAAAGTTCAGGAAAGGCGAAGTTATCAGAATGCCTATTGCCCATATGGAAGGTCAGTTCTATGCCGAAGAGAAAACCCTGGCCGAGCTTGACGAAAACGAGCAGGTTGTCTTCCGTTATGTGGATGAAAACGGAAAAGTAACGGATGCAGCTAATCCTAATGGTTCTCTAGAAAATATCGCAGGAATTGTAAACACTTCCAAAAATATCTTAGGTCTCATGCCCCATCCGGAAAGAGCTTCCGAATCGGTCCTGGGTTCAGACGATGGTCTGCGGATTTTTGAGTCCATGGTGGATTATATTACTGAGAACTTCTGAGAACTTCTTAATATTTCTAAAAATTTTTATAAATTTTCAAGAATTTTTATAAATTTTTAATAAGTTCTTGGAATTTCTGATATATATTTCAATTTTATTTTCCTATATTTCCGCATTTTTCTTTCCTTTTATTTTTCAGAACTTCTTTGTTTTTAACACAATTTCTCCAATTTTACGAATTTGCCCCTTTACACTCCTATGTTAATCTCTTACATCTATCTTGAATTCCTTTTCATGACCTCTACTTTTTCCTCAGATAATCACGCTGGACTCAAAATTTGATATTTTTAAAATTGTATCTAATTTTCAACGCCAGGTGGGTCTATTGAATATACAGATAAAAAGAAGTTCAGGCTTATTTTTCAGAAAATATGTTTCAAAATCATTTTATCATCGGAGATTATTATTCATACAAGTTATTATAAAAACAGTAATTGTTTTTCTATATATATAATTCAGAATTAAGGGGCATGCTGGTTTATGAAAAGAAAATTAATCCAAAACATCTGCATAACTTTTCTTCTTGTGCTGGGCGTAATAGCTACTCAGGCAAGTGCTGCGGTTCTTGCCGTAGGCGTTAACGGGGGAGAAAATTATACTTTGATTCAAGAAGCTGTCAATAATTCACAGAATGGGGATACAATTGTTGTAAGCCCTGGTATATACATAGAAAATATAAACGTGAATAAAGAGGTTGCAATTATCTCAAAAACTGATGCTTCAGGCGACAGGCTGAACCGTACCTATGTAATAGGCGCAGTTCCGGCAAATGACGTATTCAGTATTAAATCAAATAACGTGAGAATAACCGGTTTCCATATTATGGGAGGTCCATCAGGAATTGATGCTTATCGGGAAGTCGGGATTTACCTTGAAGGCGTGCAGAACTGTTCCTTAAGTAACAATACCCTGATGTTGAATGACGTGGGCATTGGCCTCAATAATTCTCAAGGCAATTTCCTTGACAACAATCAGATATGTCTTGGTTCTACAGGAATCATTCTTTTCAGGTCAAACGAAAACAGGTTGTTTGACAACCTGGTAGAGACGAATGACGAGGGAATCCTGCTGGATAATTCTACTAATAATACTCTTGTGAATAACTCTGCAGAATCAAATGATATAGGACTCCTACTTGACACTTCAAGAACTAACATGCTTGAAAACAACTCCATTTCAAGAAACAGTTATGGAGTAGTCCTCGAAAATATGGCAGAATCTAATACTCTGACTAATAACAGCCTGTACATGAATGGTCTTGGAATTTACCTTAGAGGGGCTACCGGTAATATGATTTTCCTCAATAAGTTCTTCAACTTCATCAATGCAGTGGATGAAGGAACGAATTCCTGGAACAGCAGTTCAGCAGGCAATAAGTGGAAAGATTATAACGGAACAGATGCTGACGGAAACGGTATAGGTGACACTCCTTATGTTGTTAACCAGACAACAGGAAGCATAGACTACATGCCTCTGGCAAATAACGTTTCCTCAGGTAATCAATGAAATATAAGTAGCAATTACACTGGAATGTCGTAAAAGTAAAGAGTACTAAATAAAGAAATCTGCTAAACTTTTGCTGGTAAGAGCTTAAAAACAAAAACGGCTTACTTTCTTTTTAATTTTTATTGTTTTTTATTATTTATATTCAATTTTTCGTTTTAATTTTTATTATTTTTAATCATTGTTATTCAGTTTTTAATTTTCAATTTTCTCCCTTTTTAATATTATTTTATTTTAACTTATTTTCTTCGTAAAGTGATACCCTTTTTAAGAAGACTCCCTGTAATCTTCCTATTTTTCAGCTCTCTTTTTGTAGTTTCTCGAATACTCACTTCAGTTCGGTTTTTTTCAGTTCTTCCCTGATATTTTCTACAGTCTTCCAGGACTGCCTGACTATTTCAGGGAACTCTCCTGAGTGCTCTTTTCCCCAGTTCAACAGGAATTCTCTTGTCTTCGGGTCTGAGGGGTAACCGCTGCCAAAGTCGAGGCCCCATTCTTTCTTAAGTTCTTCAATAAGCTCATCCCTGCGTACCTTCGCAATAATTGAGGCTGCCGATACAACGGGATAAGTAGCGTCGGCCTGATGCATAGAAATTATCTCTATTTCTTTTGCATGGTCAGGGTTGGTTTTTGCGTACTGCCTGTGGAGGTTGGCTCCAAAACGTTCTGCGTTGACATCAGCAGCATCGGCATATAGGAGGTCAGGTTTTAGCTGTTCAAGCACTTTTGAAAAGCAGACCACCATTATTTCGTTCATTGTCATAATTTTCCGAAGTTCGTCAATCTGGGAAGGGCTGACCTCAAGAATAAAAAAGCCGTCTGCGTGCTTTTTAATCTGGACTGCAAGCTGTTCCCTTTTTTTGGGCGTCAGTTTCTTGGAATCCGCAACCCCAAGCACTTTGAGAATATGAGCTCTGGATTCCTCAATTTTTACGCCTCCTATGCACATGGGCCCGATTACAGGGCCTTTTCCGGCTTCATCAATTCCTGCGATCATCATTTTCCGGCTGCCTCCTGATGTGAAGGAAGAGAGCTTCTTATTATTTATAAAAGTTAGTAAAGGTATAGTTTGCTCTACATAACCTCTGAAAAAATGAAAATCCATTTACAAAAGTATTCATAGGTCCGAAAAAAACGGTTAAGAATTCCTTTTTCATTCTTGCTGTATGGATACTCTGACCTCCGTCTATTCTGGACGCTTTCTGTCCATATGTTGCCAAATTTTTCCAAATTCGCACAATGAAAACTGAAGGAGTGAAATAAGATACACACTAACTGAAAACTGAAAGAGTGAAATAAGGCAAGCATTCAATAAAAACTAAAGGAGTTAATTAAGATAAACACTCAATACTGCTAAGATTATATAAAAAGTATAAAGAGGCGCAAAGCTGTGGATTTTAGCTTATAGGATATCTGAGTTTCCAGAACCTGTGATAACGGGAGAAACACAGAGAAACACACGGAGAAACTTTTTGTCCTGAAAGATTGCTGTCATGATCTGGGAGCAGGACTGCAAATAATACTTACCAAGAGAGATCAATCTTAGCAAGGATCTTTTATAGGTCTTCAAGGTTCAACGCAGGATGAAAGCTGTCAACAGTTTATATTAATTATTGCGTTACACTTTTTCAAACAACAGAGGATTCAGATTCATGTTTCTTTAACCAGATCCCACATCCCGAATTTTTCAATGCCAGTGGCATGTATTCCTTCACCAGATCGTGATTCATTTGCCCCATATAGTCATTAAAATATAATATTTCATAATTTTTATTATTTATAAGTAATGCCTTTAAAAAGTATGCTTCATTCCATGCAGAACCCCGTTCTAGCCATTCAATAGGGTATTCAAATGGCCAGAAGATATCGTGAAAATGGATAATCACACCAGGTTTCAGACGGGGAAGTACTTCGGTAAAAATAAAAAGAACATCGCTCCCAAATTTCACAACATGGGAACTATCTACAAACAGAATATCCCCACTGTTCAGCTCTTCAAAAAGGGACAAATCTACAGTTTGAACCCCTTTTCTCAAAAGAAGCTTATCAGGATCATCTCGGTCAGACAATAAGCTTAAAACAAGCTCTGGATAAGGCTCAATAAAGGTAATTTTCGTGTTAAGATTTGAAAACTCACAGGTGTCCAGAGTAACAGTTGACGAATAACCTGATCCTACTTCTATAAGCCTCTTTGGTTTAAAGTAATTGATCATGCAAAATAATACAATTGCGTCCCCGTAACTATACCATTCGTCTCCGTTAAAAAAATACCTGGTATTGTTCTGCCTGAAACCATCCCCGAACGGGATTACGGAGATATACTTCTGGAATTGTTTTAGTAACTCTATCTGCTTATCACCATTGATCTCAATTCCAGTTGGGTTCCGGGATTTGTCGATTTTTTGATATAAGTTCGAGATGTTATCCAGATCTGGTAATGGAGAGTAAAAATGTCCTGGAGGAGCGAATTTGATCGTAGGGCTTATAATATACTTTACACGCTCAGCGTATTCATCAGAGTTCAAAAAAGAGGTTAAAATTTCGTGTTTTGGTACGCCTTCATTCAATAGTTTGATATAATGTTCTCTTCCTTCAGGATCAGGCACTCTGCCTAAAATTCTGCTGTAACAATAACTAATAAATTCGTCAAAAGTCTGCTCTGTTTTCAAACTTTCTTGAGCTTCTACTGCGGGATTTTTTAGGCGCCCTGCATATTCATTAGAGTTCAAAAAAGATACTAAGACTTCGTGTTTTGGTACACCTTTGTTCAATAAGTCAATATAATGTTTTTTCCCTTCAGAATCAGGAACTCTACCTAAGATCTTGCTATAGCAATAATTGATAAATTCATCAAAATTCTGTCCCATCCTCAATTCACCCAGTGAATCCACTTACTTACTTTAGGAACTTTCCAATTAACTGAAAAATTATAGCATTATACCTTTAACTGTCTTAATACTGAAATTGAAATCACAGTGTTTGTGTACTTAATTACAGATATCAAGCGAGTAATTCCTGTTCAAACATTCCAGTATTCTCCACATTCGGTCATTTTATTGGCCACCTATAAAAATGCCGAAAACATTTAAGCATTTATCTATACAAAATTTAATATATATTTGCTTTTTAGGCTCTGAATGTTAATTTAAACTAAAAAGTATTAAAAGTAATTGTTTTGATCTTACAATCAAGACAGCAATATTAATCTCCAGAACATTGCTGTCCCAGGTGTTTCTAGCTTATTTCTTGTTTCTAGCTTATTTCTTACAATTTTAAGACATTCTTCTGTGCCTGCTTTATAAGGAACTCTGGAACAAACTCGCCCCCGTGGCTGTCAATCCAATCGAGTTTTCAGCCTGCAGGCTTTCCAGAGTTTCAAGATCACACTGAGATTCTTCAAACACCTCACAAACAAAAGCATTAAATCTAAAGTAGAGTATTTTGAGAGTTAAATTATAGTTATTCTCACGATGAGTTACACCTAAAAGAAGGGATCTCTAAACATTTTTTAATACATTATGTTCTTGATTCTTTCTAAACATTAAGTGTAAACGTTTACGATTGATATTAGATTTCCACATCTCTTGGGGATGAATCACCAATGCCAGTAATTACCTTACAGTACGACGACCTAGAAAAACTCACAGGAACCGATAAGGAAACCATTATAAAAAGAGCGCCCATGATAGGGGCCGATATCGAAAGAGTTGAAGAGGAATCTATAGATATCGAGTTCTTCCCTGACAGGCCTGACCTTTACAGTGTGGAAGGAGCAGCCAGGGCAATGCGGGGTTTCCTGGACCTCGAGACCGGACTTTCAGAGTACGAAATAAAGCCTCCAAAGGTTTCGATCTCGGTTAGTGAGGAGATCCTTAGAATCAGGCCTTTTCTTGGGTGTGCGGTTGTAAGGGGCATAAAATTCACATCCTCGTCCATAAAATCCCTTATGGACCTTCAGGAAGACCTGCACTGGGGGCTTGGAAGAAACAGGAAAAAAGTGTCTATAGGCGTGCATGACCTCTCAAACGTTAAGCCGCCTTTCAGGTATCTGGCTGTAGACCCGAGTTTCGAGTTCGTGCCACTGGACTACACCGAAAAAATGAGCATGACCGAAATCCTGGAAAAGCACCCAAAAGGCACGAGGTTTGCTCATCTTGTCAGGGGTTTTGAGAAATATCCAATAATCCTGGACTCAAACGATAATGTGCTGTCCTTCCCGCCTATCATTAACGGGACACTTACAAGTGTGACCGAGCGCACAACCGACCTCTTTATCGATGTCACTGGACTTGGAGAAGCCGTATACACTGCCCTGAATATTGTTGTTACCGCCCTTGCAGAAAGGGGTGGCCAGATCGAATTCGTAAAGGTTATCAGGCCCGATTCCGGAGAACTTCTCCTGCCTGACCTTGAACCGAAGACCAGGTTACTTACAAAGACTGAAGTAAAAGACCTTCTGGGCATGGAACTCTCCATAGAAGAAATCGTTAAGCAGCTTGAGAGAATGCGCTTCGGAGCAAAAGCCCTTGATGAAGAAACCATCGAGGTAAAAGTCCCTGCTTACAGGGCTGATATTCTTCATAACTACGACCTTGTAGAAGATATTGCTAAGGGTTATGGATATGAAAATATCAAAGTAAAGATTCCTGAAACTTATACCCCAGGAAAGTCTCACCCGATTTCCCTGCTTCGCGCTCCCGTAAACGAGATAATGGTAGGGCTCGGCTACTATGAGGTCATGCCGTTTACGCTTACCAGCGAAAAAATTAACTTCGATAACATGTGCAGGCCAAAAACGGATGATGTTACCTATGTACTTCACCCGATCAGCGAAGACCAGACAATGATCAGGACAACCCTGCTTCCGAACCTCCTTGAGATTCTTGCCTTAAATCAGCACAGGGAATTGCCTCAGAAGATTTTCGAGTTCGGTGAAGTCGTAAATAACGAAATAACCGGCCAGCACGTAGCTGCAGTCTCGATTCACCCGCAGGCCAACTTTACCGAGATCTATGAGATTGTAGATGCTCTGATGAGGGAAATGATGCTTCCCTACGAGGTAAAAGAGTCCGAAGATCCCGCATTCCTCGAAGGCAGGCGGGCTGACGTTTATGTCAATGGCAAAAAACTCGGAGTCTTTGGAGAATTCCATCCTGAGGTCATAAACAATTTTGCCCTTGGATACGCAGTTGTCGGGTTTGAACTTGACCTCAATGACCTCATTGGTAATATTGGTTAAAAATTAGATTCTCAATTGAGAGGATACTCTTCTCTCTTTTTCTTTTCTTTCCTTTCTTTTTTCCTCTTATATTTTCTCTCTTTTCCTTTTTTCTCTTATATTTTCTCTCTTTTTCTTTTCTTTCCTTTCCTTTCCTTTCCTTTTTCCTGTTTTTCTTTTCTTCTCTTTCCTTTTTCCTGTTTTTTGTTCCGTTTTCCCGTTTTTCTTCTCTCTTCTCTCTTTTTTACTTCACTTTTCGTTCAGCATTTTTTCCATTTCGGCTGCGATTTTTCGGACTTCGGATATCTCTTCAGTCTCAGCTAATCTGTAAGTAAGTTCAAGCAGCCTTTCTTTCAGGGAGCCAAGTTCATCAAGAGTAAAGTTAAGCTCTTCAAGAAGAACTCCCAGGGTTTTTATCTCAGTTGTCTCTGAAAATTTTTCAGGGTCTGCTTCTATAAGGGAAAGTGTCTCAGGAGAACTGAGGTCAACATCATATTCTTCCTCGAAATCTCCCTTCGAGATCGTTTTAGACCAACTCACACCCCTGATATGTCTGATAAAATCACTGATCTGCCGATACTCATAGTCTCCGGTAACTTTTCCAATCAGCATCTCGTTCCTGGTTTTTAGTGGGACTGCCACAAGGTCTCCTTTCTTTATTTTTGTGATAAAAGAGTAAATCTCTCCTGTCCAGGCAGAACTACGCTCGTCCTGCATCCCGGGATATTTCTCGAGCATTATTTTCTTTACCTGTGCCTCATTTCTAACACCTGACAAATCCGGAAATTCAGCCCACCCTATTGTAATTACACTGTTTTCCAGAATCAGTTCTTCATCTTCCAGGGTGCCTGCAGCTTTGAGCAACCAGAATTTCATGACCTGCCTCCTTTTCATTTTAATTTTGCCTATTTCTAGAAATTCTAATTATATTCCCAATTTACTATTTTTCAGGTTTTTATAATTAGTTGTGCCACAACCGTTGAGCCGCAACCGTTGCGCCGGTTGATCAAAACCGTTGCGCCGGTTTATCACGCCGATAGGTTTGGAGATAAGATTTTCAAACTCAAACGTTTCTCGGGGTTTTCGCTCAAGCCTTTTTTGAAAAGGGTTGCTGGCAAGCAGTTTTTTGAAAAGGGTTGCTGGCAAGCAGTTTTTTCAAAAGGGTTGTTTGAAAACGTTTGAGTGACATCCTAGATGCGCTTGCGGTGGTAGTCACCGCAAAAATAGGACAAAGGTACTAATTTCAGTATGTGCCCGGCAAGCTCAAGAAAGACTCTGAATGACTGAATATCCAGTTCGTTTTCTAATTCTTCGCAGGCTTGAATTTCGAGGACAGAGCTTCCATAGAGTCTATCCGTTTAGAGTCTGTCTGTTTAGAGTCTGTCCGTTATCTGTTACTGGATATCTGAATTAGTATCAATCGGGGCCTTAATCAGGTGTTACTGAAGAAACGATTTCTCATTCAGAGGTTCGGCTGCTTCCAGATAGTACCTGAAAAGTTCCTTTCCCCAGCATAGTGCTCTTTCTCCAAAAGACAGGATTAACTGGTCCCTTAACTTTCCATTGTTTTCAAAGAGTTTAAATGCAATGATCTTATCCGTTACAATCAGGGATGGGATTGTTGTCGACCTTCGTGATATAAAAACCCTGGAGTTAACTGCTCTGGACAGTTTCTCTGCTTCTATACGATTATTTAAAAATAAACGCTGTGCAACACTTTCGGTCATACAGAGTACAATTTCAGCTCCCTTCTCCGCAAGTTCTGTATAAATTGAAGGAGCTTGAGGGTGAAAATAGGCTGCAAATGTCAGGGTTTCCCTTGAGCTTAGAATACTATCCCGGAGTATTTTTGGGGTTTCAAAAAGGTGTCCGACGTCAGGTTCCAGTAGCTCGCAGTGTCCTAGTTCACCGATTCTTTCCAGCAGGAACTCAGGAATAGAGCTTAAATCGTGGCTCAGCCAGTATTCGGTATTTTCTCCTAAGGTCTCAGCCATACTTAGCAGGGGTTGCATATTTTCAACTATTATCTCTCCAATCTCGGACAAACTGTAGATTTTGTTTTTTTGGGTTATCAGGCCGGAATCTTTCATTTTTTTCATATGGAGCTGGATCGAACTGGCGTTCACATTAAGTAATTCTTTTATCTCATCAACGTCTCTTGGTTTTTCCTTTAGGAGTAGTAGAATATCTTTTCTTCTGCCTGAAAAAAGAATCAGGTTAAGAAGGCAGTGTTTCATTTTTGTTCACTTCCGGTCTCTACCTTTGCCTCTATACCAATATCATAAAAACTTTTTGATTATGGACCCTCGGTTTTTAACTATTTTATTGTATTTTATGTTGTATGCAGAGTTTGATCAGTACAGTTTTATTGGTTTTAAAAGCAGTAACAACAAAAAAGATAAATCTTAAAGTATATTTCTTGTTCTTATAGTATTTTTTTGGTTCTTAAATCAACGTGGTGAGAACACTGATTCCTGAAAAAAAATATTCTTCACACTGTAACGGTTCTGAAGAAATTGAACCTCTAAAATCTGACGGTTTGGTTAATAGCTCAATCAGTAATTCAATCCACAGTTGCGGTGTTCCGGTGAATAGCCCCCTGAACAATGCAGTCCGTAACTCAATGAGTGACTCAATAAATAACCAAGTCAATGACCCAATAAGTAGTTCATTGAATAACTCACTGAATAACTCGTCGAATAACTCGTCGAATAACTCACTGAATAACTCATCGAATAACTCACTGAATAACTCTTCGAATAACTCACTGAATAACTCAATCAAGAATTTGTCCGGTAGCTCAATAATTAACTCTATTGGAATGGAGTTTATTCTGATTTCTGCCGGAGAATTTAATATGGGCTCTCCAATGCGTGAAAAACGAAGAAAACTCTGGGAAAGCCCTGTGCATAAAGTAATAGTCGAAAAACCTTTTTACCTTAGCAGGTACCCGGTCACACAGGAACAATGGCAGAAAGTCATGGGTAACAATCCTGCATATTTTAAGGGCGAAAAGCACCCGGTTGAAAATGTTTCCTGGAGTGAGGTTCAGGTCTTTTTCCGGAAACTTAATGCTCTTGAAAATGTCGATGGAATTTCCCGAATCTACCGCCTTCCAACTGAAGCCGAATGGGAATATGCAGCCAGGGCAGGAACTGAAACCGCTTATTTTTTTGGAGACGATGAATCGAAACTTTCAGAATATGCCTGGTTTCTGGAAAATTCCGGGTTTGCAACCCATCCGGTCGGCCTGAAAAAACCAAATCCCTGGGGGTTTTATGATATTTATGGGAATGCAGGGGAATGGGTACAGGACGAGTATCATATAAGTTACAAAGGCGCCCCGGAAGATGGAAGGGCTTGGGAAAACGCCATTCCAAGTGTATCCACTCCAGTGAGAGTAAGGAGAGGCGGAGGCTGGAACGGAAATGCAGGCTGCTGTCGGTCGGCTGAAAGACTTTTTGCGGCTCAGGATAAAAGGTTAAATAGTCTGGGATTCCGGGTGGTTAAGGAGGTTTAATTTCCAGTGAAATACAGCATCCTGTGTTTAGGTTTGCCAGCGATTTTGATTTGGAAAAATCCTGTAGAAACTCTCGTTTTCGGTCAAGCCTTTTTTGAAAAGGGTTGTGCCACAACCGTTGCGCCGGTTGATCACGCCGATAGGGCTAGGGAATAAAAAGGTGTTCCATCTGCATGGTAAAGATTAAAAGTAATCGTTTCTCCCCGTTTCTCACGACCGGATGAGCCATGAATCTTTACTAAAAGTCTGGCCATTGGGATATTTCAGAGCCTGCATCTTATCTAGTAGCCAAGCCGGTAAGGCACATAACTCTTTTGTGAATGGTATCCACTTCAATCCCTTCTATGTACTTCATTTCTATTTCAAATGAACAAAAAGGGCTTAAAAATCCTCAATTTATAAAACGGAGTTAGAAGTGCGGTAAGCAGAAGTTTATTCGGAAAAGTATGCACTGAAATAAATGAAACCACAGGGACAGGGACAAGATTTGTCAAAAACGTCGCTAAAACCGAATATGGAAAAGAGAAAAAAGCTGCAAAATCGAAATATGGGCATATGCAAAGCGCGTACTACAAATATCAAGCAAGGGAAACACACAAAGACAAACTGGCAAACATTAAATTCGATATCGAGAAAGAGTTATACAAAGATCGGAATAAATAGCTAATGAGTTATCTAACATACTAAGTAAACCCGTAAATTATAGGAATAAACAGACAACCTGGGGTCTTAAATTTAGTAGATCATTTTTAATTAATTCCTAACTTAACAAGAATCCAGTAGGCTAGAAACCCAAAAAGAAAAAATCCAATAAGTGATATTGTTATTAACGGATAGTCATGTACTCCATTTTTAGTTACGGCTTCTCCAATTTTTTGAGTTACAACTTGAGCAAGTACGATCATAGCAATAACCGTAAAAACTGGAATTAAAATCTTTAATATCTGTTTTCTTTCCATGTTATCACCAAATAAAAAAAGGCTGATTTTTTAATCAGCCGATACTCAATTAAATTGTATACCGATGACTGCCAATCTTCATGTAAACATGACCTGTTAGTGCTGTAGCTATGTTCGCGTAAGGTATTCTTACATCTAAGCTGCCATTTGAATTCGACTCATACCAGATTTGTACTCCTAAAGTGACTATTGCACCCAGTGCTATTGAAACAGCAGGTAATACAAATAGACCTAATCCAGCAGCTAATGCTCCAGCCATAACTGAACTTCCATTTGCAAGAAGTCCTGCATCTTTTGGAGAGAAGTAGATGTGCAGTCCACCTGTTGTGGTAACACCATACGTTTCAATATAACTTCCATTCACAAAACATGTCTTATACGCAGAGATTGTTGCTGCAACTGCTGCACTATCATTGAGACTTGTAGCAGATACGAGTTTTTTGGTTACCAATTCATTCGGATCTACAACAACAAAATATATTTTGTTAGAATTCTTTTCATCTTTTTTCTCTTATTTTGCCCCAGGAGACAGAACAGGCAAGCTTAAATATAAGCAAAGCTAACACGATTACTACCTCTTAGGGCATGTTTTATGGAGTTTGGGTTACCTGGAAAGTACTTTTGAACTCCATAAACTACTTTTAGTTAACCATCTTATAAATTTTATGTGCAAACTCTATAACATATGCGATTTTCATGCTTACTTCGTATCTGCAATTATTTTTTGATCTTTGATAATTGGAGGATTCGGTCACAAGTATTTTATTTGAGCACATGCCTTGACTCATATTCAAATAGATATATAAAAAGAGAAACCATAAAACTGTACAATTTTTAAGTCGATATTACAGCTTTCAGCTTCCCTTTCATCCCTTTCTTTACCAATCAGGAGCGGCCCTTTTTGAATGATCTCATAACTGAGCGCGGACGAGTCATTTGTCTGTGGATAAGAGTAGAAGTGAAACTTCTTTTTTCTTTCTTTTCCCTAATTATTTCTTTAGTTTCCCGGGTTTCTTCCTTCACACAGCGCATCCAGAAAATGCCTTTCTCATCGACCTCGATTCCGTGGATCTCATGCCCAAAACCCGGAAATCTCTGGCTGAATTCCTGAAGGTTCAGCAAAAACTTGATGTGCGGCCTTTCCTTATTTCCAAGGCATTCTCCTGGCATCAGAATTGGTATTCCTGGAGGATAAGGCACCAGTAGATGTCCGGAAACCCGGTTTTCTACTTCTTCGACTTTGAGTTTTTCTGTTTTCCCACGGACGAGTTTCTGGTAGGTTTCGGCAGAAGAGAGCACGGTTTCCGGGATAGTATCACAGGCTTCATTCAGCAGGCCAGGAAGATCAAGTCTTCTCATTTCTTCGTGCATTGTCTGGCAGAGGTCTTTGAGAGTCATGGGTTTATCGCCGTTCAGACTATAGCTTTCCGGGTATTCGGCGACCAGATCAGGAAGGACTTCAGAGACCGCCGCTCCACTGTCATAGAGACGCTTAAACTCGATCAGGGCTTCAAGAAGAGTACCCCATTTGCCTTTACTTGACCCTACTGAGAAGAGTACGAGCACAGTGTAGTCCCCTGTCCTTGCAATCTCAATCCGGCGTGAGTCCAGAAAGCGTGTCAGGATAGCTCCTGGGATTCCCCAATCCGAAATTTGACCCTCTGGACTGATACCCGGACATATAATTGTCACTTTGGTCGGATCGAGCATACAATAATCCTCATCGATGCAATCATCTTTGAATCCGTGCCATCTGTCCCCTGGTTTTAACATCCAGCAAGAGGACTCATTTGCAAGGAGCTCATCAGGTGCATCCACAAAGTTAAACTGTTCTCCTGTTCTCGGATCTGAGACATTCTCGGGTTGATAACAGGAGAAAAACCAGCTATTATGTCCGCTTTCTGCCGCAAGTTTTCTGGCTACCGAGGCAATTGCTTTACGCAAGCCTATGGCGTCCAGAACAGTCTCCTGCATCATTGTTGGGCCTGCAGGTTCGTCCATCATTGAAGTGGCCACATCAATAGAAGCAATCATAGGATAGAAAGGTGAAGTGGTTCCGTGCATCATGAATGCCTCATTGAACTGATCAAACTCCAGAGGCGCTCTTTTCGGATTGACCCTGAGGTGAATCATCGAGGCCATCGAAAAAGCAGGTAGCATCTTATGAGTTGACTGTACAGCAAAGAGTGTAGGCAGATTATCATTCTCGGGAACACCCATCGAAAAGCGGCCTCTATAGAGAGGGTGGAATTTGGCATAGGCGTACCAGGCCTCGTCGAAGTGAATCCTGGGAACACTCTTGCCAAGTAGTTCAACTACGCGGTCTACATCATAGCAGAACCCGTCATACGTACAGTTGGTCACAACAGCATAAGAAGGGTCGCTGGATACTGCATCAGTAGTCAGTGGGCTGTCTTTGATCAGGTTTCTTATATATTCGGGCTTGAAACAACCTGGAGGTATGAGCCCTATCATGCCATAACCGTTGCGTGTGGGTTTCAGGTAAACTGCTCTTGCTCCACTAATGGTCAGCCCATGGTTGAGAGACTTGTGGCAATTTCGATCCACAACTACCATTTCTCCTGCACCTATGGCTCCCTGGCAGACGATCCTGTTCGATGTAGAGGAACCCCCGAGCACATAGAAAGTGTATTCCGCTCCGAAGATACGCGCTGCATTACATTCGGACTCATATGGAGGGCCTATGTGTTCAAGCCAGTCACCCAGTTCCACAGTTGAGATGCCGATATCGGCACGCATAATATTCTCTCCGAAGAACTTATGAAATTCCATTCCTACAGGATGTTTTAGATAAGCTACACCTCCCATATGTCCAGGTGCGTCCCAGCTGTAAGCTGCATCTTCGGTGAAATTCTTTAACTCGCGGAAGTATGGTGGAAGAAGGTTTTCATAGTAGCGGCGGACCGCGAAATCCATCCTGCCTGCAATGAAAGCTGCTGTGTCCTGGTACATGTAGACGTACTCATGTACTTCTCTGATCACTTCGGTGGGCAGGTCACCTACAAGTGTTTTTTCCGCAATCAGAAAGATGGGAAGATTTTTGTTTCTGGCACGGATTGATTTTATAATGTCCTCTGCTGCATGCTCACTAAAGTGAGATCCCCCTGGAAGGTCCCAGTCCAGAAAGACACATCCAAATCCCGGGTCTGAAACGACAAGAGACAAACCGTCTTCAGGGGTTGTGGTCATTGTTGTCTCATAGCCCAGTTCATGAATTGCTTCCATAAGGCGTTTCATTGCTTGGTCGGAAACGGATCTATCCCCGTATTTTTCACTGGCAATGATTAAAACAGGAAGTTTGCGTGACATATTAATGGCACCTCTCTACTTCTAATTTTCAGGTCTGTAATCAAATTCGGAGGTCATCTTTTTCTAAAAAATAAGTTTGCTGAGGTGCAAATTTTCAGCAAATATGGACCATACCATCATCAGGTGGGCAGGGTTTTTTTGTTTCGGATTTACTACCATTTTCAAAAAACTGACATGCATTTTCGATATCGTTTACAAGAATTGCTGCCATGTCCAGAGTGAAATTTTCTCTTACGACGATGCGCATTATCTCGATATCCGCCGCATTTTCTGGAAGACAGTAGGCGGGAAGTATCCAGCCCTTCTCCCTCAGCTTATACGAGAGCTGCTGCAGGGAATAACCAGTTTCCTCTTTTTGCTTGAAAACAATTATAGGAAGCCTTTCTCCTTTGTTCAGCATTTCGAAACGGCCCAGTCTGTCAATCCTCTCGGCAAGGTCCTGGGAAACCTCAAGGATATTCTTCATTATTCCGATATAACCAGCTCTTCCGAATCTTAAAATATTGTAATATTGGGCCACAACCATCGCACTGCCTCCTGAAAAGTTCAGGGTGTACGAATCTTCCATTTCTCCGAGGTAATTCACATGGAAAATCAGGTCTTCGGGAAGGTCGCTTTCGTCACGGAAAATAAGCCAGCCAAGGCCCGGATAAGTCAATCCGTATTTATGTCCTGAAACGTTTATCGATTTTACTCTTTCCAGTCTGAAGTCCCACTTAAAATCAGGTTCGGTAAATGGCAATATGAAGCCGCCACTTGCAGCATCTATGTGGATGGGTATGTCCCAGCCTTTTTCTTTCTTGTATCCCAAAAGCAAATCATTAATATCCTTTACAGGATCGATTTCTCCTGTAAAAGTTGTTCCCAAAACACAACCAACACAGATTGTGTTCTCATCAATCTGCTCTGAGACAGCATCTGCCGTAATTGTACGTCTGTCTCTGTCTATAGGAATTTTTCGAGCTTCAACGTCAAAGTATTTGGCAAACTTATCCCAGCAAACGTGAGCGTCGTTTCCAAAAATTATGTTTGGTTTGCCTGTGCCCCGTTCTGAGTTTTTCCAGCTCCATTTGTGAGCCAGCAAACCCAGCATTATAGCTTCTGAAGAGCCAGCTGTTGCCGTACCCATGAATTCGGTATGATGCCCATTAAAAAGGCGCCCAAGCATATTCACAATATTCCTGTGAATAACTTTGTCAGTTTGAGGATATTCGAAAATATCTATGATATTTTTATTGATGTTTTCCATGACAAGCTTGTCTGCTTCCGGTTCCATCCATGTGTTGACAAAACTTGCCAGGTTCAGGAAGGGATTGCCGTCGAGGCTCTGTTCATCATGTACAAGTTGATAAGCAGCTCTTGGACTCATTCCTTCTTCAGGGAACTCATACTTGGGAACTCCCTTTTCTTCGATCTTTTGGATATATCTAGCGCTGTATGCGCCAACACGATACTTTTTAGACTCATCTAAAGTTTCCAGATTTACTTTCTTCGAAATCATAACTTCAACCCCTAAACATTTGTAAAATACTCTGCTTTTTCCAGCTTACTTTGAAAAATAAAGAAAAAATAAGAAACAATTGGATGCAGAGTTTATGCTTCCAATTAACGCGTTATGTACTTTTCTTAAAGAGTTCCTGGATAAGAGTGCTTACTGCTTTGTAGAAGGTTTTCACGGTGTCCGCCTTAAGACGTTCGCCTCCGGTATGAGGGTTCACTATAGTAGGCCCTATGGAAATGCAGTCTATCGAGTCGCCGTATTTTTCTACAATATAGCAACATTCAAGGCCTGCATGGATTACGGTTGCTTTGGTCTCATCACCATATAGTTCCTTATACACATCTTCTGTTTTATCAACCAGGTCAGATTCGTCTTTTGGTTGCCAAATAGGAGAAGCTTTTTCTGCATTTACTTGATAATTGAAGATTTTACCGATGATTTCTTGAATTTGGACAAGCTCACCCAATGAATTTTCGTCTGAGCTGCGGTTCAAGGATTTAATTACTATTTTGTCTTCCTTTAGTCCAAATGAATTAACAGCTGCCAGGTTGCTTGATGTCTCCACAACATCAGTGATTTTTGGAATCATGCGGATGATGCCGTGTGGTATCTGCCGAAGTAAGCAAAGAAGTTCATCTGTCGATGCTTTATCAAGAGATTTCTGGAATGAAATCACATCTTCAGAACTTACCTCTTCAACACTACATTCAAAATTCTTCTCCTCAGGAAACTGTCTCTTTAAAGCGGCAATATATGCCTTAAAATCGTTTTTAAAATTGTCTTTCTCGCTTCTTGGAATAGCTATTCTCGCGACAACCCAGGTCGGAATTTTGTTTACGACTGGATTTTTCTTTTCTATTTCGTCCTTTTTCAATGAGTTCAATGAAATCAGGCGCAGGTCATAGCCTGCGATGCATTTGCCTGCTGTGCCATCAAGGCATGTAAGTCGTTTGTTAAGCCGGATAAGAGTCTCGGTAATAACTTTAATGGCATTAAGTCTCCCTTTGTTGATATCAACACCGGAATGCCCCCCGAGAAGCCCTGAGATCGACAATTCCAGGGTAACAAAATCAGTTGTAACAGCTTCTAAGATAACGTTCCCTTCGAACTGAACATCCTGCCCTGCTGCACTGCCGTAAATAATTATATTTGCATCTTCTGCATCGAGATTTATGTACTTTCTACCGATCAAGAGATTTTTGTCAAAACCTGCAGCTCCACCCATATCGGTTTCTTCCTGAACAGTAAATAAGCACTCAATTGGGTAGTCTTTGAGGTTTTCATCTTCCAGAAGGGCAAGTATAGTGGCTACTCCAATTCCATCATCTGCACCCAGGGTGGTACCTTTTTCTGGATTATCAATACTGTCAGTATCTCCTGCTTTTATCCATTTTGCACTTTCGTTATCAAGATAACCAAAGACATGTAAGGGGAATTTGATGGTTCTGTCAGGGTAACATACCATATCCGTGTGAGCCTGTAAAGTGATATAAGGATCACTGGCATAATCCCCTGAGCCCTTTCTACGAAGGACAATTACTCTTTCTCCGGGATCTTTAGCTCCTGAGTCGTAATGAATGACTTCTACACCTTCTATCTTTTCGGCACACTCTATAACATACTCACGAACCTGGTTCTCCTCACCAGATGGGTGATATTTTGTTGTTAGTTTCATAAAATGGTCATGCACTGCCTTTGGCTCAAAAGAGTCATCTAATATTTCTGACATGTACGTCTTACTCCTGAATATTTATCGCATAAGCTCTTTCGCTGTACTGATCATTCAGAAGTACATCTCAAAGAAACCAGCATTTGCTCTTCTTTAATCTGGACAGAACTACAGTCCAGAATTTTTACAAAGTTGTTTATGGATAATGATTCCCCTGACATGTTATCCAATTGAACAAACAGCATTTTCTTAGTTTATTTTCGAGAGCATCTTCAATAACTACCGTTTTTATTTCAATATATTTTTGTAATTTTTTAATAAGAATTTCGGAGGGATTATTTGAGAATACTCGCACGTTTGGAGCCCAAAATAAAGTAAACCTAAATTTATTTGAAAGTGCAGGTTTTAGATCTTTTTAACGTTTTGCCGGATGATTTACGCTCAACCGTGTAAGTATTATTAAAAACGTATGACCGAGTATAAAATACTTTCCACTTTTTATAAATCATTAATAACTTTACTCTTAAAAGAGCAATTTAGTAAAGGAGTTCAATCAAAAAAGCTTTAATTAGATTTTAGAGGGTTTTAAATTCTGGTTTCAGTTCAAGTATATAGTGTAGAATATGAGATGATCAATCACGGAAAAATGTAATATGACATAGTTTCAAATAAATATTCATAATCAGATAATTATAGATTTATATGCGAAAAAACATAAAAAATGCGTCATTAAAAAGAATACTTTAATTTAAATACTCTATCAAATAGAAACAATGTGTAGAGAATATATTCCGTGGCTTGCAGACGGGTAAAACACCTTAAATTTGATTTCTTGATTCCTTATTCAACAACCTGCCCCTTGATTTCTTATTAGTTATTCAGCACCCTGCCTCTTGATTTCTTATTAGTTGTTCAGCACCCTGCTCCCTATCTGTTTTACTTCGCAGACAGGGGGCAAAAAGAAATTCTGGTGCTTTCAACAATCTAGGAGGCGATTTAGATCGTGTCTATTCGGAGAGACACTTAGTTATGCTACTCGTGTCTGTTTGGTAGAGACACTTTACTATATTACAAACTAATATTTAATATTTTTGATTTCTTTTTTGCTACTTCATATTACATATAATAATTATTATTTTACGCAAACTGAGAAAACTACTTTCTAAAACTACTCCCAAATAATTTTATATAAACTTTTGATAGCCTGCGGTTGGCAGAAGATTGCAGGACTGGAGATTTATTAACCGTAGGCAAGTTTCTGGAAATATTCAAAGATTATAGGTATGCTCTGCCTATCAAGTTCAGGTCTCCTGTGAAGGCTGTGTGAAAAATACAATGTGAAAAAAGGGATCTTCCTTAATTCAAATCTGGAAAAAGTCCGGAATATATCGTTGAAATCTATATAAAGAAAACAGACTCAGAATCTAAAAGAAAAAACAGACTCAGAATCTAAAAGAAAAAACAGCCTTAGAATCTTAAACGCCAATAGCATTCCCTATCAAAGTTCAGCATGAGCCTATGTCAATATTGTTGATTGATTGAAGTATTTAGTTGAGACTATCCAATAGAAACTGTGTACTTATGAATAATATTTGAAATTCAGATAAAAAAGTTTTTAAACATTATTTTCTTAGTAGATAAGGGTGTTGTACAATTGACAGATTCTAAAACTAATATTCAACGTAGCAAAAATAATTCCAAATTTCTTTCTTTAAATAAAATGACTAGTCTCAAAATTTATATTGTTCTAATATGGTTTACAATTGCGCAAATCTTATTGATCATGACTGGGATGACATCTTATGAAGACATTAAGTATTTCTTCTGGATAGAATCAGTCTTAGTGCCATTAATTTTTGTGCTGTATATAAAAGGAGTACCAGATCAACTATCCAGAGAACAAGAAAAAGAACAGAAAAAGGCAATCTTTGTGCTCGCCTTTTCTTTCGCATGTATGATAATGGTGATTTTTATGGCTATGTTAAAGGGATATTAAAATTTGTTCAAAGAATAACATTTGTGTACTCAATTCTTCAAATTAAGATGCCTTATTAAGAGATTCTGTTAATTTCCATTAAATACATAAGTTGTGCCGACCGTATTGAGCAGGAATTGTTCTGGCATTGCTTCTGCAAACCGGTTTATGGCTTTCCAGCCCGTGCAGTGCATGGGTACGACATAGTCGGGCTTTATTCTTCTCATTTCGTCAATTGTTGGCTGAATTATCGGGTCAAAAATCTTGCCTGTCAGATGGAAGCCACCTAGCACCGCATGAACCTTATCCGTTCCTGCAAGTTTCTTTGCATATTCAACTGTATTGATAATTCCGGCATGGGCACAGCCACTGATTACCACGAGTCCTTTACCTTTTATTTTTATAACAAGCCCCTGATCATCCCGGAATGGGTCAGCAACCCAATTTCCATTAATTTTTGCCTCAGCCCACGGGAAACCTTTCTCAAACGATATTATACGCTCCACTTCCCCTGTTGTTTAAATAAGCCCACCTGCAACCGATACAGGCTTTTCGGACTTTATGGGAATGGCTCCTGCAGCTTTCAGGAGACTTTCGTCGAGTACAGGCAGTGGGGCAGGGCTTCCAATTGCGGGAATATTGAGACGCCTTTCAAGAAAGGCATCAGGATGAAGAAAAAGTGGGATTTCTTTCTTACCTTTTTCATTTAGAAATTTCAGGAGTTTCTCGAGCCCGAGAAAATGATCCGGATGCCCGTGACTAAGAATTATAGCTTCAAGCTCACTGAGGTCAGCTTTCAAAAGCCTTGCATTATTAAAAAGGCAGGCTGGAGTTATTGCCGCATCCATCAGCAATGTATGTTCCTCAGCCCCGGCAAAAACTTTAATTAAGCATGAAAGCCCGTGCTCGGCAAGAAGTATGTTAGGGAGAGGTAAAAGCGGTCTTTTGTATATGTCGGTGCTTTCTGTTACCAGCATATCCGTGTAATTATCCACAAGGATTGTTACTTCCAGCCGGTCAGCTTCCCGAATGTTTAATTTATCTCGACTATTCAGTTCATTTATATTGTCTGTGTCATTCATATTATACACTCAGTAACTTTGTTTTTCTGACCGTTTTTGTAATAATACAGGATTTATGTAGGTGTAGAGATGGAAATTTATAAATTTTTCAGAAATGAATATTGAGGGTATCAATCTATTTCAAGCAATTCAATATTTTGGTTTCCTCAATTCTCCTGTTCAATAACTTGTTTGTACTATATCGTACACTTCGCCATATTAGTCGCCATATTAGTCTATACTTTTCTTGCAACTATCGCTGTCCAATCCCCGCCTTTCTGGTACGACTCTCCTGAGAGACTGTTCCATACCTGTTCAACTTTAAGCCCATTCTGCTCAAGAACCCTACTTATTTTCTCAAGGGAATAATCATGAAACCAGAGTCTGTAGACCTTTACTTCCCCATTTTCATCAACGATTACATACTGATTTAGCCAGGTATCATTTTCCGGATAGTCAAATCCTTCTTCCAGCACAAGGTGCCTGCCCGGTCTCCAGAACCCACCTTCAGAGAAATACCACCTGTTTTTGAGCCCTTCTTGCATGCGTAGCTCTCTTGTGGACACGTCAAAGATAAAAATTCCGTTGTCTTTAAGTGCTCTGTGAACAAGGCTCAGGAGAAGGTCACGTTTTTCGTCGGAAAAGGTACAGATTTCCCCATAGACCTGAAGAACGGCATCAAAAGTCCTTTCATAATCGATATTGAAAAAGTCTTCACAGATATAATCAATATCATGCTCATTTCTTTCAGCCTGAGCCTGCGCATAATCTATAGACCGTCTGGAAAGGTCAATGCCAGTTACTTTCATGCCTTCAAAACACAGCCTGCTGCTGTACAGTCCTGGCCCGCAGCCAAGATCAAGTACTCTGTCTCCTTTTTTCAGAAATCCTGAGGTTATGAGATGGCAAACTGTTTTTTCTATCTCAGCATTTCTTCGACTCGCCCCATCATGGGCCTGGTTAAGGTGGGCTTCAAGCATGCTTTTCGAGATGTGTGTGTCGTCCCAGAAACGAGGCTCACCAGGTTCGAAAAGAGGAGGTTTTAAAGGTTGAGAGAAGAGGGAGAAAAGATTATGGATCATTTTACAGATTATTTGAGGTTCTGACATATAAAGTAGAGTAAGAGTTAAAGTAGAGTAAGAGTTAAAGTAGAGTAAGAGTTTTTGTAAATCTACAAAATAGCTTTACTGGCCTGTTCTATCGAGTCAAAGTTCATTTTTTCTGCGTTTATAGGCTCAGTAAATTCATACGTTTATCTTTATAATGACTACCTTGTAATGACTACCTTGTAATGACTATCTTGTAATGACTATCTTGTAATGACTACCCAGTTGACAAGTATCTTATTATAATGAACGCCATTTTAATGAAAAAGATATGAAAAGATAAATTTACACTCAAAGGCAAGTTCTTCCTTTCTGTAGAACAATCCAGCACCCTGAACTTAAAATATAACAGGATCAGATTGAAATAAGAGAACGGAGTTTGAAACAAGATTTCCCGGAAAGTTTACCACCTATCCGGGGAGTTGGGGCGTTTACCGAATTCTCTTTGCAAAGAATAATCACTCTAAACCGAATCATATGGAACTGATATTATGGCAAATGATTTTAAAGAAACTAAAAGCGGACGAACAGGAAAACCGGGTAGAACAAATAAGACAGGCAAAACAGATGGGTCAGGCAAAACAGGTAAAAGTGGCAGAACAGGTGGAACAGGTAAGGGAACAGGCAAAACAAGCAAGAGAACCGGCAGAACCGATAAAGCCACTGAGACAGCTTATGACCGCCTGAACAAAGCCCTTGCAGCACACGAAAAGGCCCTTGAAAAAAATCCGGAAGATGCTGCGGCCTGGGCTGGCAAGGCAGCAGTGTTTCTAAAGCACAGAAGGTATAGTGACTCCCTAAAGGCGATTAAAAAAGCTCTTGAAATCGAGCCTGAAAACCCTCACTACCTTTATGAAAAAGGTTTTGTGCTCCTGCAGCTCAACAGGGAAGGAGATGCGTTACAGGCCTTTGACAGGTTGCTCGAAATAAAACCTGACAGCGATAAAACCTGGAATCTCAAAACTTCAGTACTTTGCAGGCTAAAGCAGTACGAAAAAGCCCTAATGGATTCTGAAAAAGCTCTTTCTGCCAATCCGAAGCTCGCAGGAGCCTGGCACGCAAAAGGTTCTGTGCTTGCGGATATGGGCCGATATGAAGAAGCTATAGAAGCCTATGACGCCGCGCTTAATCTTAACCCGAACCTTGCAAGAGTCATGGTGGGTAAAGGTTTTGCCCTCTACAGTCTGGACAGGCCTGTGGAAGCCATGATAGCTTATGATGCTGCTCTCAAAATAAACCCTGATAATGCAAAGACCTGGATAGGGAAAGGCCTTGTCCACCTCAAACTCGGCAAATTCAAAAGAGCTATTGCAGCCTGCAGCAAAGCGATTTCAATCAAACCTGATTCTTCCGACGCTTGGTACTGCAAAGGCATGGCCCTTTCCAGCCTGGATAAGAATGAAGACGCTCTCGGAGCTCTTGAAAGAGCCCTCCGGATTGATCCGGACAATTTCGAGGCTAGAAAAGCTCTGGCTTCCGTGAATTCTAAGCTCGGAATAGCTCTCGAAGAAGAAACAATGGAAGAAGAGAAGCCGAAAGCGAAGCGAAGTGTGTGGACAAGAAAAAAGCCGACAAGTGAGATACTAAAGAAAAGTCTGGGTCAGGAAAAAGAGAAAAGAGGAAAAATTAGCAGGAAGAACTTACAAGCAAAGAAAGAGTAAAAACCGGCGATCCTTATAAAAGTGAACTATAGGAAGAGAGAAAAAGAAATGATTATCTTTCTCCCTCCTATAGAACGATGAAGTAAAATATATCGCTAATATATCGCTAATTTGGGAGATAAGTAGGCGCTGCACTCACAACGTCAAATATGCGAAAATTCGGGCGCTCATGACGAAAGCACTAGTGTATTATTATCAACAATTATCAACAAAATACTTACATTTTTCAGTAAGTTCATTTATAGCGACTTTACTGGCTCTTAGATTCTTTCCGATAAACGTTGTCTCTTAATCTGAGATAGCAATTAAATAGATTATCTCTTTATTCTGTTAATGGTGATTTCTTGACCGACAATATCACATCTACTGGAGAAAATATTTCAAATGCCGTGTTAGACAATATTTACCAGCGTCGATCTGTGCGCAATTTTTCTGATAAAGAGGTTTCCGACGAAATAATCAAAGAGATTATAAGAGCGGGAACATATGCTCCCACAGCCGTGAATAAGCAGCCATGGCGGTTTGTGGTCATAAAAAATAAGCAGCTCATCGAGGAATATGATGACCGTGCTAAGAAAGCTTTCCTTGCTGCATACAAAGATGCCGAAAACCCAGATATGGTAAGATTTGTGCAATATTTATCTAAGCCGACAACTCGAATCTTCTATGGAGCGCCTGTTCTCATTTTAGTGTTTGCGTCCCCCAATGTTATCAATGAGCATGACTGTGCTCTAGCCGCTGAGAATATGATGCTTGCAGCCCATTCTTTAGGAATCGGCAGCTGCTGGATAGGTCTGGCTGGTGGGTTGGGTTACGATATGGAATTTCTGAAGGAGGTCGGAGTGCCAGAGGGTCATAAGCTTATCGCACCGCTGATTTTCGGATATCCGGCAAAGCAGAACCTTAAAGCACCTGCTCGTAATGCTGATGTCATATTAAAATGGATAAATTAACCCCGAAATAAAGGCATAATAAAAATTTCCCACTATTTTGGGTTTACAATATATTAGGGCTTGTCCAAAGTGTTTTTATTCACTTATCTTTTTTAAAAATGTGAGAAGTTGTTTGATATCCGGTGACGATAAAAACCGTTTTTCGGAACGGGTGTGGTGGTGTATATACTTGGGTTGGTTAGTACAGTTATGAGAATAGGTTCCCGTTCCTGGATACAATAAGTAGTATCATCTACTTAAATAATACTGAGGAAATAAGAGCATTGATACAATAATTGTGCGAATTTTACTCCTAAAACGAATTAGAATGAATTGTGAATGGTTTGATACATAATCAAGTTAGGTAGTTAGAAGCAAAAAAGCACTCCTTTTTTAAAGTTAAAAAGTTCTTCGCCCATAAAATTCAAACTTTATTATTATTCCGAGCGCATCCCAATACTTGATTTAATTTCGGTATTGTTGCTGATATTACAACTCCAAAGCATGCTTTTTCTAGTACACTACTTGACCTTAGTAATCAATTTGTAATTAAGTCAATTAAAGTGTTAATTGTTAGAGACTTTGGTAATACAACTTATATTGATGTTTAAGGTTGTAAAGTTTGGAATTCAGTCGTGTGTAAAATTTAACGATTGAATTCCAAAATTCAAAGCTCAATTAGTTGCTTACAAGAGATCTAAAGAAGTAATTTCGAATTTTGGGATCAACTTCCAGATAAATTATCTCAAATTATATAATTTTTTCAAATTTTTAATAAAATAAGAAAGTTTAATAGCTTATTCAAGTTTATATTCTTAACATTTTTTTATATAAAATATACAAAAAATAATGGAGTAGGATAATGATAATTAACAAAAAATTATATTCAGTAGCCTTAGTATCAGCGGCTCTGATTTTATTTTTATTTTTTGTATCATTTACGGCATCAGCACAAACTGAATCAGAAATCACAAGTGAAGTAGAGAATACGTCAGATGGACAGGTTATGTCCGATGAAGTGCCTACAGAATTTGATGGCATAGCTACGGAATCTGTACAGTCTGCCGCGCTCAAGATAACTGAAAAGCGGATCACTACCAACGACTCAAATCAAGTTTATCCTAAGATTTATGGTAACATCATAGTATGGGAGGATGAGCGTAACGAAAACCATGATATCTATATGTATAACCTCTCTACTTCCAAGGAAACTCGGATAACTGTCAATTCATCAGATCAATACGATCCTGATGTCTACGGTAACAGGATAGTGTGGGAGGATTGGCGTAATGATGATACCAATTCAAACGGCGATATATATATGTATGATCTATCCACTTCCAAAGAGATTCCTTTAATCACCAATGATGATTCAAGTCAGAGATGTCCTGCAATTTACGGTGACAAAATAGTATGGATGGATTGGGGCAGGGGAGATGAAGATGTTTCCGATATTTACATGTACGACCTTTCAACGTCCACGGAAACTCGTCTCCCCACTCACGGAATGGCATACAATCCTGATATCTATGGTAACAGGATAGTGTGGGAAGAGGAGCGCGATGATAACTACGATATCTACATGTATGATTTATCTACTTCCACTGAAACAAAGATAACCACCAATTGGGCAAATCAGTTAAATCCTGCAATCTACGGTGACAGGATAGTATGGGAAGATTGGCGTAATGATGATGATAGCGGTCCAATCAGCGATATCTACATGTACGATCTTTCTACTAAAAAAGAAACTCAGATAACCAACGGTAAATCAAATTCACAGTATCCTGCAATCTATGGAAACAGGATAGTGTGGGAGGACGACCGTAACGGTAACTGGGATATCTATGTGTACGATCTTGCTACTCACCAGCAAACTCGCACTACAGAGGCATCAGCTCAGTTACGCCCAAATATCTATGGCGACAAGATCGTGTGGGAAGACGTTCGTAATGGAAACTACGATATTTATATGGGTACTCTTTCATCAACAACTTTTCCGGTTGCTTCATTCTCTGCCTCTCTGACCTCTGGAAAAGCTCCATTAAACGTTAAATTTACTGACACAAGCACAGGAACACCGACGAAGTGGCAATGGAATTTTGGAGATGGATCAAAGTCATTCCTCAAGAATCCAACTCATAAATACAGTAAGGCAGGGATATATACTGTTAGCTTAACAGTAAAGAATGCTGCAGGCAGTAATACTTTAACAAAAAAAGATTACATAAAAATAGTAACAAAACCTGTTGCTTCATTCTCTGCCTCTCCGACCTCTGGAAAAGTACCATTGAAGGTTCAGTTTACTGACAAAAGCACAGGCTTTCCCACTTCATGGAAGTGGACTTTTGGAGACGGAACCACCTCAACCAAGCAGAACCCAACTCATAAGTATTCCAAAGCCGGAAAATATACAGTCAGCTTGACTGTAAAGAACGCTATGGGCAGTAACACGGTAACAAAAACAGAATATATAAAAGTGATAACAAAACCTGTTGCAAACTTTACCAGTAGCGTTACATCAGGAAAAGCACCATTAAATGTTGCCTTTACTGACACAAGCACAGGGATACCTGCTACATGGATATGGAACTTTGGAGATGGATCAAAGTCATATCTCCAAAATCCGACTCATAAGTATTCCAAAGCCGGAAAATATACTGTCAGTCTAACAGTAAAGAACGCTGCTGGAAGTAACACTAAAACTATGTCCAATTATATAACAGTGTAAAAGTAATGAGAATTTTAAATTAAAGATGTTAATAATAAAAGGGAGTGGGGAACTTTTTATGACGTTAATCTCTATAAAACTAAATTAAACCGGACAAAGAACAGTATATAGGTGGGGAAGAACAATCCCACCAACGGGTTTGTGAGGAGCAGGGAAAGAATAAGACCTGCCCCTTATGATTACAGACCAAACCTAGGAAATAGGTCTGCATATGAATATCAGCATTAAAAATATTTAAATGTTTTGCAGTGTTAATTTTAGATTATCGATGGTGTAAATCCTAACAAATGAGATCAGTTAGTCATGATTCCAGGATGACGAGACGGGTACATGAAAAACAAACTCAGCGAATTTTTCTAAGAATGACTAATTTTTTATTTATTTTTCCGAAGAGCGTTTGGTAAGAACATGTCAATTTCTTTGTCAGAAAATGTCATTTCCTCATCTACTTTTAAGGCTTTTTGTGCCATCTTATATGCTTTTCTGTTTGTACTGAGAGCATTTTCGTATATTTCATTTAGTTCCTCTAAAAGTGAATCTCTTTCAATGGCAATCTCTTCAGAGTTGTATCGTTCGTTCTGAATATCAGCAATGAAATTTTGATATTTTTCTCGAATATACCACAATTTTTTAGCTGCATTTTTGTATTCAATCGCAGGAGCTTCATAATTAAAGTTTAACTGCAAGACAACGAAAAATAGAGTAATTGTGGATAAAACAGATGTCCAGAGTAAATAGTCTTTACTAGATAATAGCGATCCCAAAGCGGTGCCAGTAGTTAGTACGAGTAAAATGATATTAGCTAATTTAATCCGTTTTGACCATGATATAGAGATGTCAGCGGCTTTCTCATATGTCTTATGAGTATAAACTACTTTTCCAAATGTTTCTCTAACTATGTTTAAATTAACTTCGTCCATGATTGCCTCTTATGGGGATGGAAATCTAATTCCAAATAATTTCTTCCATTCAGCAGTTGCGGTATAAGGTAGATTTTCAGATTCTAGGTTACATGCATTCTCAGCACTTGATAAAGCAGATTTGGCTTTTGGCTCCCAAGAATTACCGTAAGCAATTGATTCATAAGTTCCAGGAATATAACTAGAATTTGACACTTTACTTAACAAGTATTTGAAATAATCTCTAACCATCCAGTCATAGTATGTGGAACCCTTGTCATAATATTGATATAAATTCAAAAAATCGACCACAGTTAATTCTATTACTAATGATTTTATTTCAACACTGCAATTAAATTTCCACGCTTTAATCATTTTTATTAACCTAATCGTATTACCCTCTGTTCGTTTATTTGATATCTGAATATTTTCCATTTCAGATTTAGGATCAGTCAGTTTCCACCTCCCTCCATTGTTAGTATCTGGAATGTAATAACTTCCATTAAGTAGAAAGCTCGGAACAACTTCTACATAATATGATACAAAATTAACCATCACAACTTGCCCATCAGCACGCATATTGGTGTTCGAATATTTTTTAAGCAAAATATTTTTTATATCTTGCAATAAGTGCGACTGACCATTTCCAGAACGAGAATCATATCTTTTAAATTCACTGTAAGGCAGAACAAAAATGACGTCAATATCAGTTGGAGGGGCTATTGCGGTGTTTTTCCCATATGATCCAGCCAATAACTTTGTAGATCCATTGTAGGTTGTGCTATAGTAGTTGTTATGGAGCTTTTCACAAACACCATCATATTTTGTTTTTGCGTCCTGTATTTGATTGGCTGTAAGTTGAATGTTTGTTAAGAAAGTGGTAAATTGTTGCCCTATATTCAATAAGTCACCTTCAATTTATTTTGATATATACACTATTTATTTTCGATGTTAATATATTGTCAAATACTATAAAACTGTTTGTATTAATTGATTAAGAATAATTGTCAAAAAGTTGGAGCCTATTCAACGTGTTGTGACGTGGTCGTTCATAGGTCAAGAAGGAAATTCGACTTTGAAACTTAGTTGGTTAATCGACAGAAATGGAAATATCAAAAAGATGTACTGAGGAAGCTCTCAATATCAAATAATCAGAAAACAATGGGTACATTACAGACAATTTTTATTGAAGGCTAGCGATATAATTTTCTATGTCAGGTATTTTTTCTATTTTTAGTTCATAATTGCAATTTTTTTCCTTAGCTTTGAAGAATTCTACTTCAAATCCCTCTTTTAAGTAATTTTTATTAATGATATTGTAGATTCGAATAACATCTCGCTCGTCAATCTTTAATCCAAAAATAACTCTTTTTAAACAGCTTTTGTCATATTTTAGAACCCGTGGTTCGCGGATATGTGGTTCAGGAAGTATCATTCTGTATTCAGATTCATACTCCCATGCATGTAATTTTGTGAATATACGTTCATCCGCTATCTTATTATTTTCATGTGGATTGTCAAATATATTCACAACACATAGATCATCACTAGGATCATATATTACTTCTCTAAATTCACCTAAGGACGGTGATTTATCAGTATCCGATTTATACAGAAGCATAGAATAGTATTCATTTTCGTCACTACCTTCAAACCCTAGACAAATACCCTGGTGAGAGTCTGCATAGTGGCTCCACATTAGAATATTATCACATTTGCTGCTAAAACAACAAACTATTGGAACTTTTAAATACTGTGACGCATCGTGAGGACAAACTAAACCGTTGTCTTCTTTCTTAAAACCGTTTACTTTTTCTTCTGCTTGTCTAGGACTACATTCGTATTTCTCACATAATAAATCGATCCATTGTTCTTTTGTACCTGCAAAATCCACACGAATTCTACAATCAAAAGGATCATTAAAATTATTCGGATCGTTAAAATATAGTTGATGTTGAGCTAAGTTCCTTAATGTGTAATTTTTGCAGTTGCCGTCCTTGTCATAGCACTCTTCGAGACTTTGATATTTATAAAATCTGTTCGGCTTGACCATTTGAATCCCAACAAATTACGTACAGCTTATTACTTATCTTCTTTCTTTTCGATCTGTGATCTGTTTCTGAATTCTATGCAATCAAAGCCAGTCATAGAATAAAGTGAAATCCTCAATAATACCCTAATTTGACAGATTCTGCTAATCGATACAATATTTTCTTACACAAAACACGGTGTATCGACACATTACATTTTGGTAAACTGAAAAATGTCAAAAAATCATAAGATGCGGGATAAAACTTTGAATAGTATGAAGAAAACCGAAGCATGAAGCCTGTTCAGACATTATACAATATACGCTTCTGTCAAATTTGGGATAATATGTACAAATTCGTCATCATTTGTAGGTTTGAGCTAGGTTGAACCATACGTAATAATAATAAACGGGCTTTGTAGAAATCCTAAATTTCAGCCAAAATGAGTTAATACTATTTTTGTTTATGTTGTACACTAACATTTTTATTTTTATTTCTTTTACTTGATTGTAATATTTTCTTGCTTTAACTATTTCTCCAAACTTCCTTTTTATTACTGAAAATACTGTTTCAACAATGCTTCTTCTATTATACACTTTTTTATCAAAGTTTTCATTCAATTGTTGTCTATATTCTCCAATTATCCTTGTTCTCTTTCGTATTTTCACTGGAATTATTGAATTAGCCTTAATTTCTTCTCTAATAAATGAATGGAGCTTTTCCGAATCATATCCTTTATCCATCACATAACATTTTGCTTTCTTTTTTCTTTGAACTTGTTTTAT
>JAEWQJ010000015.1 GCA_023399215.1 Methanobacteriota archaeon
GCTGTATGACGCACGAGCGTGCTTTTGGTGCCGACACGATGGAACTCGGGCACATCGATTACAGTTTCAAGCCTGTCAAGCCTGTCGTATCAAACGAGTGCCAGGCAATGGAAGTATGCCAGCAGAATATGGTTATTCCACTGTTTTACGGTGCAATGCCCAATATGGGACTTTATTATACTCCGGATGGGCCCTTTGAGAACCCTGGCGACCTTATGAAGCTATTCAAGATTGATAAAGCAAAAGAATCCATGGAGCACGCTGCCGAACATCTTACCAGAGATACGGTCTGGGTTATGCAGAAACTTTTTGCTTCCGGTGCCGATGGTGTAAACTTTGATACAACCGGTGCAGCAGGCGACGGTGACATGTATGGTACACTCCATGCGATTGAAGCCCTCAGAAAAGAGTTCCCTGATATGTACATTGAAGCAGGCATGGCTGGCGAGATGGTGCTAGGTATGCACGGAGAACTGGAATATGACGGAGTGCGGCTCGCAGGTTTATGGCCTCACCAGCAGGCCCCGCTTATTGCAAAGGCTGGGGCAAATGTTTTCGGACCAGTATGCAACACCAATACCAGCAAAACCTCAGCCTGGAATCTTGCTCGTGCAGTTACTTTCATCAAAGCTGCTGTAGAAGCTTCTCCAATTCCCTGTCATGTAAATATGGGTATGGGAGTTGGCGGAATTCCAATGCTTGAAACGCCTCCTATTGATGCGGTTACCAGAGCAAGCAAGGCAATGGTCGAAATTGCAGGCGTCGATGGCATATAGATCGGAGTCGGCGACCCAATGGGTATGCCGATTTCCCACATAATGGCTTCAGGTATGACTGGAATTAGGGCTGCAGGTGACCTTGTTGCAAGGATGGAGTTCTCAAAGAATATGCGCATAGGCGAAGCAAAAGAATACGTTGCAAAGAAACTCGGAGTCGACAAGATGGACCTTGTAGACGAGCACGTTATGCGCGAGCTGCGTGAAGAACTCGATATTGGTATTATAACGTCAGTACCAGGCGCGGCAAAAGGTATTGCTGCAAAGATGAACCTCGAAAAGTTGCTCGATATAAAAATTAATTCCTGCAACCTCTTCAGAAAACAAATTGCCTGAAAAAAGGAGTTTGGAGAAGGCGATTTTATGGACAATCATAATAATCCTGCTAATCATCAAAATCACACTCAAATAGATTGGAAAGCCGCAGAAGAGTGCAGCAGGGCAAGTTGTGAGCTAAAAGAGCTTAAAAGAAGCATTGACTGGAAACAGGGACTTGCAATAGCCCTTGGTGTTCCTTTATTGATTCTGCCTTCCATAGGCTACCTCACCAATTATGTCTGGGCTTTTTCAATAATAGTCTGGGGCTTAACCGTTATTCTGGGTTTTTTCCAGAATATTTCGTTTGGAGAACTTGCAACTGTTTTACCCAAGGCTTCAGGACTACCAGGGTATACCCAGATTGTTTTTGGTTCGAATACAGGTGACAATACAAGTGAAAAATCCAGGCTGATGGGAAAATTCATAGGAGGTTTCAGTGCCTGGAGTTA
Source organism: Methanobacteriota archaeon (assembly GCA_023399215.1). Taxonomy (GTDB): domain Archaea; phylum Halobacteriota; class Methanosarcinia; order Methanosarcinales; family Methanosarcinaceae; genus Methanosarcina. The sequence goes on from JAEWQJ010000015.1 coordinate 1,544, forward strand.
CTGGTTAGGCTGGAGCCCGGTAATTGGAATCTATGCGATCCTGATAGGGGATTATCTCCACGGACTGCTCCCTATCTTTAGCTTTATTCCCCAGACCCTCTTCAACCTGATAATCGGAGCGCTTGTGTTTGGGTACATGATCATTATAAACTCCAAAGGGCTCAAAAACGGAGCTACCCTTGGGTATATTCTGGCTGTGGTATCCCTTTTGCCCCTGGTTGTTATCACCATTGCCCCATTCTTTACTGGAGACTTCCAACTTACCAATATTACAGGAGCCTGGCTGCCCCAGGACTGGAGCTGGGACCTGAAGCATATCTTAATTATCCTCGGGCTTTTCGCAATGGCCGAATGGAGTGCTGTTGCCTGGGAAAGCGCAGCAATATTTGGGCCAGAGTATAAGAACCCCAATACTGATACTCCAAAAGCTCTGCTTGTCTGCGGCCTAATTTGCCTTGTGCTCTATGTGCTCGTCCAGACCTCTGTTATCGGGGCTCTCGGAGTTAAAGGCGTACTTGCAGACCCTATCTCTCCGATGCTTCCCCTTGCAAAACTTTCTTTAGGTCCGATTGGAGGCTCGATTGCTATTCTCATGCTGGTTGCAGCCATGATCCTGATCATCCAGACTGCTTTTCTGTCTTCGGCGAGGTCGATCTACTCAATGGCAATTGAAGGTAACCTTCCATCCGTCTTTGGAAAACTGAATGCTAACGGGAACCCTGTGAATGCAATGATCGCAGATGGTCTCTTTAACATGTGCCTGATCCTTCTTGGAAGTCCGACTGCGATTCTCTCAGCTTCTGCAGTTGGGTACATTGTTGCAAACGGGATGAGTCTCTTTGCCTACGTAAAATCGAAAAAGGACCCTGAATTTTCAAAACTGGAAAGGCCCTTCAAAGCTCCCCGTGGCTGGACTGAGATAGCTCTTGCAACTGGAATTCTAAACATCCCCTTCTTCCTTATCGGGATCATATATATCAGCACTCTGGAAAGCGGGTGGATTGCCACAGCAGTTGGTTTTGTTGTGCTTCTCCTGTATGTGCCTATATGGAGCCACTTACAGAAGAACGAACTAAAGACTGCAAAGAAGCAAGAAACCGTTCTTCTAGCGGAGTGAGTTATACCAGTGTGACAGCCATTGTGCTTAAAATTTCAGAAGATAGAACCACATCAGGTTCTTCTTTTTATTAGCTGAAATATATGGGAATTTCATAGAAGGGCATAAACGCAAATTTATAATTTTAACATAATATCGTTTCAGGATAGGCTTGATAAATAGTAAATATCAGCGCCCTTCTTTTTGCTCTTTATTTTCTTTATTCCAGCATCCATTTCCACACTGATTTAACCATGATTATTTTTTTTCCGTCTTTTCCGTCAACCCTGATGGTCTCTTCTTCGTCCATTGTCAGAATAAGTCCCTCTTCAAGGTCGTACTCATCAAGGGCTTCCGTAAGCCCCAGAATTTCTCTTTCCCTCACTACAGGGTTTCCGAAGCAAACCGAGACCTGAATAGCCGCCGAAACGTTCTGGCTGTCTTTTTCCTTAGTAACGAAATCACATTCTCTTTTGTTCTGGAAGTAGAATACCTGTTTTTCCCTTCTCAGCAGTTCAAGAAACACAAGGTTCTCAAATCTCAGCCCAAGGCTGCCAGGGTAACCGGGATATACTGCCTTGAAAAGTCCGGTATCGCCTGAATAAATCTTGCAGGAAATGTCTTTTTCCTTCCCGCTTTCCTGGAGGATGTTGAGTTTTGGGACCCGGTACAGTAAGAAAATGTCTTCTAAATAGTCCAGATAGTTGTCTACGAGTTCCTCGCTCTCGATTCCACTAACTTTTTTCAGGGTATCGGAGGAGTATTCCGAAGCCATGTTCGAAATCAGGAATATGGCAAGCTTTTTTAACTTCTGGATATCATACCCGGCTGCAGCCCCTTTTTGCAGCTCTTCTTCAAAATATTTTCTGGATAGACTTATGTCATTGTTTTTGATTACATCCGGAAAACCACCGTTTTCAAAATACTGGAAAAACATACATAACAGTTCATCACTGCTTGAAAGCGTTAGAAAGTTTGGCTCTGCTATTCCATTACTTTTAATCTGCAGGTATTCCCTAAAAGAGAACGGGAAAAACCTTAATATTTTACATCTCCCTGAAAACCTGGAAGAAAACTCATTTATTAATTTTGATCTCGATGATATTAGATAAATTTCTGCTCCTTGCTTGTGAAGCCTGTCAACCCAGTTTTCCCAACTCTGGAGATTCTGGATTTCATCAAAAAAGTAGAAAATCCGTCCTGCTCCGTCTTCAGTTTCTTTTTTACGGATTTCGGCTGCAGTCTCCTCAATAGTCTGTAAATCTTCAGATCCCAGCTTCTGTGCCTGACTATCTTCAAAATCAATATAAATTTTTACTCCAACCAGGTTACTGGCAACCTGACTCATGAAGGTAGTTTTACCTGCATGAGTGGGTCCAGAGATGAGTTTAATTTCACTGCCTTCCACGGGACAGCAGGGGAAAATCTCTCTGGAGATTAAATCCGGTTCATTTTGAATAAAATTATGGTGACTGCAGATAATGGATGGGGGCTCTAATTTTTGTCTGTTGTCAAAATTTTGCATGTTATCAAAATAATTTATGATATAAACTTATATAGTTTTTCTGGCGCTAATAAGTTCTTAACCCACTAATAACCTGGAAACATAAAACTGGTAAATTTTCAAAAACAAAGGAGGTCTTTGCAGGCTCGCGAACTTAAAATTTTCGTTGGCGGAGAACGTTTTCTATAAGCGCCTGCATAATTAAGGTGTTAATTTAACGGGATTAAAAAAAATTCATAGAAACATATAAATAATTGAGCTAGTATGACCCACTTATAAGTAAGAATCAGATAAGTAAGAATCAGATAAGTAAGAATCAGATCAGCAGATAAAGATTAGGTTTTCTTTTTTAAGTTATTCTGGAATCTTATTCGTTTTTTGGTTCATAAACTGTTTTTGTCTTCCCGCAGCGTGTACATACGAAATACTTTTCTCTCACATTTGAAGCATAAATATTCAAGCCGCCGCTTCTTTTCCATTTATGCAGACCTATAAGGCATAAAATGTTTTTTCTTTTAGACTTTCCGGAAATCTGATATGGAGCTCTGGAGCTCAATAATTTCACTCCTTCATGATCTTCTGAAATTTTAAAAATGAATCGGGTATATAAATGAGATAAAAATAGATCTCATCTGATATAGGGATTTTTATCTCTCTGCGCTAATGAAACCTTTCACATCAATAAACCGGTATCGCTTTATTGCTTAGAGATAAAATGAATAATCCTAAAAGCGTTCTTATTTCAGTCTTGTTCTGAATAGAAAGGAACCCAATATTATTTGATTTGCCTTTGCTGTTGTATCAATTTACTGTTGTATCAATTTACTGTTGTGTCAATTTACAGTTGTATCAATTTACAGTTGTATCAATTTACAGTTGTTGCATAAAGACATGACAATTTTATCCCTGCATCTACTGTTGTAAATTGCCATTTGATTTTTGTACTTCTGTTGTGCCTGAACTTTTGCCATGCTAACACCTCTTTCTCAACAAGCTTCGAGAATTAAAAAAGACTCTTTTAAAGAAGTGATTACCAATTGATACGAAAATAAAAGTAGAGTCACCAGTTCAGGAAGCAATAAATTGGAAATCTACGCTTCATGCTTTGAACAGATGACTGTGATATCATTTCTGTTACTTCACTCAAACTGAATAATTGTTTTTAGGTTACTTCTTTGCTGAATCAGTAACAGACCTTCATGAAGAAGCAAACTTTTTCATAGTGCCAGCAAACCCTCGAATAGTAATAGCTGATGACCATATTCATTTCCCCCTCTCTTTTCTATATATATGTATTTATTTTTCTTTAGTTGTTAGCTATTTTTGTAAATCTTTAAGACACAGTCGTGTTTTTCGATTTTATATATGGATATTTTTCAGGAGCTGTTTTATTATAATACTCCTAACAATTAAATTTCATAATCTCCTTTGAGCCTATCTTAATTTTAAGATTGACATATCTAAATTTTAATTGCTAGTGAGTATATTAAACATATAGTTTTAGTTTATATAAAGCATATAGAATAAATTTTACTTATAATTAAATAGTCCTAGAAAATCTGAGCAAATTTCATGGGAAAACATGGGCAGACCTATTTATTCAATTTATATCGTGGGCTTTTTTTTTAAAATATCAATTAAAAAGGTTTTAAATATTATTTTTTTATTTAAGAGAAAAATAATATCTATTATGAGAATATACGTCTAATTATTTGATTAAATGTCAGTATAATCCTCGATAGAAGTTAATTTACTGAATTAAATCGAAAAATCACTTTAAATCCAAACCATAATACTTCGCATTTTTAATTTAAATGAATATTTTTTTTCTAAAAATATAAAAGCCGGATTTATTCAAAAGATGCATATTTGGAAATTTATTGACTTTCTGCACCTTAACCATCCTTAGGAAGAACTTTTTGCTTTAAAGTCCCAACATTCAAATTTATTCTCTCGTTCACTTCAACTTCTTTTTCTTAACCAGGTTCACTCTTGAATCCTAAAAATCAAATTCGGTAAGTTTAACAGTTTTTGCCGGGAACTCCTTTGCAATAAAAACGAATCGGTCTCACTGAAGGAAGCCTCCAAAATTGTAGACCTTACCTAAAAGCTTTATTCCGGTAGTCGCGATAAAGCGTTTAAAACGGGGCACGTATTTTTCTAGCTTATAAATATTATCCTAACGGCATGGGTCAGAACTGTTGAACCATGCTCACGGGCGAGTATCTCTTTTTCGATGTTAGATTCAGAAGTCATCAAGGTCGGTACAAATTACCTCGGCACAATACCACAGCCATGAGTACGGCAGCGGTTCCATCGACCGCAATTTCATTAAAGGCAGAAGATTGATTCCAAAAGGTCACTCCTGAGCCTGGAGCATTTCCACAGACAATAACATGCCTTCCGGAGATTATGGCCTTGACCTCAGACAGGTTAACATTATTTTCTTCTGTCAGCATGCGGGAAAGGAAAATAGCTGCTTTCTCGCCTCCTGCTAGGTCAAATCAGAAATCTTCAGGAATTCATTCGTAAATTGGTTCCCAGGCAGTAAAATCCATATGGATCAGTTGCCTGTCCAGGTTGCATTTTTTAGTTGCAGAGTTAAACTTTGACAAATACAAAAAATATATTTACAGCTAGAATTACCAGAATCGAGCCTAATAAGACGCCAGTAAATAACGCTCAAATAAGGTTGATATTGAGAATACAACAGAAAAATAAAAATAAAACCCAATATTTCATTAAATTGATTATAAACTACGTTAAACAAGTTTTTTTGCAAAATAAGTATTATTATCTAATATTATTAAAAAATAAGGAATTTTCTAGAAAATGGCAGAACCTCAATTAAATTATGTCAGTCCTGGATGAATAAAATGAGACTGGGCTTATTCGTTAGTCCTTTCTGAGAAGTAACGGTTAATTGCAGGAGAGACCTTTCAATACATTTCAGGATTCTGATGCAATCAAGGTTCTCCTGCTTCTGTATCCCTGCGGAGGATGTACAAATGAGCCCACTATTGATTTTATATTTTAGCTATTTATTATATGTGGTTGATTAGTAAGAGCGATTAAATCAATATCTGGTCAACCGCTCTTTACCACCATCCATCCCAGCTGTCGCCTTTAAATTTACAGACACGAACTGCTGTTATGCAGCAAGCCTCGCGCTCCTTTTTGCATCCACAGCCACGGTCGAAGCCACAGCCACAGCCGCCAAAGCCGCCAAAGCCGCCAAAGCCGCCCCAACCGCAGCCGCCGCAACCATCAAATTTGTTTCTAAAGAATGGAAATCCTCCCATATTATTTACCTCCCTATTCACTATATTTTGTTGTATATTTTTTTAGCTAATTTATATATTTTTTATATATTAGAGAGGATATAATCTAAGATTCGAGTATTAATTTCTCTAATCAAATTTTATATCGACTCGCCAACTCTTTTGTTACTCCTAACAATCATATTGCGGTCTGTCTTCGCGTGAAGGAAAACAGGTTTAACTTGAGTTGTCAGGAAGTGCAATCAATAATATAATTGTAAATTATATAAGCATAATAGAATAATATGTCCTTAATTCTAAATAGTCATTGAAAAAGCTGGGGAATCATGCTCCATGAAGTGCGTTTAATTTTACGTTTAATTTACGAATTTTAATTCCTTTAATTTAGATAATATTAGGAGTTCAAGTTTCCAATTCAATATTTATGCACAAATAAAGCTTCTATAGCATAGATACACTATATTCTTTGGTTATAGGCTTTCTAGAGGCTTAATACATGTGCATTTAGCAAACAAAAATAGCATTACTAATATAATTTTTGAACTTTAGTATTTTCACATTTTTACATAGAAGTTAGTTATTCATGAAGTTGATTATTTCTTCCAAATACTTAATTTTCGATTAAATTACTTCCAAAACTAAACTGGAAAACCAATCTGAAGCTATAATTAGAGTAACCAGATGAGGCTCTAGTATATGATTCACGAGTAGATAGTATGAAAAATCAGGATAGCTTATGGAAAAACAGACGATAGCTTATGGAAAAACAAAGTAAATGCAGATCTTTTTAAGATCTGTAAAAATGTTCAGAATTATATCGTTTAAATTCCTATGCGACTGGTTCTTCAATTTAACTGTGTTAGTGCTGATGAATAAAGAGAGATGGGCTCATTAGTTGGCCCTTTTTAAGGGATGCCGGTTAATTACAGGAGAGATTTTTGAATACATCTAAGATTCTGATGCAATCAAAATTCCCCTGCTTATATATCTGGCAAAGGGCTGTATGAATGAGCCATCATTGGTTTTACGTTTTATATTTGTCTATTCAATCTATGGTTCGGTTAGTCAGCATTCAGCTATTGGCCTAGCGATTGCTCTTAACAGTCGTTGCCCCACCAGCCGCCGCCGCCTCTAATCTTGCAGGCACGGACTGCTGTTACGCAGCAAGCTTCACGCTCCCTACCACAGCCGCCCCAGCCACCACAGCCGCCCCAGCCGCCAAAGCCGCCACAGCCGCCCCAGCCGCCGCCGCAACCATCAAATCTTCCTCTTCCAAATAATCCAAATCCTCCACCCATAATATTTACCTCCATATTTACTATATTTTGTTGTTGTATGTTTTTATATAATTTACCTAATTTTTTATATATTTGAGAAGATATAGGTTAAGGTTCGAGTATATCTTTCTCCAACCTAATTTTATATCGACTCCAAAACTTGATTGTTACTCCTGACAATCACGTTATAATCTGCCCACACTTAAAAAGAAGCAGATTTAACTTTAATTGCCAGAAAGTACAACCAATAATATAATTGTAAATTATATAAATAGAATGGAATAATAAATTCTTAACACTAAATAGTCATTGAAAAAGCTGGGAAATTATGCTCTATAAAATGAGTTTAGTTTTATATTTAATTTAGAAATCTTAATTTTTAGGATCTCTCAATAAAATCAGGAATTTTAGTCTGAAACTAAAATTAAGACAAAAATAGAGCCTCAAAAGTACAAAAACGCTATATTTTACTAATTATAAACTATTTAATGGCTTAAAAAATGTGCATTTAGCGAAAGAAAATAGTGTTACTTATTCTGTTTTCAAACTTTAGTAATTTACATTTTTTATTAAAAAGTTAAAGACGACGAATTTTCATTTGACTAATGACTAAATTTGAAGATCTGTCAATACACCCCATCCTGATCCACTTGCATAGAAAAACTTCGCTTTCAAACATATGAAGTTTGTAGTTACTGGCTCACAGGTAATAAATACATAGCCATCAATTCAAGACAATTAATCAGAAGTTATCTTTCCATCTTGAATTGACAGCTATCTTTATTCATCCATACTTAACATTTCACGGGCTCAACGATTGGACTGGCGCTATTTTACCACCAGTCGCCGCCGCAGCCCCAGCCGCCGCAGCGGCGCCAGCCACGACGCCAGCCCCAGCCGCCGCCCCAGCCGCAGCCACCAAACCATCCACACATTATATTTACCTCCAAAATTTTGCTATGTTATTTTATACTTTTCAAATCTCTGTATAGGTGAGCTTTTTAGACTAGGGAATTACACTCTCTAATCAAACTTCTTCACCCACCCCTAACCATACTTTCATGGTAACTTTTTAGAAACTATTAGAGTAATAATTTCCGTTTGGAGAGAAACAGTTCTCCCATGTTCCCCCATGAAAGTACAATTTAACATAGAATTAGAAATTATATAAAAGACCTAGAATAACTGTTTCTGAATATAAATAACCTATATAAAAATAAAGAAAACCTCTATCAATAAAACAAGCTTACTTTTGAATTTACTCTACAATATCTAGTTCTATAAAAACTCTCAATAAATCAGGAATAAAAATCTGTAATTGAATATTTAGCCAAAAGATATTGTCTCAATAATTCCTATAAGCCCTATTTCTTGACTAAACTCAATATAGAGCCTTAAAATAACTCAATTTTGTTGAAAAAGTAGTACAACTCTTTTCATTATTTAACTTTACAACTTTAGTCTTTTTATGTTAAACAAAATATCAATATAAAGGGCTACTATTTAATAGGGTAAGTTTTTCGATTCAGCTTGTGAATAAAAAGAAGAAAACTTGTTAATTCATTGTATTTTTATTATTATTATTTGGATTGTTAGCATTTTCAGTTAGGTTAGTTACTTTTTAAAAATCTCAGATCCCCATTAATTTCTTTGCCCATTTCAATTTCTTTTTCTTAACCGGGTTTACATCGTTATCTTCAAAATTAAAACCTGCTAGCCTAATTTTTTTAGCTCCAAATTCCCTGGCTACAAAAAAGCATCTGTCTCCATCACTGAAGCCTCCAAAATTATAGACTTCGCCAAAAGGTCTTGCCTGGGTAGTTGCAATAAATCGTTTAAAGCGGGGAACATATTTCTCAAGCTTATCGATATTATCCCCATGCGCATGAATAAGGACTATCGCGCCCTTTTCACAGGCGAGTATCTCTTTTTCGATATCAGCTTCTGAATTACCATCAAGATCGGTACAGATGGCATCAGGCACAACGCCCATATCCATGAGTACAGCAGCGGCGCCATCGGCTGCAATTACCGTAAAAGAAGAAAAATTGATTCCCAAAAGGTCATTCCTGAGCCCTGGAGCGTTTCCGCAGACAAGGACAGGCTTTTCGGAAATTATTGCTTTGAGTTCAGATAAGCTGACCGTGTTTTCTTCTGTTAACATGTGGGAAAGGAAAATAGCCGCCTTTTCATCACCTGTTCGGTCAAATCCGAAATCCTCAAGGATTCGTTCGTAAATCGGTTCCCAGGTAGCAAAATCCATATGAATCATTTTCCTTTCCGTTTTACAGTTTGAGTTCAAAACTTCTTTGATTTTCAACCCTTTTTAAGAGTTTATTTCTTTGCAATTCCCATCTTCATGGCAATACCTTCGACGTCCCAATCCTTTACAAGGGCTCCGGAAACATCGATATCACTGCCAAGGTTAAGGATATCGGCTCTTACCTCTTCTGCAATCAGGTCCTTGAGTGTTTCAACAAGCCTCAAGACTCTTTCATCCTTGATCCAGACCGAGACGCGGATGTTTTCGTCCACTACAAGGTCAAGTTCCTTCCGCATATCCTGAAGCCTGCGAATTACTTCTCTTGCATATCCTTCAGCTTCCAGTTCTGGAGTCAGGTTTGCGTCCACATAGATAAGACCGGCATCGGATTCTGCACTTGCTGTGCCTTCTGGCAGGGTTTCTTTAAAGTTTGCCATGCCCGGAGTAACTGTAACCGTTGTTCCGTCTGCAAGGGATAGTTCAAACTCGTCAGCTTCGGCAAAGGCTTTTTTCAAAGCAAAACCGTCAACCTTTTGCAGGGCAGGAATGACTTTTCCTGCATCCTTCTTAAACACAGGGCCTATTTTGCTCGGATCAGGGATTACTTCAAGTCCGAGTTCATCCCAGCTCTTACCAACGGGTGTCAGGACAATTGCCTTGGAATTTGTCTGGTCCATAAGGACTGAGCGCAGTCTATCTACAGCCTTTGATACATCCTCACTTTCAGGGGAAACAACTATTCGGGAAACAGGCCATCTGAGCTTTCTTCCTGCCTTCTGGCGGGCGTTTGAGGCTGCTTCCACTATAGAACGCGCAGTACTCATGGCAGCTTCGAGTTCAGGGTCAAGATAAGCTTCATTGACTTTTGGCCAATCGCACATATGAACCGATTCCGGTGCATTCGGGTCTACATTTCTTATCAGGTTCTGATACATCTCTTCAGCCAGGTAAGGCATGAAAGGAGAGATCAATTTTGTAAGGGTTACGTAGACTTCATAAAGCACGCAGTAAGCTGCAAGCTTGTCAGGATCATCGGCTTCGGTCCAGGTTCTCGGACGGATAAGCTGGATATACCAGCGGGAGAGGTCTTCTAGGGTAAATTCAAGAATCTCACGCACTGCCTTATGCAGGAAGTATCCACTCATTGCTTCATCTACAGCCTTAACAACAGACTGAACTCTTGAGAGAATCCATCTGTCCTCTTCTCTGAGTGCATCTTTTACGGAATCAAGGCTGACCTTAAGTGGATCAAAATTATCGAGTGCCATATAAGGCAGTGGGAACCTGAAAACGTTCCAAAGAATATTGATTGAACGGTGGACGTTTTCCACTTCTTCCTGGTTGAACTTAAGGTCATCCCAGGGCGCACTTGAGGAAAGCACATAGGCACGCAGGGTGTCAGCCCCATACTTGTCGATTACATCAATCGGGGAAACCACGTTTCCAAGGCTCTTGGACATTTTCTTTCCGCCTGCATCAAGCGTAAAGCCGTGCATGAGCACACTCTTGTAAGGAGCTCGTCCGAAGCCCACCATGCTTGCTCCTAGCTGAGAATAGAACCAACCGCGTGTTTGGTCATGTCCTTCAGTGATAAAGTCAGCAGGCCACCATTCGTCGAACTGTTCCCTGGTCTGCGGGAACTTCAAGGTAGCCCAGGAAGCGACAGCCGAATCAAACCAGACATCGAAAACGTCCTCAACACGCTTTTTCTCTCCGCCGCACTCACAGGGAATAGTTATTTTATCCACATAGGGGCGGTGAAGTTCAACATCGCTGCCTGCTCCGGATTTTTCCAGCAGTTCGGCTTTGGTTCCTATTACCTCAAGTTTTCCGCATTTCTCACACTTCCAGACCGGAATTGGAATTCCCCAGTAGCGCTGCCTGGAAATGCACCAGTCTCTTGCGCCTTCGACCCAGGTTCTGAATCTAGCTGAACCTGCCCAGTCAGGGTACCAGTCTACGGCATCAATTGCCTCAAGCATTTTGTCCTTTATCTCTGTGACCTTGAGGAACCACTGTTTGGTTGCAAGGTAGATTATAGGAGTTTTGCAGCGCCAGCAGTGCCCGTACCTGTGCGTAACAGTTCCTTCTGCAAGCAGTCTGTTGCGTTTTCTCAAGTCTTCAATAACAATCGGGTTTGCTTCCCTGACGTTTTTGCCCGCATATTCCCCGGCTTCCTCAGTATAGGCACCGTTCGGGCCCACAGGGCAGAGGATTGGAAGGTTATACTTCACGCCAACGTTAAAGTCGTCCATACCATGCCCTGGGGCAATATGTACACAGCCTGTGTTTTCTGCAGTTACGTAATCAGCAAGATAAATGCCATGCTTTATCTCATTCTGCACAGGCACAAGATCTCCAACAGGGCTTTCGTACTCAAGTTTCGTCAGGTCTTCCCCAAGCATTGTCTCAAGCACTTCATAGTCAACATACCTGCCCTGCTTAAGGACATTTTCAATCAGGTCGGTAGCTGCAATCAAGATCTCATCAGAGCCGTCCTGCCTGATTGCCCTGAATTTCGAATATTCAAAACCAGGATGTACGGCTACAGCTACGTTTGCGGGAATTGTCCAGGGGGTTGTTGTCCAGATGACTATGAAGGTATTTTCCTCGCCTTTGATCTTAAACTTCACATAGATTGAAGGGTCTGTCCTCTCGGCATACTCAACCTCGGAATCTGCAATTGCAGTTTCACAGCGAGGGCACCAGTTGACTGAACGTTTGCCCACATCCAGAAGATTTTTCTCCCTGGCTTGCTTGAGGGTCCACCAGGCAGCTTCAATGTAATCGTCTTTTAAGGTCATGTAGGGGGCGTCCCATTGCATCCAGACCCCTAGCCTCTGGAACTGTTCAGTCATTTCCTGCTTCTGGTTGATGGCAAATTCCTTACATTTCTCAATAAAATTCTCTACTCCAAAGCTTTCAATGTCCTTTTTGGATTTGAAGCCGAGCACGCCTTCAACTTTGACCTCAATCGGCAGGCCATGCATATCCCAGCCGGGGCGCTCGAGAATATTACGGTTATTCATGGAGTAATAGCGAAGAATGGAATCTTTAATGATCTTATTCCAGGCAGTTCCCAGGTGGATATGTCCGGTCGTATACGGGGGGCCGTCAACAAAAAAAAGTCTTTTTCCAGTCTTGCGGTGCTCTCGGGTCTTTCGATAAGCATCGTTATCTTTCCAGAGCTGTGTTATCTTTTGTTCAATTTGCTCTGCGTTATACTTGGCAGTGATTTCTTTTATCATATAGGGTCTCCCTGAAGCAAGATTAGCTAAAGTGAAAGTGCGGTCAGTGCAGTCCTGTCCTGAAGATGTCTTGCAGCTGTCCAATAAGTATTGATAATAAATTTCTAACCGGTGGACTGTTGGAAAACTTTACTACCGGCCGCTTATATATTAAACTTCAAATAAGTATTTAACGAACATAATATCAGTATTCGGGAAAGAACGCCTTTACCCGTCCTGAAAGAAACGGATCTTCCACGCGCCAATCAATTTATTCAGTAATTACTGTACTTGATTTAAGCTTTGTTATACCGCAAGCCTTTTGAAAAAAGGCTTGACCGAAAACTCAAGCAACGTTTGAATTTGAGGTCCTTATCCCCGAACCCTATCGGCGTGATCAACCGGCGCAACGCAACCCTTTTTAAAAAACTGCTTGCCCTCAACCCTTTCTAAAAAAGGCTTGACCGAAAATCTTAGCAACGACGATATCAACATCGTAACGATCGCGGATCACGGATTGCGGTTCAGGATAAACGGAAGCAGGTTAACTTAAGAGAAAGAGAAATAGAAGAAAAAGGAAAAATAGAGCTCAAATATAGATTTTTATTTATCTGGAGCTCTTATAATCGGTTTTTTTCTGATAAAAGTTTTTTTGCCAAAGGTTGTCTTGTCCCGGAAAAGCAGTTTTTTCAGGGAAACTGAATCATCGAGGCTTATTACAATTGCTGCAGCAAGGATGAAAATACAGCCAGTAAGCATTCCACTGTGAATCGGGCTTCCAAGTACCGTATAATCAAAGAATATACAGGAAACCGGTTCAAGCAGAGTAAAGAGACTGCCTGCAATAGCGTTTACGCCTGTTACACCTCTTATATAAAACACTGCACCGATTCCTGTAATCAATACTCCGAAGAGTATCAGGACTGGAAGATTTGGGATAAGTACATTTCGTGGAACGGAGACTGCAAACGGTGACAGGAAGAAAAGGCTGATTGCACTCTGCCAGAAGAGCTGGGTAAGCCCGTTATATTCATCTCTTAGATAACGAACCGAGATTATTACACCACTGCTGAAAAGACCACCTGTAAGCCCGAAAAGCACTCCTTTAAGATAACTGCTGCCAAACTCAAGCTGTTCAAAACCTCCTTCCGGCCTTGTTATATAGAAAACCCCTATCAAGCCCAGGAAGAGGGCAAAAATAGTTTTTCCCGTGTTCTTTTCTCCCAGAAGTAGAGGGGCAAGAATAGTCAAATAAATCGGGTCCGTATAAAGCAGAAGAACGGCTGAAGAAGCTCCTAGATAACGAATTGCCGAATAATAGGAAAACATTTGCGAAACATACAGGACTCCCAGGAGGAGAAGGTACTTCTTCTTTCTTTTTAGAGCTAGCTGGCCTAAATTTCCGGTAATTGCAAGATAGAATAAAAGGGCTGTTAGTCCGAAGAGTATTCTGTAGAAAATAATTGAGCCTATGGACATGTCCTCAAGCTGTTGCATGTAGATTCCAACGGTACCGTAAATGACACAGGCGACTAGCAATTCAAGGTGATGTTTAAAAGTATCAGTCATATATTATTTAAAGTGATCAAGTGTATATATATTTTTAGTAAGATAACACTTTTTAATATTTTCCACACTGTTTAAAAATATATTTCTTTGCAGGCTCCAGGCTCAGTTTTGAGGTCACAAACGTTTTTTATAAGCTACAATTTAAAAGTTTTTATAAGCTATAACTTAAAAGTTTTTATAAGCTATAACTTAAAAGTTTTTACAGCTACAGCTTTGTATTTTTTACAGGCCACAACAAATTTAATTTTAAAATTTTTGGAGACTGAGTACCACATGCTGTCTGCTTCCGGTCCTGTAGATAGTAAGCCCCTTTAACCCCTGTTTCCAGGCATAAACTAAAGCCTGTTTGATATCTTCTTTTCCCGCGGAATCACGCATGTTAATAGTTTTCGAAATCCCGGCATGGCAATGTCGTTGAAATGCAGCCTGCATATCAATATGGGCCTTCCAGTCAATATCAAGGGCTGACCTGAAAAGCTGCTTTTCCTCTTCGCTTACAAGTTCTGGATTTTCCACATCCTGCAAGGTACCGTATTTATAGACATGATCTAGAAGCCAGTCATAGTCAGCTTCTGACAGTTTTGATTTGAAATGTGCCTTGAAAAACGGGTGGACAAGCATAAATTCCCTGCCTACGGTCTGAGTTCGCCTGTAGACCCAGCTGAAAACAGGTTCAATTCCTGCCGAACAACCGGCAAGAATGCTGATCGAGCCTGTCGGAGCAACTGCGGTTAATGCAGCATTCCTCATAGGAAGTTCCCATGTAGAATCCTCATATCCCGGAAAACTTCCTTTTTCCGCAGCAAGCTTTCTTGATTCTCTGATCGAAGCCCAGGTAATCTGTTCCATAAGCTTTTCCGCAAGTTCCAGGGCTTCCTGTGAGTCATAGGGCAGTCCGAGCTTTAAAAGCATGTCGTGAAGCCCCATTACTCCAAGTCCTACTTTTCTGGTCCTCTTAGTTGCAGTCTCGATCTCTGGAACAGAATACGCATTCTTATCAATTTCGTTATCCAGGAAACGAATAGCTTTTCCGGCTACTTCCCTGAGATAGTCCCAGTTTACTTTCCCATCCATAACGAAAAGGGAAAGGTTTATGCTGCCCAGGTTGCAGGCTTCAAAAGGCAGAAGCGGTTCTTCCCCGCAGGGGTTTGTGGCCGAGATATCACCAAGTGCAGGCGTGAAGTTATCCCTATTTATTCGGTCATAAAAAAGAATACCCGGTTCGCCGTTTCTCCAGATTCCTTCTACAATCTCGGAAAATATGCGCCCGACTGTTACATCTGTTTGCCTGTTCCAAACTTCGTCAGCTTTATCTGCTTCAACAAGTTTCATGAAAGCATCAGGTACCATAACCGAGAGATTGAAGTTGCTCAACTCTCCTTCGACATGCTTTGCCCTGATGAAAGAAAGGATATCATTGTGGGAAATATCAAGGATGCCCATATTGGCACCCCGTCGCCTTCCAAACTGTTTTACGATCTCAGTTGCTTCATTAAAAAGCTTCATGACAGCTACAGGACTGCTCGTTGCGTCATCGCCACATGAGCTGGAAGAACCTTCAGGGCGTATTTTTGAGAAATCAAACCCTGTGCCTCCTCCGGTTTTCTGGATCAGGGCTGCAGTTTTTATCGAATCGAAGATTTCCTCAACTCTGTCCTCCACAGGAATTACAAAACAAGCTGCAAGCTGCCCGAGTTCGGTTCCCGCATTCATGAGCGTGGGCGAGCTCGGAAGAAAAATCTTTCTGACCATAAGGTCTTTGAAATCAAGATACTCTTCCTCAGTTACTGCAACTGCCTTTGCGACTCTCTCACAGACCTCCTCCCAATTCTGTTCTCCCTCACGCAGATACCTGGCTTTAAGGATTTCACTTGCCAGAAAATCCAGTCCCTCTTCTGTTTCCCACACAAAAATCTCTTCTCCTGTAAACATTCAACAGGCTTCAGTCTCCGATAAAAGAAATTATATTCTTATTAGGCGGGCTTTTTTATCATTGTATCCGAAAATATGGTCAGAAATAGTGATTAGAAATAGTGGTCAAAAATAATGGTAAAAATGATGGTGAAAAATAGAAATAAAAAGCAGAATGTATAAAAATAGAAAGCTGGAAAGATAGGAAAAATAAAAAGCAGGAGTTGCCCCTAAGTATAAGAAGTTTCAGACCAGCTCAGCCTTTATAATTTTGACTTCGGTTTTCGGGCGATCCTGGCGGTCGGTTTTCACTTTACCTATAGAATCCACAACATCCATGCCCTCTACTACCTTTCCGAAGACAGGGTGCATCTTGTCGAGATAATTATTATTCACAAGGTTAATAAAGAACTGGCTACCGCCTGTGTTCGGGCCTGCGTTTGCCATGGATAGAGTACCCTTGTCATTGCGGTTATGGTTTGTGAATTCATCCGGGATCTCGTAGCCTGGCCCTCCCATGCCTGTGCCTGTCGGGTCTCCGCCCTGGATCATAAATTTGTCGATCACCCTGTGGAAAATAACTCCATCGTAGAAGCCTTTATCCACGAGTTTTGCGAAATTTCCTGCCGTAATCGGCATGTCTTCAAAGAGCTCGATTGCTATATCGCCCACAGTGGTATGCAGAACCACTTTCTTTCCTTTCCATACAGCCATTGCTTTTCCTCTGCCAGTCATTCAGTTTTATTTTTATTTTCGCCTGTCTTTTTGTCGGCTTTTTGTGCACTCTATGTTCACCTTACATGTAAATGCTTCGCTGCCCTAGTTCCGTCACCCGAGTCCCGTCTCGGGAGGACGGAGCCCTTTTCGCTACGCTCAAGAGGGCTGAATTAGGGGAAGAAAGGTTACATTCTCAACGAGCTGAGGATGTCTGAGTTACCCTAATTTCGTTTTGGACCATGCAAGGGGAGTGGTTACAGACTTCTTTAATAAAGGCTTGACCGAAAACATGGCAACTTTTGATTTTGAAAACCTATTCTCAAATCCTATAGGCGAGGTTACAACCCTTTTGAAAAAGGCTTGACCGTAACCCTTTTAAAAAAAGGCTTGACCGAAAACTCTGGCAACGTTTTAATTTGAGGAACTTATCCCCTAACCCTATCGGCGTGATCAACCGGCGCAACGGTTGCTGCACAACCGAAAATGGATTATATAATAATTATTAAAGAACGAAGTTTTACTGAGGAAAATTGGATTATAATTAAAATAATTGTATATAGTTTTAAGTATACTCCTCTTCTACTTCACCACAATCCAATTAACTTTAAAGAGTATAAAAACATAATCCCGGATAGGATATTGAGTACTACAAGTTGACCTTTCCTTTTCCTCCATCTTTTTGTCATGATATGATTCATCCAGTAGGCCATCGAAGTCGCCAACATCCCGACCACGAAAGCAACACAAACATCAGGGAACCCAAAAATTCGACTGAGAATAAATCCGATTCCTCCAACTACACATACTGGGCAAACCATAGTTATCCTCTTGCTCTTTGCTTTATATTCCGAAACTTAATTTTACCTTAGACTTTAGTTCCGATTTATATCCGGATGTTGAGATTAAATTTATTAGTTAACTTTTCGTTTCATTCTCTTCTGTTTTTTCCTGTTGATCAAGGGTGAAATCCAGAACTTTTTCAAACATTTCTTCGTCAGTATCATTTCGTCCAACAAATCTGGCTTTAGATCTGTCTGTGCTGACGTTTCCATTATCCTGCATATAGACATATGTTCCATTTTCAATGCCCACAATCACAAAAGAGTCAGGAATAAATTCTACTTCGAAATATTCTGCAAGTTCTGGGTTTTTGTCTGCATCTATGGCAGCAATAGTTGCTTTTCCCTGGTATTCGATTGCCAATTTATCAAGAACGGGCTTCAAAGACCGGCACTCTGGACACCATCTAGATCCTATCTTCACAAAGACAGGAGTTTTCTGAAGGGATGTGTTTACCTGCTCCAGTTGGGTTATAGCCACAACACTATTCTCCATGTTTGCCTCTGAACTTGTTGAATTTGTTGGAGTTTTTTCATCACATCCAGCTGTAAAGAGTGCTGATACAAGCAAGATCAGTAATATAACTGATTTCTTCATGTTTGGTCTTCCATTACTTTCAATATTATACGGTTGATTTTTTAAGATATGTAAGTGTAAACATCTCTTGCCAGTTTCAATAATTAATTTTTAAAATCATTTGGACCACGCATCCATATTGTTAATATAAGGGGCCGAAATTTATTCTACTTAAGAGCATAAATGTATATAACTAGATAATAAATAAAAACAGCCGAACAATTTATCCTTATTATTAAAAACTTTAAAAAATCGGAAAATATCAAGTTTGAATGTGATCAAGCTTTAATGTGATTTTCAGCAATAACTATTTTTATATTTGACATATGTTACTTCAACATATAGGAACTAAATGTAAGTGCCCCACTCAAAACAGCGTTACCCACTCAAAACAGCGAAGAGCCACAATGGTCCCTAAAGAATATACCTGATTTCTTTTCATCTCTTAGATCGAAAAAGAATACGTAAATATCTAAAGATCCGATATAACAGGCCATAAAGGGCTTGAAGAAATAGCTCGAAGTTTTGTCTCAAAGCATTGTCTCAAAAACATTATATCAAAAACATTATCTCAAAAAAACACTGTCTCAAAACATTGTCTCAAAAACATTATACCAAAATCAGAACTGTTCGATTTAAGAAGAGGTTCCCGGCTTCTGATTAAATGGGATTACGAGGTTTTTCAAGTTAACAGGCTCGTACTGATAATATACAATGTTACTACTCATTGTCAAATAGAAATATCCGGAAGTTGCAGAAAGATTATACTTGAAAGGATAAAGCATGGATTAAGAAGGCGTCTATTTTTCATAAATAATTTCCCCTCAGAAAACGATGGCTCCTGATTAGACCCCTGGATTCAGTATTCAGTTTTTAACATCGGTCAGTTTTTTAAAAAAGGAATTAGTTTTTTTAAATCAGGTAGCTTTTTAAGATCATTCAACTTGTTTAAAATCAGTCCGTTTGTTTAAAATCAGTCCACTTACGCGAGTTAGTTTATCTGCCATGGATAGGTTTATAAATTGTTTATTACCTCGATTGATGAATCATTTACAATAACTTACAAAAACAGATTTATAAATTGTTTATCGTAATGGGTTTAAGAGGCGCTTTTATGATTAAGATGAAATTACACGGTACATACAATATTTATTATGCCATTCTCGGCATGCGAAACCCTATGAACTCCTGGCATCTTATGGACAGCAGTAAGCCTGATGAGGCAGGAAACTGCACGCTTGGAGAAAAGGACCTGAACCTGGCCCAGCGCCTGACCCTTGCAGGGAACGAGCACGGCAAATTTTTAAGGTTCATTACAGTCTGTTTTGACCTCACAGCCCCTCTCTACTGGTGGAAGGAGTTTGATACTTACAAGTTCGTAGAAAAGAACTCCACTTCAACAATGCACAAGCTGACCAGCAGGGAGCTTGCTCCTCATGATTTTTCGTTTGACACCCTGACAGATTACAGGAACGACCAGATCCGACACCTGAACGACCTTATCAAAGCCTACAAATCTCGCGAGGGAGATAGTGAAGAAGACAACGCATACCGGAAAGCGATTTTCAGGGAACTCGTCCAGGACCTGCCGAGTGCGTTTCTGCAGAAAAGGACCGTTATAACCAATTATGCTGAACTCAGAAACATTTACTTCCAGCGCCGCTATCACAAGCTTGATGAGTGGATAGAGTTCTGTGACTGGATAAAAGAGACGCTACCATACGCCGAAGAGCTCATCTGCCTGGAAAAGAAGGAGTAAAGGAATAAAGGAGTAAAACCGGAAATATCTTTTCAGGAATCCCTTTGGGAATAAATTGATTTTAGAACCCCAGGCTCTCACCGGTCGTGCGGACACGACCGGCTTTTCCCAAAATTAAATTGAAAAATTTGGAAAATTGGAAATTTGAAATATTTGAAAAATTGCCCTTTCCAGTTTTATATTGTAAGTTCTTGCCATTTAAGTATGAGATTAATAAACTTAGTTTTATAGACTTAGTTTTCATGTTTTCAATGAGTTTTTTAAGGGATTAAAACATGAATTTTTGATTGCTTACTTTTTCTTTTTACGCCAACTTTAATCAAAATAGATTTGAATTTTCGTGAGTTTTACTGTGAGTCTTGATATCTTTAAAGCTGGATTTCTGTTTTTAATTCATATTTTTAAGTCTTAAATATTATTTTTATTGATATATACACTTTAAATTTATTAATTATGAAGCCCAAATAAGGATAGGTGATCTTTTTGGAATACTCTTCTCTCGATTTTCAGATTACTCGATCCCCCGAAGCTCCTTCCTATATATATAGTGCCTCGATTCTGGAGGATGGGAATGTTGTAGCAAGCAACGATTTTGAACTCAGGCAAGACCTGAAACTCTCTCAGATGCTTGAAAGTATAGAGAAAAAAGTTACCGAAAGCCCTGAAGAGCCAAAGAAACATAACGAAAATGCAGAGGCACGGGAAGAAAAGGAAAGAGAAGAGCCACATATCGAATTTGGGAAAATGCTTTACAGCAAGGTATTTTCCGGTCAACTTGGCGAGTATTTCAACAAATCCATAACGGAAGTCCAGGAAAATGGCAGTGGACTCCGGATTTCACTCAGGTTTGGCGAAGATGTTCCGGAAATTTCAGCTCTGCCCTGGGAATATCTGCACGACGACGAAGATTTTCTGATTCGAAGAAGAAATATCCTGATTTCAAGGTTGCCAGCAGGCGTGAAGAAGAAAAAGCTTGAACCTCTTGATTCCGTACTCAGGATGCTGGTAATAATTTCCGGTCCTGATGACCCCAGAATTTCGCCTTTGAACACAGAAAAAGAACAGGAAATTATTCTTGAAGCCGTGGACAAACTTCAAAGAGATCAGAAAATAAAAGTGGATTTTACTGAAGATGCAACCTTTGAAAACGTCGAAGGTTACCTTAACGAACAAGATTACCATATTATCCATTTCACAGGCCACGGGATCAGCATAGATGGCAAAGGTCATCTTGTTTTTGAAACCGAAGACCAGAAAGCAAGGCTTATTGACAACAAAACCCTTTCAGACCTTTTTTCCGAACGAGGTATTCGACTTGTCGTGCTCAGTTCATGTGAGTCAGCTAAAGGTTCAAACAAGGAAGCTTTTGGAGACCTGGCCAGTATGCTTTCCAAAAGAGGGATTCCTGCTGTCGTGGCAATGCAATATTCGGTACTTGATGATGTCGCCACAAAGTTTGCATACAATTTTTACAGAGCAATTGCAAGCGGAAAACCTGTTGACCTTGCTTTAAAAGAAGCCAGACTCGTGATGAAAAACTTGGAAAACGGTAATGGACTTGATTTTGCAACTCCGGTACTTTATCTTTCAGACTGCAACTGCGTTAATGTAGAAAATTTAAAACCGGAACCTTCAGAATTCGTTTTCAAACCCATGATGATGCCGGACTTGCAGGTCATGGAAAAAGGCTTTGTTGCCAGGAGAAAAGAACTCAGGCTTCTTGAAAAAGGCTTCAAATCCGATGTAAAACGAGCTGCAATTATTCACGGATTCGGCGGGATTGGAAAAACCGTACTTGCAACTCGATTTGCGTTGAAAATGGGCTATTACTTCGAAGGTACTCTGGGGATAAAATTTACTTCCGCTACCAGACCGGAAGATATCCTGAACAAATTCAACAACTTTTTGCTGATGAAAGGAAGGCCAGAACTGAACCAGATCCTGAACCAGCAGGTTCCCCTTGAAGTTAAAACTTCTTTACTGGTCACAATTCTGAATCAAATAAGGTTCCTGGTCATTTTCG
Source organism: Methanobacteriota archaeon (assembly GCA_023399215.1). Lineage (GTDB taxonomy): Archaea > Halobacteriota > Methanosarcinia > Methanosarcinales > Methanosarcinaceae > Methanosarcina. The sequence goes on from JAEWQJ010000015.1 coordinate 23,587, forward strand.
ATAACTTTGAGGATTGTCTGAACGAAGAAAGAAACGACATAGAAAACCTTGAACTTAAAGCATTCATCCAGCATCTCCTTAACAACACAACCAGAAACACAAAATTCCTCATAACAACCCGTTATGACTTTGATCCACTTGATGGCAGGCTTGCCTCAGGAATCGAGCACATTTCCCTTCCCGAACTCCATTTTCCTCAGACAAACTGGCTCATGAACAATTTTACGGAATTGGCAGATCTGGGAATTCAGAAGAAAAGGGAAATATATGATGTTATAGGCGGACACCCCTGGACGATAGGCCAGTTTGCAAAACATGCCGCTGTTCAGGGAGTAGATGATTTACTGCTGGACTTATCGCCCTTGAAAAAAGAACTTATTGAGTTTACCTTGCTGGACAAGTCCTATTCCAAACTGGATGAAGACGCCAAAAAGCTGCTCCTCTGCGCCTCAATCTACGAAGAAGCAGTTCCTGTTGAAGCATTGTCATGGATTATTGGGGATGAAAAAAATGAATGTCCTGCTGTAGGAGAAACTCTGCAAAAACTCCTCCAATGGGGTCTCATTTCAAAAGAACAGGAGTATGATAAGAGTGTTTACTCACCACACACAATTGTAAAAGATTTTGCACTCAAAAAACTGGAAAAAAACGGACTGGACAAAAAAGAGCTTCTTATCAGGGCTGCCGGATACTATGAAAATCTGGTTTCTCAAACCGGAAGCCTTTGGGATTATCTAAAAGCACGCGACTATTACTTCCAGGCAGGAGATTGGGAAAGTGCAAATGAAGTTGTGGAAAATACTTCAGACCTCCTGATCCGCTGGGGACATATTGAACTTGCAATTAATCTGTTAAATGACTCAATAAATACAACATCAGGAGAAATAAAAACAAACGCCCAGTACACCCTTGCAACGATTTACTACCGTCTCGGAGACTTAGATACAGCATTTAAAATATATAACAACATTAAATCTAAATGTGAGGAAGGGGGGAATAAAAGGGGGGTTGCAGTTGTACTTCATGCAATTGGAAATGTTCATTATTCTCAGGGCAACTACGAAGAAGCAGTGAAAAAGTATAACCAGTCACTGAAAATGAAAGAAGAGCTGGGAAACAAAAGCGGAATTGCATCAACACTGCACCAGCTTGGAATGATTCATCAGGATCAGGGCAACTACGAAGAAGCAGTGAAAAAGTATAACCAGTCACTGAAAATTGAAGAAGAGCTGGGAAACAAAAGCGGAATTGCATCAACACTGCACCAGCTTGGAAATGTTCATTATTCTCAGGGCAACTACGAAGAAGCAGTGAAAAAGTATAACCAGTCACTGAAAATGAAAGAAGAGCTGGGGGACAAACGTGGAATTGCATCAACACTGCACGCGCTTGGAAATTTTCATTACCTTCAGGGCAACTACGAAGAAGCAGTGAAAAAGTACAACCAGTCACTGAAAATTGAAGAAGAGCTGGGGGACAAAGGCGGAATTGCAATAACACTGCACCAGCTTGGAATGATTCATCAGGATCAGGGCAACTACGAAGAAGCAGTCAAAAAGTATAACCAGTCACTGAAAATGAAAGAAGAGCTGGGAGACAAAAGCGGAATTGCATCAACACTGGGACAATTAGGAAGAATATATGCGGAAAGGGAAGAGTTATCTCTTGCTCTTCAGGCGTATTTAACTGCTTTTTCGATTTTTAAATCGCTTAATTCCCCATACGTTCAACTGGCTACAAATGATCTGGCTGAATTGCGAAATAAGATGGGAGAAGAAGAATTTGATGCTGAACTTGAAAGGCTGGTGAATGAATGACTTCTGAACCCATCAAGTGTCCTCACTGCGGATATAAGTACCACACAAATGTAGACAAAATTATTGAAGATGGAAAAACACGTGTAGTGCGTTTGGGTTTTTCTGATACTAAAAAAGCATTCAGCCGAAAAGCTCCCAAAACCCATTATATAGATCTCATCTGTCCCAATTGCAAGAAAGAATTCGAGTGGGAAGTAAAGGTATGACTGAAGAGGAAATTGAAAGCGGGACTGGTGAGGGAAATATTCCTTTTATTCCCGTTGAGCCCAATCCTTTCTGGAAAAATAACGCTGAAAAACTTGTTGGGGAATCTATTTCAGTTGTGGAGGATACGGCAAAACAGTTTGTTGTTGTCACAGGGCTGCTTCAGGGGATTTATTTTCACGCTATTGCATTTTCAGATATTAAGGGAGCAACATGGTATTCTGTCCTGATTTATATGTCTCCGCTTGTTTTGTGGTTGTTGAGTTTGATTTTTGCGGTAATGGTGCTTTTCAGGAAAAGGTATGAGATTAACATAAATTCAACCAGGGACTCAAAGGAAAAATTCGAGGAAATGGTGAAAATTAAGTACAGGTACATACGCATTTCGGGGTTTTTCCTGATTCTTAGTTTCGTGGCGCTCGCAATTGCTTTTTTGCATTACTTCGGTATATTTTAATTCTTTTTCGATGTTTGATTCTTTTCTTCTACTGAGGGTTTTAGAAAAATATATTTAACATGTGTTTTAATTATCTGAAAGCCTGTTTGCGAACAAATAAATATACAAAACCTTTTACAGGTAACCTAAGAGATAAAAATGACCGAACTTAAGAAAACGATTTCCTTCACTCGGGGCATGGGGCTTGCAATCTGCATGCTTATAGGCACAGGGATTCTTGCACTGCCAGGTTTAGCACTTGATGCAGGAACCGTCTATGAAGCAATCCTCGGCTGGTTCCTTATAGCGATTGTCGCAGTCCCTCTTATCGAAGTCTGCTCCAGCCTTGGCCTTAAATTTCCTTCTACAGCCGGACTTGCCGGTTACGCTGAAAAGGCTGTTGGGCCATGGGGAGGATATGCGGTTTCCTACCTTGTGGGAGGCTCTTTCTTTTTTGGGCTTCCTGCGGTTGCCCTTATAGGCAGCGAATATATGAAGCAGCTTTTTCAGTTGTCAGACACAGGAGCAGCCCTTTTTGCGATTCTGCTTGTAACTCTGATGTTCCTTTCGAACATGGCAGGAATGAGGGTTATCTCTCTGATCAATTACGCATCTCTGGCTGTCCTTTTTCTGCTAATAGGCCTGCTTATTGCCTTTAACCTTGATTTTCTGGGTTCAGGCCTCGGGATTGCCAGCGAAGCAATTAGTGGCAACGCGCATATAGACCTGCATAACATCTGGAAAGTTGCAGCCCTCCTTTTCTGGGCTTTTTTGGGCTGGGAAAACCTTTCTTTTTCCCTGGGGGAAATAAAAAATCCTGAAAAAAACGTACCTCGCCTTTACTGGCTAAGTTTTGCCCTTGTGACCTCAATCTACCTTGTACTTGCCTTAATCAGCACGGGAGCCAGTGTTTCAGGCGCTTCTCTTCAGGGTGCAGCCGGGCTTTCCGGCCTCGTGCTTTTCACACCTGGAGGAAAACTGCTCATCTGGCTCATGATAATAGTTATTGCAGCAAATGCCTGTTCCTGGGACTTTACTGCAAGCCGCCTGCTGTACGCTGGGGGCAGGACTGGAATTTTTCCTAAAGTTTTCGGAAAGCTTTCAAAAAGGAATATTCCTGTGCCCAGCCTTGTTGGACTGTATGTACTTTCAATTTTCCTGATTCTTGGAAGTTATCTCCTAAAAATTCCGGTATCAGCTATGATACTGCTTGTAAACCAGAACTTCGTTTTCCTCTACGCTTTCATTATAATTGCATACTGGAAAACCGAAAACAGCTGGAAGAAATGGACTTTTTCGGCTCTTTCACTCGTGTCCCTGAGTTTTTTGGTCTCAGGGTTTACCTGGAAAATCGCTTATCCGATCTTTTTGATAGGCTTTGGATATTACAGGTTTCTCAGGAGTACAAATAAAATTTCTACATCCAGTCATGTATCCGGAAATGAAAATGCACTCCGTGAAGAAGCTCAGGAAATATCTGTCTTGGCTAAGCACTGAATGTTAAGCACTAAATGTGAGTACTAAACTAAAAAATTTAAAGGGAAACCTATAAATCTTACGCTTTATAAATATAATAAAACAGTTCACAAGCAACTTTTTAATTTTACGGGGATGTGACCATTATTGTCGATAAGTGTAAAAGATTCGCCTGGAAAAGGTAGGGGCGTGTTTGCACGGAGAAACTTTAGAAAAGGCGAGGTAATAGAAACCTGTCCTGTCATAGTTTTACCCACTGAAGAGATAGACTCACTTGAGCTTACCCATCTCTATAATTATTATTTTGCCTTAGATCCTGATTCAAAAGATGCAGCTATCGCACTGGGCTATGGTTCTCGTTATAATCACTCGTACAACCCGAACGCAAGGTACTGTAAAGACTTCGATAACAGCCTTTTAAAATACGTTTGCATAAGAGATATTCAGGAAGACGAGGAAATAACAATAAATTATAACTGTGACCCTAAGACCCCGTCACAGAAGTCAAATAAACTCTGCACATTCCCGATTGGGCATTTTGATTTTCATTATCAAGGTTGGCCAATCAAAGTTACAAGAAATTATAAGTTTCATGGGTTCTTTCGTTGAGGTCACTAAGACGAAACCCCAGTCTGGTTTGATTTTGCAGGTCGGGAAGATCTTGATATTTGCTGAAAAGGATAATTATTGGATGTAGTCATTGGATGTAGTCATTGAATGTTCTTGAAAGAGAATGCATTTTACTCTTCCAAATTTCTTTAATCTTTTTTGATTTTGTGTATGACAGGCGCGAAGTTTATATTTTCTTCAACCACTTTATAATAAAAAGCTAACCTATACGCTGAACTATACGCTGACTTATAAGCTGACTTATAGCTGACCTATAATCTGACCTATAAGCTAATGCTTCGATTTCAAAACCAATTCTTTATTTACTGGAAAAATCCGTAGTCTTCGGATCTATTAATAAATCAAGTGTAATGAGCTTACTTCGTAATCACAATACTAGCTGTGAAATTTAATCCCGAGCCAATTCAAAGCCAAAACTTCTCCTGAAGTTATAAAAAGGAGTCAAAAATGGAAAATACATTTCTTACGGTTTTTCGGATAAGCCTGTTTGACACTCTCTATGTCACAGGCTCTCTGATTCTTGTCGGGATGATACTCGGCCTTCTTGAAAACCGGGCTAACTTTTACGTCCAGAGAGCTTTTGGCAGGAAAGGGATTCTGGTTACAGCCTGGATAGGCACTCCGATTCACGAACTTGGCCACCTGTTGATGTGCTATGTATTCAGGCACAAAGTAACTAAACTCAAGCTGTTTTCCCACAAGGAAAAGGACGGAACCCTTGGATACGTCAATCATAGCTGGAACCCTAAAAGCCTCTACCAGAACATAGGGAACTTTTTCATAGGTATGGGTCCAATCTTCAGCGGAACCGCGGCTCTTATCATCGTCATGAAACTGCTGCTGCCGGATTCTTTTACAAGGGTTGCCGATTATCTTACCCTTGAGCCTGCCCAGCCGGATCAGTATATTTTGACAAAAATCTTCGCTCTTACAGCAGGTCTCTTTCAAAGCATATTCTCGTTAGAAAACCTGTTTTCTCTCAATTTCTGGATTTATTTTGCCCTGGCAATCGCAATCTCTTCGCATATAGCCCTGAGCAAAGAAGATCTTAAAGGAGCAGGCAGGGGTTTTGTAACCATACTCTTTTTCATTTTGCTGATAAATTTGGTTGCTCTCGTTTTCAATGCTGATATTTCCAGCTTTTTTGCAGAGATACTGGCTCTAAACGTATATCTTGTAGCCTTTTCAATGATTTCAATTGTTTTTTCTTTAATAAGGCTGGTTTTAAGTGCTTTTGCGTATCATCTGGTTTAAAAATTCCATAAATGTATTATTTCCATCATATACATGTTAAATAATTTCAAATCAGGATTATAGAAGACAAAAAATGAAGACAAAAAATAGAAGACAAAAAATGAAGACAAAAAAATAGAAGACAAAAAATGAAGACAAAAAAACAGAAGACAAAAAATGAAGACAAAAAAATAGAAGACGAAAATGAAGATGAAAAATAGAAGACAAAAAATGAAGACAAAAAATGAAGACAAAAAATGAAGACGAAAAATAAAAGTAGAGATTGAAGAACATATTGTTTTTTTACAAAGACCTTTTCTGCTTCACTCAAAACCCATGCTGCTTTCCTGTCATTTCTTCAATCTCAATCTTAATTATGCACAACCTGTTAACTTTCCATTCTTCAAACTCAAAAGGCCCTTTTTTCCCGTAATGCTCGGAAAGAACAGTAAGACCTTCTACTTTTTCATCATAATCTTCAACAAACCGTGCCTGTCCGTTCCCTACAACACTCCTGTAGCGGACATTATATTTGCAGATATCTTCGGCAGTGACGACTTCAGTCTCGACATCGGCTTCGAAAGCGACTCTGGGGTTCCTGTTAAGGATGTCGATCTTCTTGCCTTTGCGGGAACAGTGGAGATAAATTTTGTTCTCTTTGTATCCAAAAGCCATTGGGATAATGTAAGGTGTGTCTGAGTCAGAGAGGGCAATACGAAGGAACTTTGCCTTTGAGATAATCTCTTCTATCTGCTGATGATCCTGTATCAGGTCTTTACTTCCCATTCTTTCACCTTAAAGAAATTCATTTGTTATAGAAAACCTGTAAATAAATATTTATTCTTGGGATAAAAGTTACTTCTCGTCTGAGTTTATATACTAACCAGTTATTTTGCATATAATTTTAGTTTCATTAGGAACTATTATATACCTCACAAGCCTATAGAGGGCGGATCAGTTTCATTTGTAATGATTTTCACAATGTTTTATTTAAAAAACAAGCTGCCCAGCTCATAAATGTGAAAATGTGAAGGATAAAATTATGGAAGACCCAAGAGAAGGAAACTTAAAAGAAACAGACTCTAGAGGAAAAGATCCAAGAGAAATATTAGGCCCTATTGCTTACATTTACAGGAGCCATCTGGCGTACATGGTAAAGGAACTCGAAGCTTACAGGGTCGGAAGCGGACAGTTTGAGTTTTTACTGCTATTATACTACAAAGATGGAGTATCCCAGGAAACTCTTGCAAAGGAACTGAAAGTTAGCAAAGCAACAAGTGCCAGAACGATCCAGAATCTGGAAAAAGAAGGTTATGTTTACAGAGAAAGAGACGAAACTGACCTTCGAGCTTACAGGGTTTACTTGACTGGTAAAGGAAAGGAAATGAGAGAAATAATTTTTAAGAAGTTGACTGCTTTTGCAGATATTCTCTTTTCTGATTTTACCTTTGAAGAAAAAGAAATTTTCAGGTTGCTCATTCATAAAGCTGTGATTAAACTTTTTGAGCCTGGGTTTGAGCCTCCATCTGACAGGTCAGACGATTGAGGTGAAAAACGGTGGAGATAAAAAAATATGGATGAAAAAAGTGAGTTCCTCGGCAAAGATAACATAAGAAAGCTTCTGTTTAAGCTCTCAGCCCCCATTGTCGTCGGAATGCTGGTACAGGCTATTTATAACGTAGTAGACACCTTTTTCGTGGGAATGGCTTATGGAGCAGATGACGTCCAGGCCATAGGCGGACTTTCGATAGCATTTCCGATCCAGATGATGGTGATGGCTTTTGGAATTGTGCTCGGGACAGGAGGTTCCTCCATAATTTCACGTGCACTTGGAGCCCGAGAAAATGAAAAAGCCGAAAGAGTACTTGGAAATGTCTTTTCCCTGAGTTTAATATTAAGTGTGCTTATAGCCATCCCAGGCCTTTATTATCTTGATCCGATTTTGAAGGTTTTCGGAGCAACTGCTGGTGTCATGCCTTATGCCAGAGAATATCTTAAATATATAATACTGGGAGGAACTGTCTTTGTCTTTGGAGTGGCTGTTCAGAATATTGTCCGATCTGAAGGAAACGCCCGCCTTGCAATGAATGCTATGCTTGTAGGAGGCGGCCTCAATATCTTCCTTGACCCGCTTTTTATGCTTGGTTTTGGAATGGGCGTAAAAGGGGCTGCAATTGCAACCGTAATATCACAGACAATAGCTTCGATCTGGCTCCTGCTGTACTACCTCAAGGGAAAAGGAGCTGTTCATTTCAGATCAGAAACCTTGAAACCCGATTTGGAAATTGTTAAGGAAATCTGGGCTATTGGTATTGGGTCTTTTGTAATGCAGTGCTCAAACAGTGTCATGATGATTTTCGTGTTCAATGCACTTGCAACTTATGGAGGAGATAGCGCAATTGCCGTTTTTGGTGTAATAATAAAGGTTAACTCCTTCATTTTCATGTCCCTTCTGGGTATGGGCTTTGGCCTGCAACCGATTGTCGGGTTTAACTATGGAGCAAAAAAATATGAAAGAATAGTCGAAGCTGTAAAATTATCGCTTGTAGCGACAACGACTATTGGAATTTTTGGCCTGCTGATCATTTTACTCTTAAAAGAACAAATTCTCGGCTTATTCAGTGCAGACCCGCAATATCTGGAGATTGGAATAAAAGCTATGACTATCATGCTTCTGGGGATGCCTCTGGTAGGCATGAATGTGATCACATCAATCCTATTCCAGGCCCTGGGAAAAGCAAAACCTGCGTTCCTTCTTTCCATTAGTCGGCAGCTTCTCTTTCTGATCCCTCTTGTTACCATCCTTCCTCGGTTCTATCAACTGAATGGAGTCTGGGCAGCTTATCCGATCTCAGATTTTCTAGCATTTCTGCTTTCCGGGTTCCTGCTTCTCAGGATCTATAAAATATTCAAAGAACAGAAAAAGTCTTCAAAAACTGCTGCAGGATCAGAAATTGTAGATAAAATGTCTAATATCTAACAGTTTACAAAAGAGTTTTTGTGTCAGATCAAAAACGTCTTCAGTTCTGTCACGATATAGGGTTTTCAGTTCTGTCACAAAAACGTCTTCAGTTCTGGTCACAAGAAAGGGTTTCAGTTTATCATAAAATCGTTTAAGGAATAACGTATATTATAAACACAAGAAAATTCAACTCAGGTTCCTTAAAAAGGTTCAGCTCAGATATAACTAACTTTTTAGAGGGTGGGTATGACACTTACTGAAATAATAGATTCTTTCAAATCAAAATTGAATCTCTCTAAATTTATGGATTCGCTAGAAAGAAAGGCGAGTTTCTATGACGAATCCGAGAATGGTTCCGAGGAGAATGGCTCAGTTGGGAATTTAAAATCCAATCCATACTTAAATTCCGGAAACGGTGATGTTAAAAGTTCCAATACGGGAAGGATCTCTCAAAACAAAGATGAGCCACTTATCAAACTGACTGATGTCTGGAAAATTTATCAGATGGGGGAAGTTGAGTTTGCAGCTCTCAAAGGAATAAATCTGGAAATTTACGAAGGGGAATTTCTGATCATTCTTGGGCCCAGTGGAAGTGGAAAAAGTACGATGATGAACCTGCTGGGTTGCCTGGATATACCATCAAAAGGCACGGTTTGCCTGAATTCTAAAGATATTTCAGAATTAAGTGAATCCGAACTCGCCATTATCCGAGGAAAAATGATTGGCTTCATATTCCAGAGCTTTAACCTTCTTCCAACCCTGAATACGGAAGAAAACGTGCTTTTACCTATGGAATTTCAGGAAGAAGATCGACAAATAGCCCGACAAAAAGCCTCATACCTGCTTGACATTGTCGGACTTTCAAATAAGAAAGGAAACCTTCCTTCCCAGCTTTCAGGTGGACAGAGGCAGAGAGTTGCAATAGCCCGTTCTCTGGCTGTAAACCCATCTATAATCCTGGCAGATGAGCCTACAGGAAACCTGGATACCAAGACTGGCTATTATATTCTGGATTTTCTGGAAGAGTTGCATGTAAGAGAAGGTAAGACGATCATTATTGTTACCCATGACGTTGAAC
>JAEWQJ010000055.1 GCA_023399215.1 Methanobacteriota archaeon
AAAGGTCTTGGTCGCAGAAACTTGCACTAACAACTATCAATTCAGTTATGTTCGTTTCGCGATGATATATTATGAAAAACTATCACCGCCCAGAATTAACCGAACCGACAAAATCCTCGTCAGACAGAAAAGAACTCCTGTCTCCATTATTAATGAATAGTAATTGCTGCATTTATGATGCAGGAAATTATAGTTATGTGCTCATAGTATTTAAAGGTATCTATTCCCTTTTAAATTAGGAAGAAACCTTGAATAGATGACTATGAGAAAAACCGTCCAGCACAATAAATTCATGCTGAATCAGGGAACACATATACATCAGTTTTAGTATATAAAGCTTTTTGTTCAGGAATATTTGAGAAAAACAAATTAAATAAATAATGGAAATCTGTTTTGTAAAATTCCTGATTTTCACTCTTGAATTACAAATTCAAGAGCAATTCACGCTTGTTTTGCGCGTGGAACATACAAAGGAATATCCGATATATATACCTGTCGCCTGCCCGGTTACTTAGAAAAAAATAATAATAAGAAGAGTGAAAAAGAGAATAAAAAAGCGCAGCATTAAAATATTAGCATAAAGTTGAAAGCTGCAAGATGAATAACCTTAAAACTCGAAAAAACGATATATAAGGGATTTAGGTGTATAAAAATAAAAAATATAACTACAATATAAACTATACATAATGAGGTATCAAACTGGCAGACTTAAAGAAACCTACATCCAAAGCCAAGCCCGTAACGGCAGAACCCGTTACAAGAGTACGCACACCGCGCAGGGAGAATAACGAGATCCTGGCAACCGTTGAGAGTCTACTGGGTGCAAACCGGCTAAGACTCCGTTGCATGGATGGGGTCGTTCGCATGGGAAGGATTCCAGGTTCAATGAAGAAAAAAACCTGGATAAGAGAAGGAGACGTCGTTATTGTCGTGCCCTGGGAGTTCCAGAACGAAAAAGCAGATGTGATCTGGAAGTATACAAGGCCGCAGGTAGACTGGCTTGAGAGAAAAGGATACCTGAAAGGATAATATGGGAATGGATCAGGAAAAGAAGATAAGGCGCATCGATAGCGCTAAAGATAAATCTCGGGCCAGGGAGAAGGACTCCGAGCGGCTGAAAGTAGAAGAAAACGTATTCGATGTGCCCACACTTAAAATTCTTTATACGCTTTCTAACAAGGGCGTAATAAAAGCAATGGGTGGAGCTATCAGTACTGGAAAGGAAGCAAACGTATTCTATGCCGAAGGTCCAGATAAAGAGCTGGCTGTAAAAATATACAGAATTGCGAGCAGCACCTTCAAGGCCATGGATGCCTACATTATGAAGGATCCTCGCTTCACAAACATTCGAAAAAACAAACGAGATATTATTTTTGCATGGACTCGCAAGGAACTTCAGAACCTGAAGCGCGCCAAAAGCGCAGGAGTCCGAGTTCCAGAGCCTGTACTTACAGAAAAGAATATTCTTATTATGGAATTTATGGGAGAAAAAGAGGTACCTTACCCACTTCTCAAAAATACGCATCTTGAAAACGAGGAAGCAAAGAATATTTTTGATACCATCGTTGAATACATGCGTCTCCTATATAAAAAAGCAAATCTTGTACATGCCGATCTAAGCGAATATAATATCCTGATCGACCCGAACAACCTGACTCCCATATTTATTGATATGGGACAATCCGTAACCCTGGAGCATCCTAATGCCCGGGAGTTCCTTTACAGGGACGTGCAAAATATACTCAGGTTCTTCAGCCGCTATGGGATAAAGGACAAACCTGAAGAGCTATTTAAAAAAATACAGGCGGAATAATATGACTCAGTATGTCAAAATCCCCAAAGAAAGAGTCGGAGTAATCATAGGCCCGAAAGGAGAAACAAAAAAGTTTATCGAGGACAAAACTGCGTGCCAGCTTGAAATCGATAGCGAAAGCGGAAAGATAGACATTACCTGTGAAGAAGATCCACTAAAAGAGTTTAGGATCCTCGAAACTATAAAAGCAATAGGAAGAGGGTTCAGTCCTGAGAAAGCTCTTGAACTTCTGAATGATGAGATGCTTATGCTTGAGATCATCGATCTTTCCGACGTTGCTACAACTCCAAAAGAACTTCAGCGGATAAAGGGCCGGATAATAGGAAGAAGTGGAAGAACCAGAGAACTTGCAGAAACCCTGATAAACGTTAAGATCTCAGTCTACGGAAAAACCGTATCCATACTTGGGCACCCTGAGCAGAACACTATAATTCGAACAGCTATAAGGATGCTTCTCGATGGAGCTACACACGGTGTAGTCTACAAGTTTCTGGAAAAAAAGCATCAGGAACTCCTCCAGTCCCAGCTTGACTCAGTTGACTTTTATTAAGAGAAGAATATGAAATCCACAGGGCCTTAGAATATTATAAAAGTATTTCAAGGCCCCTATAATGTTATTTTAACTTTTCTGGAAAACTGATTTACAGTTTTCCGCTTTTGCTAAACTTTCTCACTCAAAGTTTTTCAGTAAAAGCTTCTTACTCAAAGCTTCTTACTTAAAGTTCCTCACCTGAAAGTTCTCATGTAAAGTACCTCACTCAAAGCATCTCACCAAGCTTGTTCAAAATCTGTTTCTTAGTCCTGAGTTTCACCAGTTTCTTCCAGGTCTTCTTCATCCTCTTCGGATCGTTCTCCTCTGCCTTCGAGGAAGTTACCCCGCCCAGGTTTTGCATTAATCGATTCCTCAATCCAGATCACTTCACCCCTGGAGAGAGTATACTCAGGAAAAACTCCTTCCATACCTTCAAAGGGAGTCCAGCCCGCTTTACTGTGAAGGAATTCGGCCTTTATAGGGCGAAGTTCGCGAGGATTTACAATAATCAGGTCTGCATCAAAACCTACCTCAAGCCTTCCTTTGGATTTGCGATCCAGCCCAAAGGCTTTTGCCGGATTCCAGCTTGTAAGCATGATCATCCGCGAAAGCGGCAAGATGTTTTTCCTTACTGCAGCAAGCATAAGAGGCATGAGAGTCTCTACTCCGGGCACTCCCGAAGGAGCGACTCTTATATCAACATCCTTTTCGGATTCCAGGTGCGGGGCATGATCCGAAGCTACCATATCAATAGTCCCATCGTTAATTCCATTTACGAGAGCTTTAATACTGTTGCCTCCCCGAAGAGGAGGATTCATTTTTCCAAAAGATCGAAGCCTTTCCCAATCTCGTGTAGAAAGGAAAAGGTGATGAGGAGTAACTTCACATGTGAAAAGGGGTTCTTTATTCTCCCTTCTTGCAAGATATTTTTCCTTTCTGATAATACCTGTAGCTTCAAGCGTGCTAATGTGGCAAAGATGAGCCTTTACTTGCAACTTGGAAACGAGCTCCAGGGCTTTTTGAACAGCAGCAGCCTCACATGCATTCGGGCGTACCCTTGAGTGGTACTCATAAGAAGTATCTCCTTTTAACAGTTTTTCAAACTCAAGGCGCATTTTCTCGTCCTCAGCATGTATGGTCGCAAGTGCACCAAGACGTTTAATTTCGGCAAGCGCTTCTTCAAAGGTTTCCTCATTAATATTTAGCCCGCCTGTAGACTCGGCCATGAAAATTTCCCCAAAAGCAGTAACCCCCAGTTTCCAGAGTTCTTCTAATTTTTCGATATTGCCTGTTACCCCGCCATTGATTCCAAAATCGACAATAGACTTTCCCCTTGCGAGTCTAAGTTTTTGTTCAAATTCCCGCCTATTTGTCGTGGGAGGCACTGTATTAGGCTGATCAATGACAGTGGTAACTCCCCCAGCAGCCGCTGCACACGATCCCGTATACCAGTTTTCCTTTGAGGTCATCCCAGGATCCCTGAAATGGACATGTACGTCAATCCCGGCAGGTAAGGTAAGAGCTCCACCCGCATCAATTATCATGTCCGAGCTTGAAACCCTGAGGTCTTTTCCTATTTTAGTAACTTTACCGTCCTCAATAATAATCTCGGCAGACTGAAGCGAATTATTGTAATAAATCCTTGTATTTTTGATAAGAATATCAGGCATGGGCGTCTATATGCTTATAAACGTACTTAAAACCTGACATTAGAGAGAACAGCAAATGGTTAGTTAAAAAAGAGATAGAGATCAGAAAGAAAACGAGAAATGTGAAAACGTCATCAGAGAAATAAAGAAAAAGCAGAAATGGAAAAAAAGATAAGAGAAAGATGGGAGAAAAATCGTAGAAAGGTTGGAGAAAGAGATGAGATGAGAGAGAAAAAGAAAAGATAGGAAAAATGGAGATAAGAAAGAAAAAGGAAAGATAGGAGAAATGGAGATGAGAGAGAAAAAGGAAAGATAGGAGAAATGGAGATGAGAGAGAAAAAGAAAAGATAAAAAGCCTTTTCAGTTCAGTTTAACTCTCTCAGCCGTGGCGAGATAGACTACGCTTTCACAGATATTGCAGCAGTGGTCTGCAATTCTTTCAAGATAACGGATCAGGAAAAGTAAATTTGTAGCTCTCGAAATGATACTTGTGTCTTTTGCCATCATTTCAATCAGCTCGACCCAGACTGCGTAAAAGAGTTTATCGACCTCTTCATCCCTTCGTGCTGCTGTTCTTGCAAGTTCGACATCCTGAGTCTCAAAAGCCTTGAGGGAATTTTCAAGTATAAATGAGGCGATATCTGCCATTTTTTTTGTATCTATAAGTGGTTTTACATGTTCGCCCTCTACTCTTCCTGGGATTTTGGCGATATTTATTGATAGTCCCACAATTCTCCTCAGATCTGCCGTGATCTTCAGAGTAGATACTACAAACCGGAGATCACTGGCCATAGGCTGCTGAAGTGCAAGCAGATCAAAAACTGAGACCTCAATACTTTCCTCAAGTTTATCCACTTCGGGCTCAAGAGCAAGTGTTTTTTCAGCAAGCTTGACATCGAGATTTATAACTGAAGTCATCGAGTCCCTGAAAATCAGTTTTACCATTTCTCCAAGAGAAAGTACAGACTCCTTAAGCAGATCCAGCTGCTTCACATATTGTTCTCGAGTCATTAAAATCACCCAAACCTGCCTGTAATATAATCCTCAGTACTCTTTTCCCTTGGATTTTGAAAAATCTGCCTTGTCTGGCCGAACTCAATCAATTCCCCCATAAGGAAAAATCCGGTATAGTCTGAGATCCTCGCTGCCTGCTGCATATTATGAGTTACGATTACTATAGTGTAATCTTTTTTAAGTTCCATGGTCAGATCCTCAATCCTTAAGGTAGAAATTGGATCAAGAGCGCTTGTAGGTTCATCAAAAAGAATTGTTTTTGGTTTTACTGCCAGGGTTCTGGCAATGCACAGTCTTTGTTGTTGTCCCCCACTCAGAGAAAGAGCAGGAGACTTAAGCCTGTCTGAAACTTCATCCCAGATTGCAGCCGAACGAAGGGCCTGTTCAACAATGCCGTCAAGATCTTTCTTGTTTGCGCCATGTATACGCGGCCCGTACGCGACATTATCATAAATTGACATAGGAAAAGGGTTGGGTTTCTGAAAAACCATGCCCACGTTTTTTCTAAGCTCAACAGCATCCACATCTGGCCTGTATATCTCCTTGCCTTCTATTGTAACTTTACCTTCAATTCTGCAGTTATTAATAAGATCATTCATCCTGTTTAAGCAGCGAATAAAGGTGGACTTGCCACAGCCTGAAGGGCCTATAAGAGCAGTTATGCTGTTTCTAGGGATCTGCATGGAGACGTTCTTAAGCGCCTGCTTCTCCCCGTACCACAGATTAAGGTTTTCTATTTTTATCTGAGGTTGAGATACGTTTTGAATACCTTCAGTCATTTAGGAACCTCATTATCATATAAATCCAGATAGGTCATTAGTAACAAAAGTTAAATTTTCAATTTATTTCGGTAGTGCCTGCGAATCAGAACAGCTATAAGATTCAAACTGAGAACAAGAATCAACAAAACCAGAGCTGTTCCATACTGAATAGATCTGGTTTTTGCAATATTTGTCCCGGCCGTTGCAAGCACGAAAAGATGGTAAGGGAGCGCCATAAATTGAGAATTGATTGAGTCTGGCAGCCTGGGCAAGAAGTAAGCCACGCCAGTAAAAAGAATCGGAGCCGTTTCCCCTGCAACCCTTCCAATACTCAGGATAGAACCTGTAATGATTCCAGGAATAGCAGCCGGCAGTACCGCATGTCTGATTGTCTGCCATTTACTGACCCCAAGTGCAAGGGATGATTCCCGGTATTCATTAGGAACCGCAATCAATGCCTCTTCAGTGGAACGGATAATCACTGGAATGATCAGGAGGGAAAGTGTAAGGGAAGACGAAAGTATGGAAGGACCAAAACCAAAATATTTAACAAATAACGCCAGCCCGAAAAGTCCAAAGATCACAGAAGGAGTTCCTGCAAGGTTGTTGATTGCCATTTCAATTAACCAGGTTGTACGAGTTTCTCCTGCATACTCATTAAGGTATATAGCAGCCATAACTCCCACAGGAAGAGCCACGCTCATGGAACCTACTATGAGGTATATGGTACCCACAATTGCGGGATAGATTCCGCCTTGAGTCATCATAAGTCTGGGCATTTCAGTAAGGAACTCAATGTTAATTGCACTATACCCATTGTAAATAATATAACCAAGAATGACTAGCACAAATCCCATTACTGCCAATGCTGAGAGGCCAAGCAGTGCAAAGGCGATTTTTTCACTTTTCTTTGCGTTTAATCTTATGCTTAGTCCTCCCTGAATCCTGGCCACTTTACTATCACTGTCTTTTACTTCTGCGTTTAGCTCCATGCTCAATCCACCTTGAATCTGTACCTTCTTTTAATTGAATCCGCAATCAGGTTAATCAGGAAAGTTATGATGAAAAGCACAGATCCGACCGCAAAGAGAGCATGGAAGTGGGTACTTCCCTGAGGAACCTCACCCATTTCAAGCGCAATTGTGGCAGTCATTGTCCTTACAGAAGCCAGAAAGCCTCCTGGAAAAGAAGGAATTACTGCGGTATTTCCAGTTACCATCATAAGGGTCATAGTCTCCCCTATAGCTCTCCCTATACCAAGCATTACAGCCGCTGAAATTCCCGATAATGCTGCAGGAACTATGACTTTATATATTGTCTGCCATTTTGTAGCCCCAAGAGCAAGCGAACCCTGTTTGAGAGTACTGGGAACAGAACTTATAGCATCCTCTGAAATAGTGATAATCGTAGGAAGTGCCATAATTCCCAGCATAATAGAGCCTGTAAGAGCAGTTTGGCCGGTTGGCAGGTTAAAGTTCTTCTGTATAACTGGAACCAGTACAACAAGCCCAAAGAATCCAAATACAACAGAAGGAATACCTGCGAGAATTTCAATAAATGGCTTAAGGAAATCTGCAATCCTTGGATCAGCAATTTCAGAAATATATATAGCAGCAGCAATTCCCAGAGGCACAGCAAAAAGGATAGCTCCGACAGTAACAATAAGAGATCCGAAAAATAGAGGTAATAACCCAAACTGCCTGTTTATGGATGTTGGATACCAGAATTTTCCTGTAAGAAAATCCATAAGAGACGTATCCTTAAAAAGAAGTAAACCGTCTCTAAACAAAAAAAGGCATATAAGGAAGAGAATTACAACTGTAAGGGCACTGACTGAAAACAGTGTCCATTCGATTGTTTTTTCCTTATAAATTCTGCTTAGCATTTTTGTCCCTTAGATTATTATATAATTTAGTTTAGAGGTTGCTTTACTTTTTTAGTGGAATATACCCGACCGTGCTCACAATGCTCTGCCCTTTTTCGCTCAACACAAAATCGGTGAATTCCTTTGTTAAGCCTGAGGGCTCCCCGTTAGTGTAGAAGTAGAGAGATCTTGAAAGCGGGTATGAACCATTAAGTATAGCTTCAGAGGTTGGAGTTACAGGCCCATCACCATTGTCCAGGCTTAATGCCTTTACACTGCTGTCAAGGTATGCAAAACCGATATAGCCTATCGCATTGGTATTTTGAGATACCTCGGTAACTATGCCTCCCGTAGCAGGCTGAGTAAGGGCATCAGGCCGATATTCGTCACCTTGCAAGACGTCTTTCTGGAAGTCTTTATAAGTTCCGGAACTGCTATCTCTGGAAATCACAGAAATTTGTGCATCAGTTCCACCAACTTCCTTCCAGTTGCTGATACTTCCATTATAGATACCTCGCAGCTGGTCAAATGTAAGGTTAGAAACAGGGTTAGAAGGATTTACAATTACAGTAATGCCATCAGAAGCAATAGTAGTTTTAACAGGATTGATTCCTTTTGCTTCAGCAGATTTAATTTCATCATCTGTCATTTCTCTGGATGCTGAAGCAATATTTACTTCACCGTCAATGAGCGCAGCAATCCCGACTCCGGACCCACCACCAGTAACTGTTATGCTTTTTCCAGTGTTTTCATTCATAAATTCTTCAGCTTCAGCCTGAGCAAGAGGCAGAACTGTATCTGAACCTTTCAATAAAATGCTTTGAGATTCACCTGCAGGAGTTTCTTCTGCAGAGGAAGGCCCTTCATTATTTTTAGTTCCGGTACACCCAATTCCCAGGAACACGAGCCCAATCATCAATAATATGAGAACTGTATATTTTTTTAATGTATTTACCATGTGTACAGACACTCCTATAAGTAACAAATAAAATTTGCATTTATCTAAGTCGTTTCCAGTATAATGCACAATAAATGAAAAATATATAAAGATTCGCTTCATAGAATATAGAGAAGTATGTATGAATGAAATATGAGAAATACAGTATGACAATATATAGATTCTATATAAAGAATAGAGAAAGAGAGAAAAGAAAAAAAGAGACAAAAAGAGAAATAGCATCAAGGAAACAAACATGAAATTCTTCAAATAATAGGCGCAAAGAAATGAAAGTACTTTTCAAATCACAGTACTTTCATGTTAAATCGGTATAAGAGATCAATAGCAGGCAAAAAATTGATTGAAGCCCAGAAACAGAAATAACCGAGTTTAAAGGCCAATCTGTGAATATATAAAAGTAACGTGAACACTTAAAAACACATAAACTCAGAACAGAAAAGCGCAGGTTCAGAAATCGAAGAGAGAACTCTGAGATGCATGCCCATTCTCCTTACACAAACTCTGTTCCTGAGCCTTTACCTTACTTTCCTTTTCTGAAGAGGGCTTTTCCTGTTTCTTTACTTCAGGCTTCTTAGCTTCAAAATCAAATAGTCCTTTTTGTTTGGAATCAAAGTCTAGTGAAGACATCTTAACCCCGAAAACCTCAAGAATACGTTCCACCGGGGGGAGTATCTGCTTCTTAATATAGTAATCAACATCTATAGAGATGTTGTTCTCCCTTACATAGTCTGGATCTTCAGCCCGATCAACAAAGAGTCCTTTTCCTGCGGTAATGACAAAAGGTATTCTTGTTCCTATAGAAGGTACAACCCCAGTCCTTTTTTTCAGATTTTCAGCAACTGTAAGGTGAGGCTGCTTGTTTTTATAACTCTCAATTTTCCTTGTAAGAGTGCGTGTGAGAACAAGGCTTTCGACAATCTCGGAGTCTTTTGCCGGATCGAGATTCCTGACCTTGCTGACTATCTGGCGGACATGCTCTACAGCCTGGTCAACATCACCTTTTATAAGCACAAGCTCAAGCACCCTGTTGAGAGTTATCGAGGTTAATTCACACCAGTCTCTTCGGACGGTTTCCATACCTTTGACCTTAATCTTATCTTCCCAACCTGAATTTTTTGGCTCAAAAAACCAGAGAGCATAGCGTTTCTTTGCGATAAGAAGGGCACGCTTCGCAATCGACTCAAATTCAAGTTCCATCGGGTCGGGCAAGGATGCAGAAACGATATTTGCAAGCCTGTTACCTATAAGGCTAACCTCTTCAAGAGAGAGGTCTCCTCTGGATTTACAGTGGACAAAGACACTGTCAGTATCTCCGTAGGCAACTGACAGTTCAACTACCCTATCCTGGGGAGAGAGTTCTCCTGCTTCATCAAGGAGCAGAGCTGTTTTATTCCTGAGAATTATTTTTCCGATAGTGCTGTTAATAATTTCCCGCGTATTGAGAATATTGCTTCTTCCAAAGCTGGTTACGGCGTTTGCAAGAGTCAGGCTGTAGAGCCTTGCCCTGGCATATCCGGAATAACCATAAAAGCTGTTTAACAGGATTTTCAAGGCGAGTTGAGTAGCATCAAGTACTCTATACTCATTTTCATTAGAGGTTCCTCTCATCCTTTTCTTTGTCTGCGTCCTCTTGTTAAGCAAATCTTCAAGGATAGAAGGCACGATTCCCTTGAAAACCTCGGAAGGCACGAATTCTCCACCGGATGGAGGCCTGATAGTCACCCCATCAGACTTATCACCCGTAACTACCGTAGTATAGCACAGGTTATGTGCCATCATTATAGTTGGGTAAAGAGACTTGTAGTCAAGAATGAGCACATTTTCCAGAAGGCCCTTCTTAGGTTCCAGGACTTCACCGCCTTTGAGGTCGGAACTCATCGCATATCTCTCGGCCGAAACTCCGTCATCAGGCTTTGGAAGGAGAACTCTATCGCGTAGCCCAAACTCTTTGAGAAGAAGCGTTTCAACCATTGAAGTCTGGCCTCCATCAACAACTTCCTGAAGCAGACTTCCGCTTACCTGGGCAAGGGCCACATATTTGTCAAGGAGTCTCAAATTAAGAATAAGTTCCAGGGCAAGCTCTGCATCCCTGCGTGAATAGTCAACGAATTTTTTGAATTTTTCCCCTGTATCGAGCCAGTATTCTTCCATTTCAAGAGGGGGAACATCCAGTTTTTCACGGCTCAGAAGTTCCTTTGAAACCGCTCGCAGGGTGTACTGCTTCAGACTGAAAGCTCTTCTTACCAGAGGAAGTGCATCCACAACCACCCGGCCTTTCATTTCGGTGCGGGTAATAAGCCCGAATTTTCTGTAACCTATTTTGCTGCCGTCCCGGCCAACAACAGGGTTTATTGCTTTCCCTTCTGAAACCAGAGTTTTTACTCTATCCGTTATGTAAGGAATATCGAAATCCTGGTGATTATATCCAATTACAATGTCAGGGTCATAATCGCAGAAGATCTCGAAAAACTGATTTAGCATTTCAGTCTCGTCCGTGTAAGACCAAACATCGGAATTCAGACCTTCCACAGGTTTTGCCAGAAGCACAAGGGTTTTATGTCCTTTATACTCAGGCTCGAAAGAAAAGCTGATCATGATTATAGGGGAAACCTCAGGAGAAGGCATTCCTCCATCAAGAGGCAGGCATTCAATATCAAAAGCCAGATACTTCAGTGGGGCGAGAGTAAGATTTTCAACTTTATTGAACCCGGATGCAAGGATTGAAGCATCACATGTAAACTTTTCACAGCGAGAATTTCCTGAACCATTTGTACGGATATATTTTGCAGGGTCAACGGCTTCCCCTTCTGCAGATACCCAGACCATACCTCCAAGATCTTTATCAATTAAAAAACGATTTCTGAAGAGAATATCAGTCTCATAGACTTCCCATTTGCCTTCAGCCTTCAGTACTTCCTGAAGCTTCAGAATCTCGTCCCTGATCTCGGGAACCTCTCTGGGCAGGTGGGTAGTAACCCTGAGCATCTTTGTTTTTGTTTTCTGATACCCAATAGGCTCGAATTTCTCAACAGTTTCTACTTTTTTAACTTGCGTGAAAGTCTCTTCGACAAGCCTGGCTACGGTATTAAGGTCTCCAGACGCCTTGAGATAAAAATAAGGTTCAAAATCGGGAACAAAACAGCAAACGCTCTTCCCGTCCGCTCCCCTGCCAAAGAGGCGGACTACAGGGCTGCTGTCATTAACGACTTCATAGTCTGCATCCAAGATCTGGAAATCCATAGGCATGGTTTACGTTTTTAGATAGACATATATCTTTTGTTGTACTTTTGAAAAACAGGATTCTATTTTCGAGAAAACTGTAAAATTTAATATGAGAAATAGAGACATTCAAGCTAAAAGCCTCAAGAAAGGAAGACATTCAACTTGAAAAGTTGGCTGAAGGAACCGAAAATTCAAAAGGAGCTGAAGATCGAACAGCTTCAACTATTGAATCTGCCTTCAGGTCCTCAAGTGCGAGATATTTGGCTCCAAGCGCACTGGAAATTTCCTGAGCAAGCCCGAATTTAATAATACTGCTTTCCGTATCAATAACTGCCGATTGTATGCATTCCTTTTTGAACATGGAAGCTATTGTTTTTGTCTCCTGGAGAGGAGGTTCACCATTCATACTGACATTTGCCCTTCCGTCAGAGATCAGAACCATAAACGGACAGGTATCAGGATCGCGTTGGAGTTCTGCATGTATAGTTTCATAACCTTTCATCAGCCCATGAGAAAGGGGAGTCTTTCCTCCGGTTGGCAGTTCCTCCAGATATTTTTGTGCCATTTCCACACTGGAAGTTGGCGGCAGCAACAGCTCTGCTCCTGTCCCCTTAAAAGCAATAAGCCCCACCTTATCACGTTTCTGGTAGGCGTCCATTAACATTGAAAGCACTGCACCTTTAGAAGCTACCATCCGCTGCTGAGCTCCCATAGAACCGCTGGCATCCACAACAAAAAGTACAAGGTTTCCTATCTTTTTCTCACGGACTTTTTGCCTGAAATCCGATTCATGAATTACTATGGAGTTTCCGTTTTTTTCCCTTACAAGCTGATAAGGTGCAGCTGCCCTCAGGGTAGCATCAAAAGCAATATCCGTTGTTTTCTCCTCTGGAATTTTACTCTTAATATACCTGCCCTTTGTGGATTTCGTCAGGGTTTTGCTGCGCCGACCTGACCCATTTCGGTTCTCTCTGCGAAAATCGGGAGAAAACTGCTTTATCTGGTAACTCTCTCCTGTTGCAAAAATAGTTTCTGAAGAAGCATCCGGTTGTTCCCCGGTGCTGTCCTCTGGGTTATCTGATTTCTGCTCTTCGGGACGGGCCTGTGCTTTCCCTGACTGCTCGTTATGCTCTTTTTTTTGCTGTTCGTTTTTATTTTTTTCTTTTTCCTTTTCTTTTTCCTTTTTCTTTTCCTTTTGTTTCTCTATACTCTCGTCGAGTTTATCCTGCTTATCAGAATAGTTCTCAAACGGTTTTCTACGCATGCGGTGAGGAAGAACTAATTCTGCAGCTTCTTTTACATCCTCTTCAAGAACCTCAGTCCTGCCGTAAAAAGCTGCAAGTGTGATTGAGGTTTTCATCATTGTGATGTCTGCCCTGTGCCCATCGACACCCATATCAACACAGATCTGGCTGATCAATTCAAGCATGTTATCTGAAATCTTCACTTCTGGAAGTAATTTCTGCGCCAGAAGAATCTGTTCACAAAGCTCGGACTCTGCAGCCTGCCAGCTTGTCGCAAAAACTTCAGGATCGGCCTCATAACTGAGTCTGTACTTGATAAGTTCCACTCTTTGGGCTACATCCATGATTCCCTTTATATCTACACATAAACCGAACCGGTCAAGTAACTGGGGTCGAAGTTCTCCTTCTTCAGGGTTCATGGTGCCTACAAGCACAAAATTCGCAGGGTGAGAGAAGGAAATTCCTTCTCTTTCAACAGTATTTACTCCCATTGCTGCTGAGTCAAGGAGTACATCTACAAGATGGTCATCCAGAAGATTAATCTCATCTACGTACAGGATACCCCTGTGAGCATGAGCAAGTACACCAGATTCAAAGCGTTTTTCTCCTTTCTTGATAGCATGTTCGATATCAAGAGTTCCTACAACCCGATCTTCGGTGGCACTTACAGGAAGGTCCACAACCTTCATTTTTATAGAAGAGCTCTTAAGAGTCCCAGCTTTTACCTTTTCCAGACATTCTTCACACATTGAATTTATATCATGAGGATCGCAACGGTATTTACAGCCTTCAACTACCTCGATTTCAGGAAGGAGATTGGCAAGAGCCCGGACAGCTGTTGATTTGGCAGTACCTTTTTCACCCCTGATAAGAACTCCTCCAACTTTCGGATTTATAGCGTTCAGGATCAGGGCTTTCTTCATTTTTTCCTGCCCTACTATTGCAGTAAAAGGGTAAACAGTAATGTTATGATTTTTCATGGTTTAACCTCAATATATCTTTCAGTTTCCGAGAAGGTATTCTTCAACACTCATTGTTGGGATCGTCCACCTAGTGACTGTAGGAAGAACAGAATCCACCTTTTCCACCTTATTCATGAAGGGGAAAAAGGTAACATTGAGATTAGTTCCTGTTTTCTTCTCAAAAGATCCAAGGTGGATTTCTTCTGTAACCTCAAGGTCCGAACCAAAATTGAGATTATTTTTATTTTCAAGCCGGATTTTAGGGGAAGTTTCAACAACAGTAAGTGCCCCAAACGTATCTCCGACCTTTAGTTCAAGAGGGCTTTCGGAAAAGTGTAGTGGATATTTTAGGCTTACACCAGAGCGGCCGTTTCCTTCCAGGACATTATTCACATATATGGAAAAGAGAGGGACATCAATACCATTTATTGTCTTATTGTACAGGAAAGTATGTGTACCCAGATCAGCTGACTTCCCGGGAGATATTATACTTGAGTAAACAGTAGCATTATTTCTCAAAACTGTCAGGTGGACTTTATCCCACTCTATATCATCTACTCTCAGAGTGTATCCTTCTCCAAGGTTCCATTCATCACCGGAATAGAGACATCTGCTATTGTCATCATCCATAAGGACATTTACAATTCCCTGATCGTCTCCAAGATATGCATATTTCTCACCATCCCATC
Organism: Methanobacteriota archaeon; assembly: GCA_023399215.1. Taxonomy (GTDB): domain Archaea; phylum Halobacteriota; class Methanosarcinia; order Methanosarcinales; family Methanosarcinaceae; genus Methanosarcina. The sequence continues at coordinate 14,709 of JAEWQJ010000055.1, forward strand.
CAAGCACAGAATATCCGCCATCAAAAGCGTTTTCCCCATAATTTATCATCTCCGGGTTTTTGTAGGGAACCTTGACAGGTGAGGATTCATAAACCAGACCCCCTTCCGGAATCCAGTCGTCTTCAGCATCAAGATTAAGTTCAAGTCTTTCTGTACTGAAATTGTTTTCAAGATCATAATAAAGCATACCAAAAGAATCAGCTGTCCAGACGCAGGAATCTGGAGAAGAATCCGAGCGATTTACAGTTAAAGAGGTGCCTTTTATCTTATATGATGCGATAACGTCTTTAGTCATATTGTAAGAGCATGCCCTGTATACATTATCAGCCACTTTGAAATCGATCAAATCTTTAAGAATTGTGACATAATCTCCAGGCTGCATCCTTATAGGCACTCTGTTTTTCAATTCGATCTTTTTATCTGTAGTCTCAGTGACCTCGAAATTACCATACTGGTCCCCAACGTTAATCTCAATAGGTTCAGTCGAATACTGGCTTACACTCGAGAGACTCACAATTGGATCCTTACTGTCAAGAACCCGGCTAAGAGTTCCTTCCAGAATTGTATATTTAGTGCCATTTATTGTAGCATTGAATTTGAACTTTGAACCTTCTTCAAGAGATTCCGTAGTAACCGGGACGGAGTTTTGCTGAAGTTCAAGGAGAGCAGAATCATTGTTTACCCCCTGAAGCACCAGTTTGTAGCCATTTCCCAGATCATAATCATTCCCCCGTTGAAGATCACGACTTCCATAGCTAACAAGGTTCTCAGTGATTAACCCACCTTCAAAGACTTTGTATTTCTTCCCAAAGAAAGCCGTTGAACCATAACTGATTTTTGAGGTATAAGTTGCATTTCCCTTATCAATAAGCCCATCTTCAGAGAAATTAAGCTCCAACGACTCATAGTATGTACCAGTAGAAGTTGAATAATAAAATCCAGGGCAATTTTCCCCATTAAGAATTGTATGTTCTCCGGCTGAAATATTTACAATAGGACCTCGTTGTTCAATAGCACATTCCACAGGAGTAATAGCAATTAGAACCATAGAGATGAGAAAAATAATATAAAAATCGATAAAAATTCTGGTTTTTTTGTTACGATTAGTCATAAATGTGAAAAATATGGTAGCAATATATATCAATTTCGTTTTTTAATTATGAAATGTAATTTAAATATTATAAAATAATCATTGAGGTTGGAGGAGAATACAATGAAAATAAGATTTATTTCGGAGAGTAGGCATTAAAACAACAATTAATATTAGGCTTTATTGATAGTGAAATATAGGAAAGCACATTAAAAATAAACTAATTGTCGAATAGATAATTGACATAATAACTTAGGATTATAGGGAAATTTGCTCAGATATAGTAGTCGTAATTTTTATTTTGTTATTACTATATGAGATGATTTAAGAATATTTTCGAAATATTTATTAATCACTTTCTATAAGGGTCAATTATGATTTCCAGAAAGGCTATAATATTTGGATTTATAGTCCTGAGCCTTGCAGGCTTGATAATTTATTCTCAAATCGTGCCAGAGAAAAAAACCGTGTATCAGGAAGACTTCAAAAATTGTAATTCTGAAGGAGAGTTCCTAAGATGCAAAGATGGAGCACTGTACCTTGAAACAACAAATTCGGCACAGACAGGGGAGGGATTTTGGAGTAAAAATGTGAGCCTGTCTCCTGGAAAAATTTCATGGAACTGGAACGGACAGGATCTGGATAAATTCAGTCTCTGGTTAAAAGTGACATTCAGTGATCACAAATCCATTTACTATGTTGCAGCGGGAAGCATGAATCCGCAATCCGAAGGTGAATATTATCGGGATCAGGAAAATCGAAGGCGATTTTCACCATCGATTATAATCTCAGGAATTCCAAGGAGTACAGTTGAAAGGAATCTCGTCGAAGATTATGAAAAATACTGCGGATCTGCTGAAAATATAAAGATTGAAAAATTGAGTGCAGGTTTTGGAGACAACAGTACGCAACATCAGAATATTCTGAGAATCTCAGACCTGAAGATATACGGATAATGACAAAGGGCAATCAAAGGAGTCTGAAAATGAAAAAGAGTATTGTTGGGCTGATAACTATATTATTATTTATATTTTTAGTTTCTTCGGGATGCGAATCTTCAAATACTGTAGCCTCCGGTGAAAATGGGAATAACAGTAGTGAAGAGATATTAAAAAATGATAGCAGCCAGGAAAGCGGCCAGCTGAGTCAGGAAAATCTAACCTCTTATGAAAAATCTTCTCCTTACCTTTACTGGGAGTATGAACTTGGAGATATAACTCCAGAAAATTTCAATGAAGGAAAATCGAATGCCCAGGACTGTGTAACATACTCCCAGGACGGAAAGTATGTAGCTGTTGGGACAGGAAAAAAACTGACAGTTATTGATGTGCCAGACAAAAAACTGCTATGGGAAAAAACCCTAGGAGGAAATGTTTCAGACATTTCGTTCTCAAAAGACGGAAAGTATCTGCTCGCAGGGGAAAAGAGTACTGATGGATACATCTATTCTCTGGATGCTGGCACAGGAAATGAAATCCACAGCTATAGAAGCGCCGATGACCTGGGAACCAGTACGAACTCAAAATATCAGCCCTGCACATACAAAATAACGGCTGTTGATGATGCTGTATACATTGCAGCAGGTCGATACTGGAAAGAATCCGAGTACGGGCTGGCTTCAAGGGTGTACAGGTTCACCTCGGATGGCACTCTTTCCTGGAAACTGCCAGCAAACGAAAACTATGCTCAGAGTGTAAACTGGATCGACTCAAGCCAGGACGGAAAAAATGTAGTTTTTTCAACAGGAGACTGGACAAACTCCCTTGGACTTGATGCAGTCGTCTATTCCGTGGATGACAGTGGGAATCTCCGCTGGAAATACGAAATTTCGCCTCTCAAACCTTACTTTGTTTCTGCAGCCATCTGGCACGGGCTTGATATTTCAGATGATGGGTCCATGGTAACTGCCTATACTGGCGATGGAAGAAAATACCTGTTTTATGATTCCGAGATGATGAAACCCGGAGACGGAAAAACAGCATGGGACATGAAAACCCCTGGGGACGGGAAGTCATCATGGGCCACCTACGATTGGCAATCCAATGTAACAGTTCCAGAAGAGGTAGAGGGAAGTTACATCTATGCCTATGGGGAAGCTGCAAAAATTTCCAGTAAAAATGAGACACTTTACCTTACAGGAGCCACACTTCCTGCATATTATCCCGACAATATATCGGTAGCATATCCCCTTGAGAATACTCTTGTATTAAGTGATGTTGAGAAAGGAGACACTTCATGGACTTATTCCCTTGGAGGACGCTGTGCAGGGATTTTCTTTTCTCCAGACAACAGATTCTTTGTCCTGCCAGTCGGGAAAGATTCGTCCTCAGGCAATACTCAGGTTCAAGGGATTCATGTTTTTGACAACCAGAAATCCGGAAACGGCAATTCAAGATTAATCTGGAAATTTAACACCGAAGGCGTTGTTGTAGATGCTGCGATTTCTTCCAACTGCACAGTTGCTGCAGTTGAAGCCCCTCTAAAGCTTGAAAATGGAGACGTAATTGGAAAACACAGGTTAATAATTGTCAGGTGAGAAAATGAAATGGAAAATTTTGATCGTCCTGCTTATTCTAACTGTAATTACTGCCGGATGCGCTGAAAAAAGCCAGAATTCCGAGAACAACAGTAAAGATATTCAGACTTCCGAAGGTGTTCAAAGCATAGAGGGAAGTAGTAATTCCGAGACCGGGGCACCCATAGATTCAATAGTATTTTCCAGGACCGGAGCGATGATTACTCTAAAAGAAGAAGCAGACATTTCACAGGTAAAAATTTCTTCTACCAATAACTTAACAGAATCAATAGATATTGAAAAAATGGAGGAACAGGTCTTTGCAGCTTTTGACTGGGAACCCAATACTCAATACAAGTTTGAAGTGACCACAGGCGACGGGGCAAAAAGTGATATGGAAGTTTATGCTCCTGAAAAACCTGCTTTGAAAGAAGAGTACGCTATAAAACTTGATGATGTTACTCCCGGGTCGATAGATAAAACTACAGAAAATATAGAAGGCATGATTAAATTCTCTCCTGACAGCAAGTACCTTGCTATCGGAACTCAAGGAGGTTCTCTGAAACTTATAGAGCTTGCAACAGGTGAAAAGGCTTGGGAAATACAGCTTGTTAAAGGCATAGCTGATGCAAGAATTTCAGATATAGAGTTTTCAGGGGATGGAAAACGTCTGATTGTAGGAGAAAATAGTCCGGATGCTTTTATTCACTGCTTTGATTTAAATGGCACTGAAATCTGGAAATATGGGGCAGGTCAGGATCTGGGTTCAGATCTTGACCACATGCCAGCCATGAAAAAAATAAACCTGGATTCAAAAGGAAATATTTATGTTGCTGCCACTAGAGCTTGTGGCTACATAGGAGAGAAATACAAGTATTTGGGAATAGTTTATTCTTTTGACTCCGAAGGCAACTTGCGCTGGAAATTCCCTGAATCCGAAATGATGGACTCCGGAGTTACATGGGTAGATAACACCCCTGACGGAAAATACGCTGTTTTCGGGACGACCTGCTTTACAAACGCCGACAAATGGAAAGAAGGAACTGTACATGTTCTGGATGGAAATACCGGAAAAGAGTACTGGAACTATTCAATCCCGCCACTTAAACCATTTTTTGACTATTCAGCGATATGGTACAGTACCCAGATTACTCCTGATGGTAATAATATAATAACAATGACCAGTGACGGGCGAGCCTTTTTATTTGACAATTCCGAGATCATGGAAACCGGTGCACCAGAAGTAAAATGGCAGGAAAACATTTCAACCCCGGTTGTAGTAAGTGGAGTCCCTATTTACGGCAGTGCGAATTATGCATATATTATCAACAATACCCTTATTTTCTCAATAGGCAGCACTTTCTCCAAAGACAAAAACAACGATGCTCCAATAGAACATCCCAATGGAAACAGCCTCTTTGCCTATGATACCAACGGCAATCTGCTGTGGAAATGGAGAGTGGATGGCTATGCAGGGGAATGTGCAATGAATGACAGATATCTTGTTGTCCCTATAGCCCAGAACCTGGTGACCAAGGATAGAAGTGCTCACGGAGTGTATGTCTTTGACATATCAAAAAGTGGAGGTTCAAGTTCTAAACTTGTCCAGGTTTATAATACCAAAGGGATTACAATAGCAGCTGATATCTCCCCTGATGGAAAATATATTGCAGCCATGGAAGCTCCTACAAGGCTTGATGACGGCACAGTGCTGGGAGAGTACAAAGTGCATGTTCTTACGTAAGAGGAGAAAAATATGAAAATTATTTCAATAACGTGGAATTCCTACATTCCAACTCTCCTCAAAGCCGCCGACGATCTTGGTATAGAGCTTGAAGCCCACTATTCAAAGATTCTGGAAGACCATCAGGAAGAAGCTGAGAAGGTTCTTCTTGCATGCGAACATGCGGATGCAGTCTTTCTATACTATACATCAACCCCTTTCTGGGAAGACTTTTATGAAAAGCTTGAACCGTTAAAAAAGAGGGTACCTGTAATCTGTGTAGGGAGTGATCCTTCCTCACTTACCCTCTCTTCGGTGAAACTTGAGATTGCAGCTACATGCTTTTCTTATATCATCTATGGAGGACAGGAAAACTTTGCCAATATGCTGCGCTATCTTTTAAAGGAAGTTTTAGGATGTGAGATTGAAACAAAACCTCCTGAAAAGATACCATGGGATGGGTTATATCATCCGGATGCAGAAAAAATATTCTCAAATGTTGAAGAATATCTCAACTGGTACGGGCCTTTGAAAGATAAAAACGTGGGGCTGCTTATCTCCAGGACTTCCTGGGTAAACAATGAACTTGAGATAGAGAAAAACCTGATAAAAAAGTTGGAAAATCTCGACCTGTCAGTTGTCCCTGTTTTTGCATATTCCTTGAAAGATAAGGAGCTTGGAAGCAGGGGAATGAATGAGGTCATAGAGGATTATTTCATAGAAAACGGCAGGCCCATTATAGATTGCCTTGTAAAGCTTTCTCCTTTTTTTATTGCAAGCAGTAAAAACGAAGAGAGAAATGCATCGTGCGCAGCAAAAGGCATAGAAATCCTGAGAAAGCTTGACGTCCCTGTTTTCCAGCCTGTAACTTCACACTATATGACTGTTGAAGAGTGGCAGGAGTCAATGGGATTAAGCACTGAGATCGGATGGAGTGTGGCTCTCCCGGAGTTTGAAGGCGGAATTGAACCTATCATGATAGGAGCAGGTAAAAAAGAAGGAAATTACATGGGACGTTTTCCTATCGAAGAACGCTGCTCAAAACTTGCATCCAGAATTTTAAAATGGGCAAAACTCAGGAAAAAACCGATCAACCAGAGGAAAATTGCCTTTATCCTGCATAACAGACCCTGTACAGGTGTTGAAGGTTCGGTAGGAGACGCTGCAAATCTTGATTCTCTTGAAAGCGTGGCAAGGATACTGAACCGAATGCAGGAAGCAGGCTATGCCGTCAATCCTCCTGAAAACGGAAAAGACCTTATTGAAACCATTCTCAAGAGAAAAGCAATTTCCGAGTTTAGATGGACTCCCATTAATGAGATCGTAAAAAACGGGGGAGCCCTGGCTTTTGTGGAAAACGAAGAATACGAGAAATTTTTCAATACCCTGAGCCCGAAAGTAAAGCAAAGAGTAATTGAGAGCTGGGGAAACCCTCCTGGTGAAGAAGTAGACGGTATTCCTGCAGCCATGGTCTATGATAATAAGATCGTTGTGACAGGAGTGCAATATGGAAACGCTGTGGTCTGTGTGCAGCCAAAGCGAGGATGTGCAGGCGCCAGATGTGATGGAAAAGTCTGCAGGATCCTGCACGACCCGGAAGTTCCGCCAACCCATCAGTACCTTGCGACCTACAGGTATCTTGAAAATACCTTTGGAGCCGATGTACTCGTACATGTGGGAACCCATGGGAACCTTGAGTTCCTGCCTGGAAAAGGAGTCGGGCTTTCAGGAGATTGCTATCCTGATATAAGCATAGGGACAATTCCACATCTCTACATCTACAACTCTGACAACCCTCCGGAAGGCACAATTGCCAAACGCCGGAGCCTTGCTTGTTTGATAGACCATATGCAGACTGTCATGACCTCAGGAGGGCTTTATGAAAACCTGGCCGAACTTGACAGGCTGCTTGGGGAATACGAACAGGCAAAACACGATAAGGGACGAGAGCATGCCCTGAAGCACCTGATCCTTGATGAGATCAAAAAATCGAATCTGAATTCCGAGATAAAAGCCGATGACCAGACTCCTTTTGAAGAGGTAGTACGAAAAGCGCATGAAGCTCTTGGAAAAATAAGAAATACCCAGATCCAGAGCGGGATGCATATCTTCGGGCAGATGCCTGAAGGCGAGAAAAAAGTTGAATTCATAAACTCAATTTTAAGGTATGATGACCAGGGAAGTGTGGGAAACAAAGTATCGATTAGAAGGTTGATTGCAGAACTTCTGGAACTTGACCTTGATGAATTGATCTCTGACCAGAGCCGGATTTCCGAAAACGGAAAATCAAACGGACAGTTACTTGAAGAGATAGATTCACTCTCTAAAGACTTTATAAGAACATTTATAAATAGCCCGGAAAAAGAGCCAGCCCGGATAATCAAAGAGATTTTTGAAGGAAAAAAATTTGAAGAACAGGACATAAAAGGAAAAAGATTTGAAGAGCAGAGTGTCAACGAAGAGATAAATAACCCTGAAATAGAGCCAACAAGGATAATAGAAAATATTTTTGAAGGAAAAAGCTTTGAAGAGCAGGAAATTAAAAATCTGAGTATAAATCCTGCACTTCTTCAGGATGCCGCTTCGATCTGCGATAGAATCCTTGACCTTGAATCAAGAATAGATGATTCCCTTGAAATTGAAGCCCTTTTGCACGGTTTTGATGGAGGATACATCCCTGCCGGTCCTTCAGGCCTCATCATGCGTGGAAGAGATGATGTACTTCCAACAGGCAGGAATTTTTATTCACTTGACCCAAAAAGGATTCCGACAAAAGCTGCCTGGAGGGTAGGACAGCAACTCTCAGGGGTCCTGATTAATAAGCACATTGAAGACGAAAGTCGGTATCCTGAGAATGTGGGATTTTACTGGATGGCAAACGATGTAATGTGGGCTGATGGAGAGGGAATGGCCCAGATAATGAGCCTTATCGGGGTTGAACCAATCTGGCTAAACAATGGACAACTGAAAGGGTTCTCCGTGATCCCCCTTGAAGAATTGGGCAGGCCCAGAATTGACGTTACGGTCCGAGTTTCCGGAATTCTGCGGGACAATTTTCCAAACTGTCTTGATGTTATAGACGAAGCAATCCAGGCTGTGGCTTCTCTTGATGAATCTGAGGAGATGAATTATCTAAGAAAACACAGCCTTCAGATGGTTGAAGAAGGAGCGGATTCCAGGGATGCGACTTTAAGGATCTTTTCGAGCAAACCCGGGACTTATTCGGCAGGGGTTCAGCTTGCAGTCTATGCAAGTGCCTGGAAAGATGAAAAGGACCTGGCAGACATCTTCCTTTACTGGAATGGGTATGCCTATGGAAAAGATGTAAAAGGTAAGGAAGCTCACACTCAGCTTGCTTCAAGCCTTAAGACTGTAGATGCCACCTTTAATAAAGTGGTAAGTGATGAGTACGACCTTTTAGGATGTTGCTGTTACTTTGGGGTCCACGGAGGCTTTACAGCTGCAGCCAAGCAGGCTTCCGGAAGAGATGTAAAAGTTTACTTTGGCGATACTCGAGAACCTCAGCACGTTGAAATCCGGGACATGGCTGACGAAATGCGAAGGGTCGTAAGAGCCAAGCTCTTAAATCCAAAATGGATTGAAGGCATGAAACAGCACGGATATAAAGGCGCACAGGACATTTCTAAAAGAGTTGGAAGAGTTTATGGCTGGGAAGCCTCCACCCAGAAAGTGGACGACTGGATTTTTGATGATATCACAAAGACCTTCGTGCTTGATGACGAAATGCGCCGCTTTTTTGAAGAGAATAATCCCTATGCCCTCGAGGAAATGTCCAGGCGGCTCCTTGAAGCGCAGTCAAGAGGACTCTGGGAACCTGACCCTGAGATTCTTGAAGAGCTGAAGAAGTCTTATCTTGAGATCGAGAGCTGGATGGAAGAACTGGCAGGAGAAGGAGAATTTCAGGGTGGAGCTGTTGATATAATTAGTTCTGAAGATGTCCCTGACTGGAACGCAAAAATGAAGGAAATCCGAAAAATCCTCAAATAAAAAAAGGTAGTGGAATGAAAAAAATAGGTTTTCTCCTCCTTGTACTTGTGTTAATCATACAGCCCGTAGCTGCACAGGTTCAGCAGGAAGATTTCAAACCTGAAGATATGACCACATTCACAATTCAGGTTCCTCACGGGGTAGAAGGAAATGGTCTTGCAGTTGGGAACAGTACGCTCTCTGCATATCTTTTCTTTGAAAGCTATTATGACGGCAATATGAATGTGACAGTGGAACTTGAATTACCAGAGGGTTTTGTGCTTAACGAGCCCTCAGTTAATTCATTTTCACTTCAGACCGAGTATGATGACTGGTACAGGCTTGTTGACTTTTATATACCTGCGGATACCCCCTGTGGGGTTTACAACATAACTGCAAAAGCAGTTGTTGATGTTAAAGGAACAAAACATACTATTGTGCGTACAACCCAGCTTAAAGTTGCTTCAAAAGAAGAAGTCGCAAATGACGTCTCAGTATCCCAGCTCATAGTACCGTCAGACGAAGACGGATATGGAGATCCCAGCCATCCTGCCAATACCCTTGTTGTCCAGGAAACATCCCCTGCACTCAAAAAGATGCTAGAGGTTACAGACCTGAAGACAGAGAAAGAGGAACTCACTTCAACTTATATGGGGATAGAGCTTACCAATACCGGAAATAGTACAATTCCTTTAATAGTCACATATGATATTCTTGACATAAAAACCGGTGAACCTGTAAAAGCGTTTAAGCCCGATATTATGGGAATGAAAGCGGACACCTTGTGTTATGCCACTGTAACCCTTTCTCCAGGATCAAGTTCACTTATAAGTCTTCCTATATATATATCTCCGGAAGCGATGGGGGGAGACTACCTTCTCAGAGTTAAAGTAAAACTCACAGGCACCGACTGGATTGCAGTAACAAAAGATCAAAAAATTACTGCAATCTCAAGACGGTGGGGACCTATAATAACTACGTTTGCCGCCTCTTTACTCGGAATTACTGCTCTGGGCTTTTTTTTCTCAAGACCCAGGAAGATTATGGACAGGTTTAAAACCCGCAATCTTGTGCTAATTGCCCTTTTCGGCACGGTTTCTTTTGCAGCGATAAGCCTGCCTATGACCATCCTGTGGGACTTATCACATGCAATCTTCGGACCATTCAGTTTCCTGTTCACAGGACTCTTCAATGAAATTCTTCTTTACATGCTCATTGCTTCTCTTGTAGTCCTGATTCCAAAACCAGGAGTAATAAGCCTTTTTATGATGGTCAGGTTTCTACTTGGAGGTTTCATAACAGGTAGTTTCACACCTATAACTTTTATAACACTATCAATCAACGCGATAACCCTGGAATTTTTGTTGTATCTTGCAGGTGTAACCGGTAAAAATCCAGCTCCAGATAACAGGTTGAGAATGGGAATTATTTGCGGATTTGCGGACGTGATCAGCGGATATGTATCCTTCAGTGTCTGGATGGTCCTCTACAGACTTTTCTACAGCAACTGGTACATAGCTGTAAATCTACTGATCGACGGGTTCCTCTACACCTTCATAGGAACCTGGTTCGGAATAAGCCTTGGAAATAGACTAAAGAAGGTGGTAGAGTGACACTAACCGTGGTCAGGCTTTCATTTGGAAATGTTGTGGTACAATGATAGAAATCAAAGACCTATGGTACACATATCCAGGAAGATCGGAACCGACTTTAAAGGGAATCAACCTTAGAGTCGAAAAAGGAGAATTTGTTCTCCTTACAGGACCTACTGGATGTGGGAAAAGTACTTTATTAAAAACATTAAACGGAATTATTCCTCATGAATCTGGAGGAATATTATCTGGAAGTGTGAAAGTCAAAGGGATGGAAACCACTGATTCAAACCAGATGGAAATCTCGAAAGAAGTAGGCCTTGTGTTTCAGAATCCAGATGACCAGATCTTTTCTACAATAGTTGAGGACGAAGTAGCTTTTGGGCCTGAAAATCTCTGCTTTGAGCAAAAAGAAATCGATAAAAAGGTAACAGAAGCCCTGCAAATCGTAGGGATGTCCGATCATAGGCTGGACTCGACAAATTCACTTTCCGGTGGACAGAAACAGAGGATCTGCATTGCAAGTATGCTTGCAATGGAGCCTGAAATCCTTGCCATGGATGAACCTGTAAGCCAGATGGATCCCATGGGTACGCACGAAGTCCTGAATACAGTAAGGGAACTCAACAGAAAACTGAAAACAACTATTCTGCTGGTTGAACACAGACTACATGAGCTTGCACCTTTTGTAGACAGAGTTGTTATAATGGACAATGGAAAAATAGTCTTTGATCAACCCGCCTCAAAAGCTTTTGATAATCTTGAGATATTTTACAGGCTTGGGCTTCGAATTCCTGAACCAGTCGAGCTCTGCCATAACCTTGGAATTAAAGCCAGCCCTTTGAGTGTCAGCGGAGCTCTTGCTGTACTAGATAGAGAAATTAAAGAAAATAATAGAATCCCTCAACTTCTTCTGAATCCGGATAAAAATCCTGTAACCAAGACCAGTTCAAGAAATTCTTCCGTTGAAAACAATGCTCATGGAAATAATGCTTATAGAAACAATGATTCTGAAAACAATGCTCATGGGAATAATGCTCATAGAAACAATAATTCTGAAAACAATGATTCTGAAAACAATGATTCTGAAAACAATGGTTCTGAAAACAATGCTCATGGAAATAATGATTCGATTATTTCCATTCAGGACCTGTGGTCAGGATATGAGAAAAACAAGATGGTATTGAAAGGAATAAATCTGGAAATCCGTAAAGGTGAGAGGCTTGCAATTATGGGCACGAACGGCTCGGGTAAGTCAACTTTGCTTTTACACCTTGCAGCCATTCTCAAACCAGATAAAGGAAATGTAAAAGTTTTTGGGGAAGACACAAAGTCCAAGAATCCATACTCCTTTGCAGGTAAGGTCGGATTTGTGTTCCAGAACCCTGACCTTATGCTCTTCTGTGATTCAGCTGAGGAAGAAGTAAGGTTTGGACCTGTTCAATTAAAATACAGCAATGTTGACGAAAGAGTAAGAAACTCTCTTGAAGCCATGTCAATTCTGCCTCTCAGGCATGACCTCCCTCAAGCTCTGAGCAGAGGGCAAAGACTCAGAACAGCCGTCGCTTCGGTACTTTCCATAAATCCAGAACTGATTCTTCTCGATGAACCCACAACAGGGCAAGACAAAGTGAATATAGAACAGATGATGGATTTTTTCAAAAATAATAATTCGACACTGATTTTCTGCACACACGATATTGAGGTAGCTATGTCCTATGCCACAAGAATCCTGGTGATGAATGATGGGCAGATCATAGCGGACGGGAAGGGAAAAGAGGTCATAAAAGACACTGAAACCCTCAAGAAGGCCTCGCTTACCCAGCCCCCTGTTGTTGAGATTGCAAATCATCTGGGAATCAATGCCTTTTCAGTTAAAGAAATTGTGAAAACGCTGACCTCCGGAAGTGTTGAAGAGATAAACTCCGAAAGTATTGAAGAGATAAACTCTGGAAGTATTGAAGAGATAAACTCAGGAAGTGTTGAAGAGATAAACTCAGGAAGTGTTGAAGAGATAAACTCTGGAAGTATTGAAGAGATAAACTCAGGAAGTGCTGAAGAGATAAACTCTGGAAGTATTGAAGAGATAAACTCAGGAAGTGTTGAAGGGATAAAGTGTTAAGGGGATATTCCGGATGATAGGTGCAAGATCAATTGCAGAACCAACAATTAAAGATACAGTTATTCACAGAATGGATCCACGAGCTAAGATCCTTATCCTGATTTCCACTGTTTTTGTCGCTGTGTCCCTAGATAACCAGAAAACAATGTTTTTGTTATTTCTGATCATACTCTCAGGATTCGTAATTGCAAAAATGCCGGCAATAAAGATCAAGACCCTGGTGATATTGCTCGTACTTTTGATATGGGGAACTATTTACTCACAGGCTCTCTTTTATTCTCAACTCCCGAGAACTGTGATTTTTACCATAATTCGTCCTGATTTTCCGGTATTGGGATGGTTGACAGGAGGTGGGCTGTTCGTATATGAGGAAGGGCTTCATCACGGCGCGGTTCAGGGCCTTAGATCGGCTTCAATCCTTTCTCTTGGACTGTTAATGTGCTGGACTACTGACTCAAGGGATATGTTAAACGGCCTGGTAGGACTCAAGGTGCCTTACAGCATAGCTTTTATGGTGATCACAGCAGTAAGATTTTTGCCAATAATAATCACTGAAGTAGCTACTGTGATAACAGTCCAGCGGCTCAGGGGATTTAATCCTAAAAAGTTCGGTTCCGGGATAATAAAAACATTACTCAATATATTGACCCCTACTCTTGCAAACTGTGTAAGGAGAACCGGAACCCTTGCAGTTTCAATTCAGAGCAGGGCTTTTCGGGCAAATCCCGATCGAACATCTCTCAAAAAACTGGAGTTTTCAAACATTGACAAAGTACTGATTACAGTCTTTGTTTTTGCAGCCATAAGTATTGTTGTCATAAAACTTCTTTACAATATGTATACAAGTGGAATTTATTATACTTCAAGTTTAAGACCCATTTATGCAATTGCAGGGGGATACCTTTGATAGAAATAAGAAAATTATCCAGATACTTTGGAAACCTGCTTGCTGTTGACAATCTTGATCTTGATGTTGGAAATGAGATCTTTGGCCTTCTTGGCCCTAATGGAGCAGGCAAAAGTACGACAGTTATGATGCTTACAACTCTACTAAAACCCAGCAGTGGCACTGCAAAAGTCTGCGGATATGATATAGTAAAAGAGTCAAAAAAAGTAAGGTCAAAGATAAGCTATGTACCCCAGGATATGGCAGTTGACCGAAAACTCACAGGTAGGGAAAATGTACTGCTTTATGCGAAACTCTATGGCATCCCTAATAGAAATTCAAAGGTAGATGAAGTGATTGAAATGATGGGGCTTTCAGATCGTGCCGGCGACCTTGTAGCAACATACTCTGGAGGAATGAGAAGGCGTCTTGAACTTGCTCAGGCGCTTGTGCACGAACCTGAGGTTCTGTTTCTGGATGAGCCGACCCTTGGACTGGATGTGAGTGGCAGAAAGAAGATATGGGAACATATCAGGATGCTCAAGGCCGAAGGGATGACTATCTTCATGACTACACATTACCTCGAAGAGGCAGAAAAATACTGCAACAGGGTTGCTATTATCGATAAAGGACGGATCGCAGTTATCGGCTCTCCTGAAAATCTTACACGCTCCATAGGAGAACATGCCTCCCTTAATGATGTTTTCCTTGAAAACGTTAAAACCCCTGAAGAGCAGGCAGGGTTTAATTCATCCCAGTTCAGAAACCTTCTGAGGCGAAGATAATGAAAGCAGTATATTACTATTTTGAGAGGGACCTTGTAAAATGGTTAAGAGGAAGGGTTACCGTTATTTCCTCACTTGTAATGCCTGCAGCCTGGCTGGTATTTGTAGGGCTTGCCTTGCCAACAAAGTTTACGGATAATTACCTCGAATATATAACCCCTGGCATTCTTGTCATGACTATGCTTTTTTCTTCCCTGCAGGGAGGATCTCTTATGATTTTCGATAAGATACTGGGCTTTTTGAACAAGTTCCTTGCCATGCCCTCGCCACGAGAAAGCATGCTTTATGGAAAAATCCTATTTATCAGCGTAAGAGGCTTGATGCAGGCAACTGTGATACTCATAATAGCCACTCTTCTTGGGGTAAGGATATTGAACCCTGTGCAGTTAATTTTAATATATTTCACACTGTTTTTGTTTGCAGTATTTTTTTCTGCTCTCTCAACTATGATAGGAATGTACTTAAGTGACCATGACAGCTATGCGGCTGTTAACAGCATGATCAGCATGCCTTTGTTTTTCACTAGCAGTGCACTCATGCCCTATGATGTCATGCCTGAATGGTTGAGGTTTCTGGCCAGGCTCAATCCGGTAAGTTATGCAATAGACAGCACAAGAACCCTGTTTGAAGGAGGAATACCTGTTCATGGACTCATAAGCCTGGCCATAGGAGCCGGAGTTATGGTACTTATCGGGACATATCAGTTTCGGAAAGCCTTTGTATGAAAAATGGATTTGTGTGAAAAACGGATATGATACTCTTTGAATAACAGTACAAACAGATGAAAGTACTTGCAGATTAACATGACTTTCATGCTAAAGAAAAAGAACGTGAGATTTATAGAATAACCGGCACAAATAATGAAAAGTACTTGAAAGTACTTTCATGCCAATGAATAAAACTGAGTGAACGTTGTATCAAAAGCTGGCAAATTTAAACCAGCTAATTTTCATGATCTAACTGAAAAATAAAAATAAGCGCGTTCTTCACGCGCCTTTCTGTCTCTAAATTTCATTCTATTTAATAACTTTCATATTGTTTCATAAGGAGCACGCCTTTGCCGCTAACGTTTACATCTCCTGCGAACCGTTGGTAGAGAACGCCATCCACTTCTTCGGTTCCTTCCTCTACATAGGAAGGCAGCAAATCCTTAACTTTGCCTCTTATGATGACAGTGCCTTTCTTCATTTCGCTTGCAGGCATTTCGGTGCTGCCTTCGATGATGATCGTCCCACCATTGTTCAGGATTGCTGGAAGGAGCCCAGCATTACCCATTACATGGATTTCTCCTCCGCACATGTGTTCTCCCAGAAAGTCCCTGACATTTCCGTTGACGGTGATTTTACCTCCCTTCATGCCACAGGCTTCTCCCCGGTAGCCACCGCCTACATAATAGCCGCCGTTTCCATTAAGAACAATTTCTCCCCCTTTCATTTCACAGCCGAGCCAGCTATCTGCATTTCCGTTGACCGTGATCTTTCCGCCTTTCATGTTCGAGCCACAGTGCATATCCACATTCCCATTAATTTCGATTTCCCCGGTGCTCATACCCTGCCCAATGCGCTTTACTCTAGAGGCATCACCGTTGATCACAATTTTTGTGTTTTCTGCGCTGTCTTTACCTTCAACTTTTACATTGAATAGCTCGCCAAGAGGGCACTGCCTATTTCCATACCAGACCTGGACAGCTTTGATTTCGTCCTCTGTTTTTCCGGCAAAGTTGTCTGGGTTTACGGTCTCAGCTACGATAGGAATTTTGTTCTGTGCTTTTAAGGAGAGAGTTACTACCTGCATTTAGAATCCCTCCGTTGCGATTTCAACAGGTTTTGGGACGTATGCATCCTCTACCATGTAGTTGGACTTGCTCACAGTATAGTATTTCTGGAACTTAACGTCAAGGTCTTTCTGCATTGCACATTCAATATCTGAAGGAACCTTCGCATTTACCCAGTAAGTCCTCCCCATGGGTGTGTTTTCAATATTCCCGTCCTTGACAACGATTGTTCCTCCCTTAATGGTGTAAGCTGTAGCACTGAAGGCTTTCTTTACTTTTTCATGCTCTACGGAGGGATCAATTGCATCCGGGAAAATGTCATATATGGCAATGTCTGCATCAGCTCCTACTGCAAGGTTTCCTTTCTCAGGCCTGCTGTAGATCCTGGACTGGGTGCTTCGGGTCATGGTTGCAAGTTCATAAAAACTTAGTTCTCTATCGAGGCCAGGCAGAACCATTCTGTTAAGGGCCGTCTCCGGGAATCCCGAAATGATCTGCTGTCTCTTCTTTTCACTCATAAGGTATGTGTATGCTTCAGGATAGTTAACAAAGGAGCCTCCATTAGGGCTATCCGTTGTGAACATGACTTTCCACGGATCTTTCACAAGCAGGGCCAGTTCAATTCCTATTGCCCACTGGACTGCATTTACAAAGCTCTTTGGGGAATATACAAGTGGCACCACTCCGGATGCGTCTTCCAGCTCCACATCCTGGTTGCTCCATTTCTCCTTTAACATCCTTGAGTTTGCGTATTCAACAGGGCCATCGGCAGTCATGGTAACGGCAGGCCCGAAAATGAGCTGACCGAGATCAAAGGTCAGGTGATTAACTCCGTTCACGTAGTCTGCAATCATTGGAGCTCCGGTCTCAAAGTCACGCCAGGAAGTGCCCGCATAGGCATTAAATTGAACATGAGTTACGTGCAGACTCTGCCTGTTGCGCCTGGATTTCACTTTCTCAAAAAGCTTCATGGTCTCGATGGTAGTCTTATAGTTTCCAGGGTGCCCCAGATTGTTACAGTGGACATGAACTGAATGAGGAAGACCCAGTTTTTCATTTGCCTCTCCCAGGCCCAGCAGAATTTCTGCAGGAGTTACGTCAAAATTAGGCACGGGGTCATAGAGCCCACTAACATTCTTGCCCCAGCCCCATGCTTCTCCGCCACCTGCATTTACAATCTTTATGCCATAACCTCTTGAGGCTTTTAGACCCCAGGCAATGTAAGCTGCGAGTTTTTCGGGCTCTTTGTCCCGGATATATTCCATAACCTGCCAGTTGCTCCCAAAGAGGGTGAGCCCCATTTTATCCAGAATTGGGATTTCTTTGAATTCCTCGTGGGTATGCCTTGCTGTAAGAGGAGGCATTGCAGCTTCACAGATGGTTGTATAACCCAGTTTTGCATACCTGTACCCGATTGCATAAGTGTTTGGGGTGTTGTACCCTACCTGAGCCCTGGTCTTTTCAGTGCGAGGCTCAAGACCTGAGAGGCCCGGAACCAGGTTTCGTCTGGCATCGTTAGGGTTCATCGATCGTCCCACATTTATTTTGCCAGCGCTGTGAGTATGACCGTCAAAACCCCCTGCCATCGTGAGCCTGCCTTCAGCGTCGATAACCTTTGCATTTGAGGAAACGTTTTCTACGATCTTGCCGTCTCTTATGCACAGGTCCATTTTTTCACAGTTTATTCCCTGAATCGGATCGCAGACAACTGCGTTTTTAATCAATAACTCTGACATGTTCCTTCACCTCGCTTCAGTTCTCTTACTTTTACAATCAGGTCCGTTAAGATCTCTTCATCGGTTTTGAACTCGGTATCGATAAGTTTCTTCATCCTGATTGGGATTGCGTCCATACGGTAGGCTGTGCCTTCGGCTTCAATACCCACGACTGCTGCAGGGATCACTACATCGGCAAGTTCAGTTGTTGGGTTTGGATAAGGGTCAATTTGAATCAGGGGGATTCTTGCAAGGTGCCGAACTGCCTTTTGTGGGAAGTGTGCTCCTGGGTCCGCGGCTCCGACAATTGCCGCATCAACCTCTTCCCTGACAAGAACGTCGTTTGCCCCTGTCTCTCCAGGATTGTAGTAGGGATAACCTTTTGAGAAGTCAATTGCCATAGGATAACCGGCCTCCCAGGTTGCGACTTCTCCGAAACCTGATACGTTATAGTGACCTCTCATTCCCATCATGATAGCCTTTGTGTGCTGGGTCAGATCTGAGATAAGGGAAGATACTGCATCACCGTTCTTGTACTTGGAACGGGACTGTGTTATTCCCATGCCGAATAAAATGGAGACGAACCTGGAGTTTTTCATGAGTTCGGCAAGTTCTAGAATTTCGGCCTTTGAAACCCCGGCCACGTTTTTCGGAATAACAGCTTCATGTCCATTGATTGCTGAGCGAAGTGCTGTTACCAGCAGGAGGTCCGAACCCTGTTCTATTTCAATATATTTATCGGCACGTTTTGCAGTATCGGTTTTTCGCACGTCGATCACCACCATCTTCCGGTCTTTTCGCCCATTTGGAGTAAAAAAGCCCCTGGAAAAACTTGAATAGCGGGTCATGTGGCGAGGGTGGGCATGTATGGGGTTGCAGCCCCAGAAGATGATCAGGTCTGATCTGTTTTTGATCTCTCCAAGAGTTGCTCCAGGATTTCCTTTTTCCTGGGTAGCAAGGGCTGAAGGACCGTGGCAAACGTTAGCAGTCGAGTCAATCACGGAACCGGTCTCCTCAGCTAACTGGATCGCTTTACTTATCGCTTCGCAGGATGTGGAGCACCAGCCATAAGAAAGAGTCCTTCTTGAGTTTGCCAGGATCCTTGCAGCAGCATCGATTGCCTCCTCATATGCTACTTCGACGAGTTCCCCGTCTTTTCTAATCATGGGTGTTTTGATTCGATCATGAGTCTGTACTCCAACGGTCTTACTGTGGCCGAGAATGCATGCATTCCTTACACCCATTATTTTGTTATCCTCAACTGTGACTGTTATATCATCACAGAGACATCCGCAAAGGGAACATACTGCGTCTTTGATTACGGACATATTTTTCCTCCAAATTTTTCAAGTTTCTCCGAATTTGATTGAAAACGTGAACTACCTGTTTACTGGACTTTAGTTTTCCAGATACTTCTTCATCAGGGACTTCATGTCCAGGGGCTTTTCATCCGTAATTTCAATTTCTGCAGGCACACCTTTTAATCCGGGCATTCCGCAACCGTGAGTATCAGGATTTAGCACTGTGTTTGCCCAGGGACCCATCGGAATAAAAGCAAGCCCTTTTGGGTTTCCATCGTTTGCTTTTGCAAATACCACAACGTCTCCAAACTCGGATATGACTTTTAGGCTGTTTCCGTCGGATGCCCCCAATTTTTCAAGGTCTACTGAGTTAAGCTCGCAGTAACTGCAGGCTTCAAAATAAGCTTTATATGTCTTTGCTTCCAGATTTGCACCCTGTTTGGCAGTCCTTCCGGATATGAGATTGGCTTTTATTTTCATGGAAATTCCTCATCTGGGATTAATCAAGCTCAATAAGCTGGGTCATTTTTGTGAAATATCAAAATCGTTTTCTATCTAGCAGTTATTTGAGTTCTAAATTCAGGCTTCTAGTTAAGTTGATAATTAATCTAACTTTGTAACTATTCAGCCCAGATAAAACAATATCAATAGCCATCTTTACTAAAATTCAATAGACAAATTTCTGTCAATTGATTTTCTTTGATTGTTGACGATTGACTACGTTTTTCGTTGTTCAGAAGTTATTTTTTGGATTATTCAGTTTTAGTAGAATCACTATCAACAGACATGCTTTGATAGGCTGAATATTTACATGAATTATTTTATTGTCTTGAGATGAAAGCATGGAATCGCTTTCTTGTTGTCGATTTTTCAATGATCGAATGAAGTTACATTTTTATTTCTGGTTTATTATATGAGTTAATATCCTAGCTATATTTTAACAAACGACTTATTATATAATACCGATATGTCCAGTCATACATAACGAATTTTTTACGTCAACTTTGATTCCCAAGCTCATAACTCTGATTTTCCTACAATCTTCCAGTTAGAAAAATAGCTAACAAGGACATAATGATCAGAATTGAGGTTTCGCGAAAATTGACAAAAATGCGTTAAATGCAAAAAAAGAATCTAAAATTGCTTATTTGATTAAAAAAATTACATTTAGTGCCTTTAAAATTACACCATTAAATGCCGCTGAATATAAAAGTAGAGTATAGAAGTTATATGAAAAAAGAAATAGAAGTCCAAACCTTTTAGGTTCAGACCCGCTTAATGTTCATATTGATTGCAACTTCTGCAATGTCAGCACTGTATTCCGAGACCCGCCTAAGGCTTTCCAGGATCATGCTGAGTTCAATATTACCTGGACCTTCGCAGTTCTGTGGTTCCAGAGAAACCCCAAACTGGGAAGCTTTCTTCGCTTCTACAACAATTTTATTAATAGCCTGCGGATCTTCTTCGGTCATTGAGTCTATTGAGCTTTCAAAAACCTTGCAGGAGAGGTCAGCCATCTTAAAGATAGGGTCATCAGCATTGACTCCTGAGTCCATTTTCATGACACTTTTTGCTATCTTTACAGCGTGATCTCCTACACGCTCGATGCTTTTCGTAATAAGTCTGTATCCCAAGCATTCTCTGGGATGCCTGATTCCAATCTTTTCAGAGAGCTCGATATCTTCAATTGAAGCCTTAAGCTGGCGGACAGCAAGAAGATAAAAGCGATCCACATCGTCATCTCTTTGAATGACATCTTCAGCAATCTCCACATTATGGTCCCTGAGAGCAGTCATAGAGTCTTCGAGCATGGAAAGTACAAGTCCATACATGTTTCTAATTACTCTGGTAAGTGGGAGGTCATTGTAGTTCAGAAGACACTGGAAGACCAGCTCATTCCGGGATTCTTCGATAAGTTCAAGACCTATGAGCTTTTGACGCACGGAATCCTTGATGAACTTGCGGTCATGGGCACTAAAGCCTTTTTTGGTAGTCAGTCTGATAACATCATAGCCCACAAGATAATGAGAAATAAGAATCCTGAGATTATTTTCTGCACTGTCGGAGTGAATATAATCGATCGTTGCATTGAGGGTGGAGTGTTCCTTTGAAACCGCACTGGAAGAAACAAGCAGAGTTTTATTAGGCATAGGTGTAAGCGTAAGGGTGTCTCCGGCCTCAAGTCCTATATCCCGGACCCATTTTATGGGGAGGGACACAATATAGGTAGAATTTCCGGTAAACTGAACTTTTCTTTTATCCTTGGTGATAAATAAACCCCCTAGGGTATTTCTAATAATTCTTATAAGAACTATATAGAGAAAAGTGATATATAAAGGTATCTTAGAAATAGAACACTAAAATGAGAAATAAAATATGATAGCTATGTCTAATTATAGTATATAGGATCAGTCACCGAATTATAGAGAAACATAGAGTTATGCTGAAAATCCGATATAAAGATATATAAAACTAGTTTTATGAAGGGTATTTTTCCCGTAAAACTCTTTTTTGCAACAGTACAAGATAATTCTGTAAATACTATACTAATCACCTTCAAGTAACGATAAAATCCAATTAACAAAGGAACAAAATAGGGAAGAAGAAAGTATGAAAGAAACCGATGAAAGAACTGATTCATTACTTATTTAATCATTATTAATAAAGGATTCTCTGATTTATGAGATTATTCATATAGTTAGAATAATTATGTGATAAGCAGTCACAAAGAACGAAAACAACTGATTAACGAGAGATCAGGCAAGAAATGGGAATTAAAAAACGGTTAACGAGAATCAGGCAAGAAATGGGAATTAAAAAACGGTTAACGAGAATCAGGCAAACAAATATGATAAAAAATAGAGAGAACCAATTAACAAGAAATCGGTCTCAAGTACAATATATAATCATTTTTTATACAATAGGTCCACCAGTCTCTATTCTGTTCATGTAACTCCTTTTGAACTCAATGTATTGTTGAGCCATGTCTTCTGCCTCTTTCTGGCTCAGGATATTTCGGGCTTTTTCAAAAACCTGACTTTCCTCTTCTTCAATGTGATGATCTACGCTTTGTTTCAGTTCACGGAGTTTAGGAGTCCATTCTTCATCTCTCTCTTCCATACCTTCTATTTCAAAGATAAGAGTTTTTGCCTCATCGTGTTCTTTATGAGCCTGACTCATAAGTTCACGCAGTTCTTCTACCTTTTCAAGCACCGGATAGAAGATTTTCTCTTCTCCCATCATATGAGGATCAGCTTTAAGTTTTACTTTAAAAAAACTTACCCTTGATCCGTCCTGCAATGCTTGCCGGAGAAGGTCAGACATCTGCTCATGCTCTTCTTTAAGGACATCATAAATGGTTTCCATAATTTCCCCCTGGTGTCACGTCAATTCTCATGGATAAATAATTCTGAATCATTTTAACCAATTATATACAACACTTTAATGCTGACGCAACACTAGTTTAATATATAGGAGGATCTATTTAAAAAGAGCGTATATTTTATCCTAAAATTATTTCGTTTTTAAATTTCTTTTATTGCAATTATAAGTAGCGGGCATGAGTTATTGAAAAATATACATTGAAAAACATATGCACAAGACTCTTTCCACATTTTCCTCGAGCCTATTCCATAACTCAAAACTGCTTCTCCAAATATGAAATTAAGAATAATCAATGAGTTTCTGATCATGGTTTGATCACAGAGAATTGTTCTGAAACTTCTATCAATTTTGAGTATAAAGCTGGTTTTGGGATGAAATCCATTCTTGCTATAATATGGCTGAAATTGGTAAACGTCTGTTAGGATTCCCTGCAAAACATAATATTTTGGAGGAAAAAGTACTGCATTTGTTTTTTCTTTTGTACCTTATGGATTGCGTTTCTTAGGAAACGTCAATTGGAAAAAAACAGATTTTGAATTGCAGGAAGTAAGAGCTAAAACTTCCTGCAAATCTGAAAATACTTAAAGTCCGTTCGCAAACCTTAAACTATATTTTTTCAATAAATAATGCACGTAAGCAATGATTCGAAAGCCTATTTCTGTTAATACTTCAGCATTTCTGTATTAATCCATGAGAACAAGAGGCACAAACAATCAAGACTCCTTTGGAAATAACGTAGATTGTACTCAATTTTGTGCCTCGAGTACGTTACTTCAAATTAATTATTGGTAGAGCTCCAAAAATTAAGGCAAATTTTCAGGTATCAGTCCTTCTCCTTCTTTATTTATAGAAGGAAGAGAAATAACCTGACCTTTTTTTCTAATTTTCTCAAAGAGCTGTTTTAAGGTGTCCTCGTTGCTCTTCGTGAACTCGAAAGGCGAGCTTGTAAAGGGTTCGAAGTGAACTGGCACATCGTCGAGCCTGTAGAAGGTACCGTCGCATTCCATAGCATCAATGACTCCAGGAAGTACAATATCCGAAGCAGATACTGTCGGGCAGGGAGCGATGTCCAAGCAAATCATTGGAATTTTTGCAAGGTAAGCCGCACAATCTGCAGGGATATGAGATACAAGGTCAGCACACATAACGAAAGCTGCATCAACATCCTTTTCTCGAAGCACGTCCACTGTTGTGAATTCTCCGGGGTTATAACGTGGGTGCCCGCGCATGAAGTCAAGCCCGAATGGGTAGCCGTACATGTAGGCAGCCACCTGATTAAAGCCTGCAACATTGCAATGGCCGCGGAGAGCTCCAAGGGTGAACTTGGCATAGTTGTTCAGTTCCTTTACGAAATTCATGGCAATCTCGGAGTTTCTGTACTTTCCCATTGAAGAAGCAAGCCCGAGTCCCACTGAAATAGCCCCAAAGGTGCAGTTCTTCATCATATCGAGCATCTCTTCCATAACAGGAATGGGAACTCCTGTGATCTCTTCTACCGACGGATGGGGAGTTTTTCCGTGAAGCAGAGTGAGAAGCGCACTTATCAGTTCAAAATCCGAGTCAGGTTTGAGTTGAACATGCAGATCAGAAGCTTCAGTGGTTGGTGTTTTTCTCGGGTCTACAGTGATAACTGTCCTGTCAAAACGTCCGCGCTTTGTCCAGTAACCTCTCGGGAAAACTGCGTACCTTGACATCTGTCTTGGCATGGATTCAAGAGGATTGGTTCCCCAGTAGACTATAAGGTCTCCCCTGTTTTTTTTCTGCCCTTCGGTTGCACCGACTTTCCCGGCCTCCTGGATTCCCATAGCTGTTGGTCCATGGCAGACAGTAGAATTAGAATCAACAATTGCACCAAGATATTCACCAATCTTGAGCCCTATTTCATGTGCTTCACATGAGGTTTCGCTGCCCATGAAAAGCAGAGGGCGCTTTGCTGAAACAAGGATATCGGCTGCTCTTTCAAGAGCTTCATCCCAGGCTGCAGGTGTCAGTTTACCTTCGCTCTTTATAAGAGGCTGCATAATTCTGTGGGAACTTACAATTTCCTGAAATTTGGCATTTCCCATCTTACATGCATTTTTTGCTTCAATCTTTCCGTTCCCGAATTCAACCTGGATGTCATCACAAGCTGCACCACAGACCGGACAGATTATATTTTTGTAAATCATACTCACCGCCCTCCGATATAAATATTCAACACTACATCTTCGGCACTAAGAACCTCTTCATCAGTAGGCTCAATAGTTACTGGAGCGCCCTTATAGAGGGGAGAACCCGTAGAAAGAGTATCAGGATCGGTGATAACATTTGACCAGATGGCCCTTGGCATAAACACCTGTCCTGGCTGGACTGAATCCGTACATCTGGTATAAACTACGATCGAATGTTTCCTGTTCTCACTTATTACTTTTACTTTCTCAGGGGCGCATAGTGATTCAAAATCCACAGGCGAAATCCAGCACAATGCGCACTCCAGAGTATACTCATCCGTGAACTTTTCCCCTCCCTTGGCAAGCCTGCCTTCTTCAATCGTACTTCCTGTAAGGAGTAATACTTCCATGCTTCTCACCTCATAGCTCCGGGTTTGAGTCTGCAACCACATAAAGCGCTCCTTTTGCCCGCTTGCTGATCGCATAGTCCCCTGTAAATTTCTTGAATTCGCCTATTAACTCAACTTCGCCAGATGTAACGCTATTTTCCATGGATACAAATTCGAAACCTGGGGAGAAACGCTCGATTTTACCTCCTATGACTATGGTGCCTCCTGCCATTTCAGCGCCTACTCCCCGAAGAGCGTTGCCTTTTACAAAGATGAGCCCACCGTTCTGGCGAATTCCGCAGAAGCTTTTAACATCGCCTTCGACTAGAATTTCGCCGCCGTCCATGCCGCCTCCTAGCTGGTGGCGTGCAGAGCCCTCAATCACAATGCGACCACCTTTCATGCCGTGCCATTTTCCTCTGTAAGCGCAACCCACATGGTCTCCGGCATTGCCTTTTATGTTCAGGAGTCCGCCTATCATTTCCATACCTGCCCAGGAATCCGCGTCTCCATAAACAACGAGCTCTCCTCCTTTCATCCCGGTACCTACATGCATTCCAGCAGAACCCTCAATTTCGATTTTTCCTGCGCTCATGCCTTCTCCTATCCTTTTTACCCTCATTACGTCACCTTTTATGCGGATCAGAGTCTCAGCTGCAGAACTGCCTGCATTACCTATTACTTCAAAAAACTCGGAGAGAGGATAGGTCTTTGGCCCCTGCCAGACGGACAGGTTTCCTATTTCTTCAGCACTTTTGCCTGCAAAAGAATCAGGAGTTATAACATCGGCTTCAACTTTAATGTCAATCGCTTTTTTAGGAATAAGCATTACTTCTCCCATTTCTTCGACACTTTTACCGGCAGCTGATGCAGGCTTTATAACTGCTTCGAGTTGGCTCTCGTTTTCTTTTTTGTGAATAAGCACTCCCCCTGTCATGACTTCACATCCCACCGTTAACCTGTATGGGAGTCGGGTTTTCCAGATACTTCTCTGGAGTTGGATAGTTGGCAAAACCTATAGTATAGTACCTAAACCACTCCTTCACGTCAGCCAGCATCTCCTTTTCCCGCTCATCCTGTACGTGCACTTTGGAATAATACGTCCTTTTCTCAGGCAAAGATACGACTTCTCCTTTTACTACCACGATTTCGCCGTCTTTTACAGTGTACTCTGCTTTCCTGAAGGTTCTGAAAAGAGCCTCGTAGTTGTTTGTGTCAAGCTGCTGCGGATTTATGTTATAGACTGTGACATCTCCATCAGCGCCCAATCCAAGAGAACCTTTCCTGTGGGCCATGCCAATTGTTTTAGCGGGATTTGCTCTTGTCAGGATCGCAAGGTCATAGAGGGAAAGCTCCCTGTTTATGCCTCCGAGTTCACTCCTGTCGTTTGCCCACTTATGGCATTCGCTGAAGGTCTGTTTCCTGAAAGCCTCGGACATGATCCAGGTCATAACCTCAGGGTATTTAGTAAATGGCCCACCATTGGGGCTGTCCGTGGTCATAATTGTCTTCCAGGGATCATTGATGAGCAGAAGACATTCAAGGCCCATTGCCCACTGGAGGCTATGTACCGGATTGGCTTTTAAGTAAGTGAAGGGGATGACACCTGAACCGCACTCCATTTCAACGTCAGTATTCGACCATTTGTTTCCTGTAAGTGTGTAAAGGTCATGAATGGCAGGCCCATCTCCTGTCATGACCGTAGCTTCTCCAAAGGGAGTACATCCACTGTCAATCACTACGTGATCTTTGTTGTTGATGTAGTCTGCAATCTCTTTTACTCCGGATTCACAGTCTGCCCAGGTGGTGCCTGCAAAACTGTTAAACATCAGATGTGCGAGGTATACGGAACGGTCCCTTGAAGGGTTCATTTTAGTTTCAGCCCATTTCACATCCATATTTTGACTGGTCTTTACCCCATCTGGGATTTTGAGGGAATCTTTGGTAATTGCATAGCAGCCAGGGTGTCCCAGGTTGTTTGCATGCAGATGAAGAGGTACAGGCATACCCAGATGCTCATTGACTTCGGAAAGTCCTTTTATAGTTTCTCTTGGTGTAATTTCGAAATGGATATTGGCCTCATCAAGAGAGCTGATGTTTTGGCCCCAACCCCAATTTTCGACTCCTGCAGGATTGACACATTTAATTCCGTAAGCTTTGTGAGTTTTCATCATCCAGGCCACATAGGCAGCAGCCTTTTCCATATCCCCTTCCCGAAGATAACGCATCAAAAAAAAGTTGTTTCCGAGTACCAGATGTCCTCCCATGTCAAGAAGTGGAGTTGCACGCATCTCTTCATGAGTATGGCGCGCTTCAAGAGGAGGAATAGCAGCTTCAAAGACAGTTGTATAGCCCATTGCTGCGTAATCGTATCCCTGTTTATAGACCGAAGGAACAGTGTAACCTGAACCTGAATGAGTAAGTGAAGTCTTCTGGAGATTTGCTTTATAATGGTCTTCAGGACGCATCGACCTGCCGGCGTTAACCTTTGCACCTGCAACATGAGAATGGGAGTCAACTCCACCAGGCATGACCGTCATACCAGAGGCATCAATAATTTTTGCGTCTTTTAGTTCGGCAGCAGAAAGTTCCCTTACAAATTTTCCGTCCCTGATGAAGATATCCATAATTTCCCCATTTATTTCATTGAGGGGATCAAAGACGTATCCGTTCTTGATTGCAATTGTTCCTGTCATTTATTTCACCTTTCTTTTCACAAGCCAGATTGCATCAACAGGACAGATCATGGCGCAGGCTCCATCTGCTCCGCACACATCCTGGTTTACGACCGAAATTTTACCATTCTTAACCTCAAGGAGAGCTTTTTCATCCATGTCATTCAGGTACCCTGCAGCAAGTTCACGGCTATAGAGAGCATTTACAGGACAGACAATCACACAATTTCCACAGCCCAGACATGCAGCTTCATCCGTTTCCAGGCAAGTGCGTAATAGAGCTTCCGGAACAGGAATTTCAAGCAACTTTTTTTCAAGAATGCCTTTTTTCTCCACATTCGGGAGAATTGCAGTTTTTCTGACATCAATTGCGTTAACAGGGCAGGAAACTGCACAGGCTCCGCAGTAAATACAGGCGTC
This sequence comes from Methanobacteriota archaeon, assembly GCA_023399215.1. GTDB lineage: Archaea > Halobacteriota > Methanosarcinia > Methanosarcinales > Methanosarcinaceae > Methanosarcina. Next base: position 43,217 of record JAEWQJ010000055.1, read on the forward strand.
AGGGCGGTGTGTTATCTTTTCGACTCTTTCTCCAGGTTTAGCCTTTTTATTGAAAATAGCATTTGCAGGGCAGACATCTACACAGGTACGGCAGGTCTGGCAGACATCTTCGTCCCTGGTCCAGCGCCCTTCAAAAGGCTTTTCTACAGAAATAGCATTCACCGGACAGACTGCTGCACACCAGCCGCAGTGGATACAGCACTCCGAATCAATATTGGTCTTTCCAACCAGCTTCAGTTTTCCATCCGCTGAAATTTCGCGGGTTACCTCAATACAGCCTTGAGGGCAGATATCCTCACAAAGCCCACAGTGGACGCAGCTTTCATTTACTGACGTCGGTTTCATTGCCCTGAAAAGATAGGACATGTCAGTGAGAGTTTTTCCTTCCTGTTTCAACTCAAGAGCACCTGTGGGACAAACTTTTGCACAAATTCCACAAGCAATACACTCTTCACTCTCCGTTATTTCCAGAAAATCAGCATCTATCAACCCTCTTGCTACAGCCCCCACAGCTCCCACAGAGAGGATGCCTTTTGGGCATGCCTGTACGCAGGTCCCGCAGCCAATGCATCTTTCAGGGTAATAGATTAACTGCTTGCCTTTTTTTTCAGCAAAGACAGACAATCGCATATCATCTTGCATTTTGCTTACCTCTCAACATTGTTCTGTGCAACTGCCGCACAGCAGTTAGTTATCGTGTTGAATGAACATTTCACCGCAGCTTTCACAGCACTGAATTCGCTTTTTTTGCGTATCGGAACTTCTACATCTACAGCTTTCCAGGAATAGACCTTCTCCCCTGCATCCAGAAGAATTGGTATAACCCCTGTATGAGGAAGTTTTTCAGTGTTCAGAGACCAGGCGCAGAGTTTAGGATAATCCTTCGTTTTCTCAGAGCCGAGAATAAGGCGGATCCCTTTTATGCTACTAGCTCCCTCAGGCGCCTGTTTGTTTACCGTGACCGCCATTTTCCCCAAATTCAGGATCTTTAATCCATTGTTTTCAATGGTCGCTCCGGCAAGGATCTGGAATGGATCAGGCATGCAGCTTTTCGTTTCGCAGGTCATGTATATGCGCTCCCATCCTGGACGTCGAGCTCTCTTTGCAATATTGAGCATCCGGATGCCGATTAATGCCCCAGAGGTAAGGAAGCCGTGGAAGGGAACGACCTATTCAATCTGTGAAAGCAGTTAAGGATCTTTTATCTGCTTCATGATTGCTTCCATAGCTTCTTTCTCTAATTGCGAGTTTTTATACAATGCATACACCCCCCAAAGGTTCAACTGCTATTATTTTTGAATATGAATGTCAGATAAGATACTGTGCATATTTATATAATAAAGATAATATATAATTATTATTAAACAATATTAATTCTCAATAAATGTTGTTCATGAGTTGCAGAAAACCGTATTATAAAAATCTCTACAATTTTTATGCTGTATCCTAAAATGATTTCGCAAATTCAAAACCATTTGAAAGTTCAATACACGATGAAGCATCAGGTAATGCAAAAAGTTAAACACTGAGTAAATTCCGATTCTACTTTGGTACTTAGGAATTATCATGTAAAAGAAACAAATTAAAAGTTGAGGTTAAATAACGAGCCATCTGTATACGATATTTTAATGCAATAAAACAAATTAAAAAAAATGGAATAATTTTGGAATTAAACCCCGTTATGTTTTGACAGACATAACGTTATATATAGTTTGTATGCTTTCATGGTTATTGAGGATCACAGAAGATAAAATCTTGTTCAAAAAAAGTTTCAAATCCCTGAAAAGATTCAGGTTCATGTCCAGGCAAAGGTAAAATTCTGAAAAATCAACCTTTGAACCTCCACCCATGAGCCCCCAATTTAATTTATAAAGAGAATATGATCAGAGAAAAAAAATAATTCTCTATTCCAGAAACTTGCCTATGCTCAGGGAAAATAAAATCCATTATTTCACATCCTTGCTCCAAATAAAATATGATAATGGATTTTCCTAAGAGACAATGGTAGGAGAGGAAATTAAACGTCAAAAAAGAAGGGTGGGCTTGGTTTGGCAAGATTTATCATATAAAGTTAAAAAGTTCAATTTGGGTGTAAATGTTGGGCTCTTGAAATAAGTATGTTCCTATAGTTCTGTGATCCTCATTTAATAGCTAAAAAATTTAAGTTCAAAAAAAGGCAAACCTTCTAAGGTAATTCTATGGCAAATTCTATTAAGAAGGGATAAGAAGCAAGCTTTAGCTATGAATTTCAGAACTATTTTCTGTAATCAGAAACTCATTGATTATTCATAATTCCATATTCGGAGAAGTAAGTTTGAACTATGGGCTAGGTTCATAGGTAAATCGATCTAGATCTGCATCTATGTACTTCTCAAGAGGAAAGTACTATTCATACTAATATATAGAGTAAAGCTGTATTATATATACGCAAACTATATTATTAATTAGATCATAAGTGAAAAAGCAAGTGTTCATAATAAACACTTGAAGGAGGAGCAAGGAAATGAAATTAAGTGCACGCAATGTTTTAAAAGGAAAGGTTAAAAGTATTGTCACGGGGATGGTCAATTCTGAAATTGTAGTAGAATTGCCCGGCGGAGTAGAAATGACTTCTATCATCACAAAAACCTCAGCTGAAAATCTGAAGCTAAAAGAAGGAAGCGAAGTATACGCAATCGTCAAAGCTTCAAATGTGATGATCGGTACAGATTAATCCCCAATTTCCATGCACAAAGCATGAAAATCAGTAAGTAATGTTATTCCACTCTGCAAGAGTCCATTAAACCCTGCTTATTTTTTGACGATCATGGCTTAAAAAGTCAAGCGTAGTGTACATTTGCAGAGTGCGAATAATTTTATCTCCGTTTGTGTCTTTAGCGGAACATTTAATTAGGATTTATATTAAATGTTTAATTTCCATAATCTAAACTCAATTTTCAGAATCAATAGCGTTCTACTAAAAAATTATTACCTCATAATAATCCGTTTTAATAAGCGTTTTGTTATCTCTTGCATAGGATTATCCCGAAAATAAAAGACATGATCATTATGTTGGACAAGGTATGGTTTCCTTTATCTCTTACGCTCTGGGTAGCAACCATATCATCAGTTCTGGTCCTTTGCACTGGCGTAATCATAGCTTATGTATTTGCGAGGCGTGATTTCCGGGGAAAAGAACTTGCAGAGCTTTTAGTAACACTACCTCTAGTTCTTCCACCCACAGTAATTGGATATCTTCTGGTTATTTTTGTAGGTAGAAAAGGACTTCTTGGCCATCTCATTTACAACTTTTTTGGCACTGGGATCATGTTTACCTGGCAGGCAGCAGTCATCGCAGCTTATACAGTTTCCCTTCCTCTTATGGTGAGAGCTGCTCAGGCAGCTATTGAATCAGTAGATAAAGAGCTTGAATATGCAGCCTATATCCTTGGAAGAAGTGAGACTGAAACTGCTCTTCTAATAACTCTCCCCCTCGCAAAAAGGGGTATACTGGCAGGGCTGGTACTCAGTTTTGCAAGGGCTGTCGGAGAATTCGGAGCAACTCTTATGCTTGCAGGAAACATTCCGGGAAAAACGAATACAATGTCTCTCTCAATATACAGTGCCTTTCAGGCAGGCAATGATGAACTTGCTCAGACTCTGGTCTTAATCCTTATTCTTATATCCCTGCTGGCTATATCTCTAACCGGACGATTCATAGGAAAATTAGAGGTATAGTTTTGGGCGTTAAAATTGAACTTAAAAAACAGTATAATGAAGCTGATACCAATAAGAAAAAAGGCGTTAAGAAATCCTTTAAGTTAGACGTCAGCTTTGAAATGGAAAACGAACTCGTAGTACTTTTTGGACCGTCAGGGTCAGGAAAAACCACATTGTTTAAATGCATTTCCGGAATCACGGATCTTGATGAGGGAAAAATAACCGTAGGAAAGAAAGTTTATTTCGACAAAGAGAATAAAATCAACCTGTCTATTCAGAAACGCAACCTGGGTTATGTTTTCCAGAACTATACTCTTTTTCCCCACATGAGTGTAAGAAAAAATATAGAATGCGGGCTCAAGGGTTGGGAGAAAGAATCCAAGGAAGAAAGGGTTCGAGAAATGCTGAGCCTTCTTCATATTGAGGAGCTGGAAACCCGATATCCATCCCAGCTGTCAGGCGGGCAAAAGCAGAGAGTAGCTCTGGCAAGAGCACTGGCTCCCAAACCTGAAATTTTGCTTCTGGACGAACCCTTCTCTGCACTTGATCTGGAAATAAGAACCAGGCTTGCACAAAAAATAAGAGATTTGCAAACCAAAATTGGGATACCTGTATTGTTTATCACCCACAGTTTGGAAGAAGCTTTCCAGCTGGCCGACAAGATTCTTGTCTTATACGAGGGAAAAGCTCAGCAGTTTGGAACCCCGGAAGAAATATTTTATCATCCTAATAACTTGCATGTGGCAGAACTAGTTGGGATCTCAAATATTTTCAATGACGCTTATGTTAAAGAATGTGACGAAGAGTCAAAATGTACAGTGTTAAAAAGCGGAGACCTGATTTTAAGGATAAAAACTCAGAGATTCAAACCTGGAGATAAAGTTTCCTGGGGAATTCATCCTGAGAACATAACTCTTCTTTTGCCGGACTCGCGTTCTGAAAATCAAAACGACAACACTTACTCCGCCCATATCAATAGTATAACCAATAAGGGACCAAAAAAGCGCATCACACTTAAACTTGCCAGATATAACAAGACTCTGACTGCAGAGGTGCCTGCGCAGTGTGTTGATGCTCTGAAACTGCATATAGGCGATCTATGCCTGGCAAAATTGGAAATGACTAAAGTAGTGGCATTCCATAAATCATAACTCAGTGAATATTAGAATAGAAAAAATTCAACTTTTGGCTGGTTATTTATAAGGAACATACTATCAATGGCGTAAAGCATTGTGATATAAGCATCATGATATTATTTTTTGGTATGCCATTACATCTAGCAGTTGCCCAAATTTCTCTCCTACTTCTTTATAATGCGCACATTTGCTAAAACCGTTTCTTACAAATAAATTAATACTCTTAGAATTTTCTCCGCATATTGTCGCAATAAGTACGTGAATATTTTGCTTTGTTGCAACATCTTCAATGAACTTAACAGCCTGGCTGCCTATGCCTCTACCGATGTAATCCGGCTTTAAGTATACAGTTACTTCAGCAGTTCCATCGTATGCTTCACGCTTTTTGTACTGAGTCAATATTACATATCCATTAATTTTATCAGCTAATTTTATGACAAAAGTTTTATATTTAGGATTTTCAAAGAATACCAATTCTCGCATTTCATCTATTGAGAAAGCATGCGCGTGAAAGGTTACATTTGTGTTGAGAACATAGTGGGTATAAATTTCCAAAACATCATTCAGATGTTCTTCCTTTATTTCATCAAAAATAACTTTGCACATTTTGATCTGCCTTTAAAAACTTAATTTTCTTGTATTAAAAAGTCATTCAATCAGATTGGATTATTTTGAAGGTTTCCTGATGGTCGTTATTATTCCAAGTATAGAGGCCAATTCAACCAATACTGAATATCAACTATTATGCCAACACTATTCTTGGAATCTGAAATTTGAGACAAACACGAGGAAGTACCTGCAGGTTTGCCTTATTTTATGAAATTTACAAGAAAAAGGGTCAAGACTTGGTAAAATTAGAAATGGATAAAGTAAGTGGCATTCCATAATTTTAAATCAATAAATAACAGAATTTGGATATGAAATGACCCCCCCTATACTTAAAATTTGCTTCTTTGGATTTAGTATTTTAGTAACTACTCAAATTCTTCTAATGAAGCAGTTCCAACAATCCCATTGATCAAAGTTAAAAACGGTTTTAGGGATCAGTTTGTTTTCTGGGTCTTTATTGATTTCAGTCACTGAATTCTGAAAGAAATCATCAATTTTTACGCTCCCATATAAAAATCTCAGCATTCTTCATGCAGATTACTCATCCGTAAATCATAATTGAATCGAGTCTTACAGTACCTATCTTTGTCCAGTAACTGCAAGTACTACAATACTGGGTCTCACCATCGGAGTGCAATTTTAGTTTAGAATGGCATTTTGGACATATTTTTAGATGTTTCATGAACAAAACCCCTTTCGTCTTCTAGTTCTTCTTTTCACCTTAACTACGGAAGTTTATTTCCCCTTTATAGTATAAATAATTTATGTGAAAAAATAACATAAATTGAACAGAAGTCCCATACAGTACAGAGATTAGATTTTGTGGTTATAAAACGGACGAATGAGTTCAATATAAAATACGATCAACAACTCCTATCATTTTCAGCCCGAAATAGAGCATTATAACTATGAATAGATGCTTCAAATGTTCGGGATTCATAAGATGAGCAATTTTAGCTCCGTTTTTTGCTGCAAGAAAAGATGGAAATGCAAGTAAAATCCAATTTAGAAGATTTACGTATCCAACAGAATAAGGAGGGAGTCCAGCCTTTCCCCAGCCATTGATTATGTACCCAATAGATCCACTAAAAGAGGTAAAGATTATTACTGCAGCTGAGGTCCCTACGGCTTTTCGCATATCTAAATGAAGAAAAATCAGCATGATTGGAATTCCAATCACTCCTCCCCCAAGCCCTAAAAGACCAGAAAAAAAGCCTATGAAAATACCTGAAAAAATATAAGTTAATGGATTAGAGCTAATATATCTCTTTTCTGTAACTGCAGGAGTAAAGTAAGTTCTAACTGCACCAATTATAACTACGATTCCAAAAATTGTGCTAAGGATGGAGGCCGGTAAGTAAGAAGCTACCATTGCTCCCACGAAACTGAAGATTGATCCAAAGATCCCTATGATTGTTGCCTGTTTCCAGAGTACTGCATTCTTTTGATGGTAAATATGAGCAACATTTATGGCATTTAGCAGAACCACAAAAAGAGTTGTCCCAAAAGCTATCCTTATTGCAATGTCATGCTGAAGCCCAGTCTCCTGCAAAAGCCAGTACTGAACAGGAGACATGACAAAGCCTCCACCAATACCAAGCATACCTGAGACAATACCCGTAAAAAATCCTGTGAGAATGAGGATACCAAGGTAAAGGGGATCTGTAGGAGTCATTTCCAGTCAAGTATAATTTATCTTATAATTACCTGAGTTCTTGTTATTTTACTCAATAAAAAAAATTTGTCCTTTTTCCTCTTTTGGATATGCATTAACCTATGAGTTAATCAAAGTATGTATGTGAACTACTCCTCACTAAATCCTTTGACCTGCCAGGCAACTCTCGTATATTGGCTTGTATACTCTGTAGTCAAATACACTATAGTTAAACTCTGAATCTATTGTGTTTGATTGCTGAAAATCTTGAATATAGATACAGAAAGTAGAAAATCTTAAAAATTCCATAAAATAGCCTGAAAAATATACAATTGTTTAAAATTAATTGTCTAGGAAATATACCTGTAATGAGAAATTAAGACAAAATGAGGACAAAATAGTTAAAAATACATTAAATAAAAATAAAGTGCCCGGAGCGTGACTCGAACACGCGACCTCCAGATATCTCAGGAGATTAAAGACGCCTCATATAATTGTCCCTATGAGTCTGGCGCCCCAACCATCTAGGCTATCCGGGCTTGCAACACACAAATGTACAAAGTTATATTAAAGTCTAACGATTGGAATACCGAAAAACCGGATTTTTTTCGTAATATTTACATGAAGAAGTTGTCTGAGAGGGAGAGATCTTGACAGAATAGCACTGCCAGGAATCGACAGAGAACTGGACTTCTACGAAATTGCCGCGACGGACCAAGAACGCCCATTCAAGGATATACAAAAATGGTATGATCATTAAAGTGAGGCATCTGGTCTCCTGCCACCAGATAAAGAAGAATGAACAGAAGAGGTTGAAAGAGTTATCCGCAAAAATCAATTGCGATATTAATGTCGGTGGAAAAGAATTGCTTGTAAAACAAAAATTTCTCTCTGAGTAGTGATGTCATTGAAATCTAGATTCTTAATGGCATTTGGTGAAAATTGAATGATACCATTTTTGGTCTCTAAATACACCACCTAGTGTCGAGTCAAACACAAAATGTCGTATAAACTCGATTGCAATTATTCGGGATCATTGAATCCTTGATGATTGACTCGACACTAGTTGCTTTTATCTTCTGCATAAAAGCTCAATAAGTACACCTGGATTTTAAAAATTGATAGCAGAGATAATTATGAAATATGAAATTTTACTGCGGAAAATGGCAGACGAAAGAAAGAATGAGATAAAATAATAAAAAATCAAACTAACACAAGCTGAAAAAAAAGAATTAAAAGGGAAGAAAGGATAAAAAGGTTTTACCCTTTTGAAAATGTCAGTACCCTGTGGCTTCTGCCAGCTGTTTGACCAGAGAGTCATCAGCAGTATTTCCGGTAACCACAAATACATTGTTTCCATTGCTCCAGATATAGGTATACCTGGGGACCTCGGTCCCTGCGGCTGTGACGTAGTCTGCAATTTTCACAGCTGAATGCCCATTAAATGACTCTTCGACAAAACGGGAGCCTTCTGTTAATGGCTTGAAGGAAGACTTGTATGCATCTATTAGATTAGTTGTAGCCTCAGAATTCTCAAGATCGATTACATCGATATAGAAGTCAGAATCATTGTATTTGTACATGCCTTCCGACCCTCCGACAACTTCTGAAACATTATCTGCATTGTAATCGATTTTGATATCAGCTGCATTAAGAGAGAGAGACCCAACATATTCAAAACCTGAAGGAAGGTTTTCAAGCTTACTAATGTCAGCTGCACTTTCAGCGGAATTTGTACTTGATCCCGAGTTACTCGAATCTGTTCCACTAACTGAAGGCTTGTTAACCTCGCTAGTGTTAGCTGTACTTTCAGCAGAACTTACATTCGCTTCTGGGTTACTCGGTTCTGTTACATTAACTGCAGAATCATTAAGCTCGCTAACGTTAGCCGTACTTTCGGCAGGATTTACATTTTCTCCCGAGCTATTGGGCTCTGTTCCATTGACTGCGGATTTATTGTCGCCAACACAGCCTGAAAATGCGACCATTAAAACCACAAGTGCAGATATTAAAGCCACCATTTTTTTCATAAGCTTCACCTAAAATCTGTATAATCCTAGAAATAACTACAAGTTTAAACCGGGATTTCAAAGTTGAAAGATCGCTTGAATTAAGAAATAAGTAGATAAAAAGTTATCTGCAAAAGGAATTTAAAAAAGAATTAAAAGAAAGAAGGGTTAGAAAACCCTTCAATCAGAAATTTTAGTTGTTTCTCCTGACGAGGTAGACAACTCCAAGGAGTCCAACAAGTCCAAGAACAACTCCAAATCCTGGAGATGATTCTTTCTCGGGCGTAGTTGTGTTAGCTGCGGTTGGTTCTGCTGGAGTCGTTTCCGAAGTGGTTGCATTCACGTCTTCCGGAGTTTCGGTAGTGTCATTCATAGGAGTTACGGTTTCGTTACCACTGGTTTCGTTACCAGGTGCGCTCGGAGTTGAGGTAACGGTGGTGTTATTACCGACAGTCCTTGTAACGAATGGGTAGTACCTGAGGTCGGAAGTTGAAGTGTCAGCGATCTTGAAAGACATGCCCTCTGCAATATCCTGATCAGAGTCTCTGGTCAGAGTGAAGGTGTCGTCATTGCTGATCTTAAGGGTATCTCCCTGTATGGAAACATCATTGAGTTCGCCGAATTCATCGTCAGATTCGATCTTTATGGCGTTTGCGTAGTCAATGAGCCAGAGACCTTCAATCTGGGCAATGCTGTCGACTGCACCCTGGAAGACCTGGTTGACATGGACCTTCAGGACAACAACATCATCTTCATCCTGGATGTCATCAAGTTCGACGTCCCAGGTGCTGTCACCTGCTCCAACATCGATGATTTCGTCATCTACGTATTCTCCGTCCTTGTCGAATTCGAGCCAGACTTTCTCACCATCAACATCGACCTGCTTGGCCTGGAGAGAGTAACCTTCACCGAGGTCAAGGGTTTCGCCGGTTCTGACGGTGTACTTGTCATCGCTGTCAAGAACAAGCTTGGCGAGTTTGTCAGCGCTGTTGGATTTCAGTGGGATGTATTCCTCTGCAAAGAAGCCAATAACTGGATACTGGTCCCAATCAAGGCTTGGCTTATAATATTCGTAGTCAACGTCTTTAATGGAGGTCGTGTAGACGAGACCACCTTTTTGAATTACATTTCCTTTAAGATCAGAAACACTGAGGTTTTCTGTTTCAACATTGTCATTAAGGTCGTAGTAGAAACCTGCAAAGTTGCTTGCGTCCCAGTTAGCTGCTCCAGAGGCAACACTACCTCTTACTTCATAGTTTCCTGGATCAGTGATTTCCTTTGCAAGATAGAACCTGAGCACATTGCTTGGAGTGTCAGCGACCTTGAAAGACAGACCTTCAGCGAGTTCATTTGTGGAATCTCTGGTCAGAGTGAAGGTGTCTTCATTGGTAATGTTAAGGGTGTCACCGTTGATGGAAACATCGTCGAGGTCACCGAATTCATCGTCAGATTCGATCTTTATGGCGTTTGCGTAGTCAATAAGCCAGATACCTTCAATCTGGGCAATGCTGTCGACTGCGCCCTGGAAGACCTGGTTGACATGGACTTTCATGACAGTTACATCGTCTTCATCCTGGATGTCATCAAGTTCGACGTCCCAGGTGCTGTCACCTTCACCAACATCGATGATTTCGTCATCTACGTATTCTCCGTCCTTGTCGAATTCGAGCCAGACTTTATTACCGTCAACATCGACCTGCTTGGCCTGGAGAGAGTAACCTTCACCGAGGTCAAGGGTTTCGCCGGTTCTGACAGTGTACTTGTCATCGCTGTCAAGAACAAGCTTGGCGAGTTTGTCAGCGCTGTTGGATTTCAGTGGAATATACTTGTCTGCGAAGAAACCGAGCAAGCTGTAGTTGTCCCAGCCAATACTTGGCTTTTCATATTCGTAGTCAACCTGCTGAATCTTAGTAGAGTATACAATTCCGCCCTCTCCAATTACATTGCCACTGTTTCCAGCGACATTTTTAAGGGAAAGAGTTTCAGTTGTAACGTTATCGTCAATATCGTAGTAGAATGCTGCGAATTGAGTAGCATCGATTGTAATACCATCGCCGACAATGTCGTCGATGTTAGAGCCGTTAAACACCGGACCACGGATCTCAACTGAGTCTGCTGCACTTGCGGCGGATGCAAATACAGTCAGAAGCATGAGAGCAGCCAGTGTCACTGCTGCGAATCTCTTCATTTATTGTTCCTCCATGTTTGTTAAGATATGTCGTATGTAAGAAGAAGTGTCGGGATCAACACTTTAAGGGTTTCACCATTCTTCACCAAACCAGACGTTTAGATTTCGTCTATTGCCGAAGAGGATTTCATTCCCTCCTTATCCCTCTAAATTGGATTACAAGTGTTCTATAAAATAATTGCCCTATTAAATCTTTTGTGGTCTATTTCAGGGAAATTAAAGAGGAAAAGAGCAAAACAACGATACAAATGACGGTAAATGTCGAAAGAGCTCAGGTGGCATATTCGTCAGGAGTTAAATTAAAAGATAAATTCGAAATACTTATAAAAGACTATGAAAAAAGGATATTACGATTATAGAGACGTAGGCTAAATAATTTCAGATTACACTAACTTCAAAAATCCACCAGGTAAGCTTTCCCTGCACTACTTTTGAATAATTTTATGCCTGAAAAAATTTCAGTATATAAAGCAGGTTTCAATCAAACAGGTTTCATGTACATATAATATATTGGGAAATATAATATACATATGATTCTAAAGATGAAGATATCAGTTCGTTAAGGAAGACCTATTCTTAAAGATATTATTTCAATCAAACATGTACAAATTATCTGATTTTACTTACCCTTTGTTCTGAGTTATAAGTCCTTTAATTCCCTGAAACTTGAAAAATACCCATTTCATGTCAGTCTTTTTCTGAGTTTCCCTTTAGGATCTGGAACCGTTTCACTTTCTTCCTCTAATTTACCCTCAATTTTCATTCCGCAATTAAATGAATCATTAATTAGAGAACCATTATCATTGTCAACGCTCCAATTCTTGACTTATTCTCATGCGTCTTCAGTTAAGTGAGCAATCATAACAAACTGTCTCAATCCCCGTGACGTTTTTAAAATATGATATAGATTAGGAGCTGGAACAGAGCGTTGATTTCATGTAAACAGGCAAAAATTTAAGGCTAGCTTCTAATGCAAAATCGATAGTTGCCAAGCAAGAAAATTTTATAACCGGTGACCAATAGACTTATTATGGAGGTATACTTTCGATACGCGAAATACATCACTGTAAAAAAATATAAATCTGTTTATTACGTTATCCTACCCTTTGTAATATATCAGCAATATCAGCATCTTTGAGATAAATACTGATATCATTACTTGCAAGAATGAAAAGTCTCATTTTCTCAATCTTATTCAAAACAAACGTTTTATTGATCTTTATTATTTCATTAATCCTGTAATAAGCCTTTAATTTCTCATCTTTTGGAGATTACTTTTTTTACTGGGTTCACGTCTCCTAATAGCTATAAAATCCACATTATTCAACACAACAGAAAGGAAATTTTGAATCCATTTCTCCGCAGTTTTTAACGCATCTTCTTCACAGAAAAAGCCTTCTTTGGCCATCTTTTTAAACGAATTTTCGTCTTTTTCAAGTTATTATTGGCTCTTTGTCATTCTCTATAGATAATACTATTTTCAATTCAAGACCGCACTGGATTTTATGATTTTATGAGGAGAATAAGAATTATGAGGATATCCACATAAGACAACGAAGAACCTTAATAGTATCACTTCCATTTTTCGGTTATTAACCTCTGCTCAAACTAAATTGTTTTGGGTTATTGTTTCATTTAATGGAATTTGGAACGTGCGCGTGACCATATCCCCGTTGCTTGCACTGGGTGCGCCAGTGCAATTTGATTGTCACTTTTTTTTGCTTACTTCACCAGTATCCCTACTGCTTTCCTTTTTTTTAGGGCAACAGTAATTATTCTCAATAAACCTCATTCCTCTTCCATCGCCGCCAAGTCGGAAGATTAGATTGGAACCACAATTTGGACAGCTTGTGGGACGGGACTGGTTGTCCTTTGCTTCCCACATATGATCGCATTCTTTGCAGAGAAAGTTGACCTTGCATTCACCAGTATTAACATATTCTCCTCCAGATATCTCGATCGCTTTTCCGTTGACAAGAGCATCAGCAATCTTCTCCCGCGCCCTTTGGAGATCGTTCCAGAAAGTTTTTCGGGATACTCCCATCCTGTCAGCAGCCTCATTCTGCTCTATCTTGAGAAGGTCGCAAAGACGAACAGTTTCAATTTCTTCTATGGATAGGTTGATTATTTCCAAACAGCAAAGGGGGATTTCTTTGGGCTTATAATAGGTGGCCTTTGGAAAACAAGATACTCTGCGCTTAACTTTATTGACCATCAAATTACACTTCTGTGACACGTAATAAATATCTATCGATCAATATATTATATAAAGCGTTTAGAGTTTTACTTCAACATCGCCATTAAGGATTAGAGTAAACACAAACTACCATAATAAATGGCGACATACTTTTGAAATTAGTTCTTAACAATAATTTGGAAAATATTTCTGGTGCAACGCATGGAGTATAGACTGATTTGAGAAATATCGTAGTGCTTACATAGTTTATAGAACACGAGAAATTGCCATGTCTCTCTACTGAACCACAATTTGGGCAGAGATCTTACCTGAGCTTAATATTTAAAAATATTCATTGTATGTTGTACATAGTAAACTATGAAAATTAGAGCTCTTGATGTTGATTATAGATATCTAGATAGTTACTTGAGTTTTAACGTTATCTACCTCAGTCTGCGTCCTGCATCTTTTTATGCTCCCTTCATAAGTATTCCTGCTGCTTTTCCCCTTTTTTGGCAATAGAACTCGTCATCAATAAACGTCTTTCCTTTTCCATTATCCACCGATCGGAAAATTAGGCCGGAACCATAGCTCGGACAGCTTATGGGGCTAAGTTTGTTGCACTTTGCGTCCAACACATTATCTCATTCTTTGCAGAGAAATTCAACTTTGAATTCACCGCTGTTAACGTATTCCCCCAGGTCTTGATAGCTTTTCCGTTGACAAGAGCATCAACAATCTTCGGTCGTGCCTTTTGAAGCTCATTCCAAAAAGTTTTCTGGGAGATCTCATTCTGTCAGCAGTCTCATTCTGCCCTACATGGAGACGGTCGCAAAGACGAATTATTCAAGCTCTTCAAAGGACAGGTTAATAATTACGAGAACACTTAGAGGTTTTTCTCCGAGTTTGTAATAAGTAACTTTTTGGATTCTTGATACTTCGTTTAACTCAATCGACCGTCAAAATACGCAAATGAGATATAGTATAAATAGATATCGTTATGTTACTTTAACTATTGATTAGTTAATAAGCTCTGAATGAATTTTTAGGATTCTACATTTAAATACAAAACAAGTAACAACAAACTCATAAGTATATATACTGGATTATAACTATGATATTTGCTTAATATTTTTGTATCATATATCCGTTAGTCCTGCGGCTATTTTCTGCCTTTTATATATGATTTAACATAAAAGTTCTGCTAATCACTGTACTTTCGTTCTACCTCTCATTCCAATAATTTTATGTTTTATTTTTATGAAATGTTAGTGAACGATGCCATTTTTCACGATTCATAGAGGGTCAACAATTCGTAGGAATCTAGAGAATAGTTGTATATTAATATTTTTTTATTTTTATTATTAAATTGTACAAAAATGAAAACTATATATACTACATCGCTTATGTGTAATTTAGAGACTATCCGAAAAGTGCTGTGACCTACTGTTACTTTTACAATCAGCGATCACAAATGAACGGATTCCGGATAATAAACACTAATTGTCCAGTTGTAATTATACAACATGCGTAGAACTTTTCGGATGGCCTCTAAGATCTCTTTTGTTCTGAGATCACAAGGTTTACTTATCGTACACCCACTTGGAGTCTAAATAAAGCAGTAGCCCCCAACTATTTAATAATCAAAAATTTAACTGCTTACTTTTCTATTTTATATTTTAGCCGAACAAAAATGGAAGCTATATATATTACGCGCTTATGTGTAATTTAAGAGTTTGTCTGAAAAGTGCTGTGACCTACTGTAACTTTTACAATTCGACAGATCACAAATGAACAGATACCAGATAATAAGCACTAATTGCCCAGTTGTATAGCTCCCACATGATATGTAAAACAAAAAAGGTAAACTCCTAACCCCCTACAAATTCACTTTTTAACTGCTTAATTTTTATTTTTATATTTATACCAAACAAAAATGGAAGTTATTTATAACACGTCGCTTATGTGTAATTTAAGAGTTTATCTGAAAAGTGCTGTGACCTACTGTAACTTCTACAATCAGCAGAACATAAATGAACGGATTCCGGATAATAAACACAGTTGTCTAATTGTAAATTTTACAACATTCATAGAATTTTTTAGATATTCTCCAGGATCTCTTTTATTCTGAGATCACAAGGTTTACCATTATAGAACTTACCCACTTGATGTTTAAAACAAAAGCAGTGGACTTCAAACTCTTTAAAAATTCAAGATTTAACTGCTTAATTTACTGTACTTTATTTTGTATTGGAAGTGTGTAAATTCTATAAAAAATGAAAAACGACCTACTAAAAATATCATTTAAATAGCTGGAACTTTCGAGCAGACGTCAATATAAATTGGAGAATCATTACCGGTATGTCAAATATCGGAAATACAATCGTCTGAAGCGACTTTAAGCGTATTTAGGAGGTAAAGCTAAAATGAGTAAATTAACTACCGGGAGTTTTTCTATAGAAGATCTAGAATCCGTTCAGATCACTATCAATAATATTGTAGGGGCAGCAAAGGAGGCTGCCGAAGAAAAAGAAAAGGAGCTCGTTAACGCAGGTCCCACACTTTTTCCAGGACTTGAGGGTTATAGGGATGACTGGAAC
This sequence comes from Methanobacteriota archaeon, assembly GCA_023399215.1. GTDB lineage: Archaea > Halobacteriota > Methanosarcinia > Methanosarcinales > Methanosarcinaceae > Methanosarcina. The sequence goes on from JAEWQJ010000055.1 coordinate 59,288, forward strand.
TTCAAACTGCTTGACCGTTATGAACCTGTAATCACCCCCATGTGTGATCAATGCTGCTACTGTACCTATGGACCCTGTGACCTCTCAGGGAACAAGAGAGGTGCTTGTGGTATTGACATGATGGGCCACAATGGGAGAGAATTCTTCCTCCGCGTGATTACAGGTACTGCCTGCCATGCAGCTCATGGCCGCCACCTGCTTGATCACCTGATCGAAAAATATGGAGAAGACTTACCTCTCACCCTTGGGCAGTCCAACGTGCTTACCCCAAACATTACAATCAGTACTGGGCTTAGCCCCAAAACCCTTGGTGAAGTCAAGCCGGCAATGGAATACGTTGAAGAACAGCTAACCCAGCTGCTTGCAACTGTCCATGCAGGTCAGGAGTCCGCCGAAATTGATTACGACTCAAAAGCCCTATTCAGCGGTAGCCTTGATCATGTAGGCATGGAAATTTCTGATATTGTACAGGTCGCAGCCTATGATTTCCCGAAAGCCGACCCAGAGGCTCCCTTAGTTGAAATCGGAATGGGAACCATTGACAAGTCCAAACCTTTCCTGTGTGTTATAGGACACAATGTTGCCGGCGTCACCTACATGATGGACTACATGGAAGACAACAACCTGACCGACAAGATGGAAATTGCTGGACTCTGCTGTACTGCAATCGACCTTACAAGGTACAAGGAAGCAGATCGGAGAGCCCCATATGCAAAAGTCATAGGTTCCATGTCCAAGGAACTCAAGGTAATCCGCTCAGGAATGCCAGATGTCATTGTTGTAGATGAACAGTGCGTCCGCGGTGATATTGTACCTGAAGCGCAGAAACTCAAGATCCCGGTCATTGCATCAAATCCCAAAATCATGTACGGACTTCCGAACAGGACAGATGCCGATGTTGACGAGACCATGGAGGAACTCAAATCTGGAAAGATTCCAGGCTGCGTAATGCTGGATTACGACAAGCTAGGAGAACTCTGCGTCAGGCTTACGATGGAAATGGCCCCGATCCGTGATGCCTCTGGTATCACTGCACTTCCAACCGATGAAGAACTCGTAGATATGGTTGCAAAATGTGCAGACTGTGGAGCCTGCCTGCTTGCTTGCCCTGAAGAAATTGATATTCCGGAAGCAATGGGATTTGCAAAGAAAGGAGACTTCTCATACTTTGAAGAGATCCATGACACATGCATTGGCTGCCGCCGCTGTGAACAGGTCTGTAAGAAGGAAATCCCAATCCTCAACGTAATAGAGAAGATAGCCCAGAAGCAGATTGCCGAAGAGAAAGGGATGATGAGAGCTGGCAGAGGACAGGTATCTGATGCCGAAATACGTGCAGAAGGTCTTAACCTTGTCATGGGTACCACACCGGGTATTATTGCAATTATCGGATGCCCGAATTATGCAGGAGGCACCAAGGACGTTTACTACATTGCAGAAGAATTCCTGAAAAGGAACTTCATCGTAGTTACGACAGGCTGTGGAGCAATGGACATTGGTATGTTCAAAGATGCCGATGGCAAGACTCTCTATGAGAGGTTCCCAGGTGGATTCCAGTGTGGAGGACTTGCCAACATAGGATCCTGTGTCTCAAATGCCCACATCACTGGAGCAGCCGAGAAAGTCGCAGCTATCTTTGCCCAGAGAACTCTTGAAGGCAACCTAGCCGAAATTGGGGACTACATACTGAACCGTGTAGGTGCCTGTGGACTCGCATGGGGGGCCTTCTCCCAGAAAGCATCCTCAATAGGTACCGGCTGTAATATTTTTGGTATCCCTGCAGTCCTTGGTCCCCACTCCTCTAAGTACAGGAGAGCCCTGATTGCCAAGACCTATGAAGAAGACAAGTGGAAAGTCTACGATGCGAGAAATGGACAGGAAATGCCAATCCCGCCAGCACCCGAGTTCCTCCTGACCACAGCAGAGACCTGGCAGGAAGCAATCCCGATGATGGCAAAAGCCTGCATCCGCCCGTCTGACAACAGCATGGGCAGAGCTATTAAACTGACCCACTGGATGGAGCTACATAAGAAGTACCTTGGTGGAAAAGAACCTGAAGACTGGTGGAAATTCGTCAGAACCGAAGCTGACCTCCCGCTGGCTACCCGTGAGGCACTCCTCAAGGAGCTCGAAACAGAACATGGCTGGGAAATTGATTGGAAGAGGAAGAAAATCATCTCCGGTCCAAAGATCAAGTTCGACGTCTCGGCACAGCCCACTAACCTCAAAAGACTTTGCAAGGAGGCCTGAATTAAATGGTTGACACTACCAAGAACACAAAGCTCTTTACCAGCTACGGGGTGAATACCTCAAAAACCGTATCTCCTGAAATGGCTGCAAAGATTATCTCAAAAGCAAAGAGGCCGCTCCTTATGGTAGGAACCCTGGCCCTTGACCCCGAACTCCTTGACCGCGTGGTAAAAATTGCGAAGGCTGCAAACATCCCTATTGCTGCAACCGGGAGTTCCTTGGCAGTCCTTGCTGATAAAGATGTAAATGCAAAATACATCAACGCTCACATGCTCGGCTTTTACCTGACCGACCCCAACTGGCCCGGTCTTGACGGAAACGGAAACTACGACATGATCATAACCATAGGATTCAAGAAATTCTACATCAACCAGGTGCTGTCCGCAGCAAAGAACTTCAGTAACTTGAAAACGATTGCGATTGAAAGAGGCTATATCCAGAACGCAACGATGTCCTTCGGGAACCTGAGTAAGGCAGACCACTATGCTGCACTGGATGAACTTATTAACGCATTATAACTTGATTTAGGAGGCAAAATATAATGGCAGAATTCCCATTTGAGATTTCCCCAATGTTTGAAGGAGAAAGAGTAAGAAAGGATGGAATGTTTGTTGAACTCGGCGGCCCAAAATCCCTGGGTCTGGAACTGGTCCGTGCAAAGGACATGGACGAGATCGAAGATGACAAAGTTACTATTGTCGGTCCGGACCTCAAGGAAATGGAAGAGGGCAAAACATACCCCTGGGCAATGATATTCAACATCGGCGGAGAACTTGTAGAACCTGACCTTGAGTCTGTAGTCGAAAGGCGTGTACACGACTTCGTGAACTACTGCCAGGGCATTATGCACCTGAACCAGAGATACGATGTATGGATGAGAATGGCAAAGGATACAGCTGCAAAGATGG
>JAEWQJ010000012.1 GCA_023399215.1 Methanobacteriota archaeon
TTACGTTTCTCGGAGACGGTTTCAAGCCTATCATAGTCGAGTACTTCATAAAAATACCTTCCATGGTACTTTACTGGGTAAACATGGTCTCTGCTATTCTGGATAACGCTACTCTGGCAGCCGCTGAGATCGGACCTGCTATGAGTGAAATACAGATAAAGAGCATCCTTATGGGGCTTTTAGTTTCAGGTGGAATGCTGATCCCAGGAAATATTCCTAATATCATCTCTGCAGGAAAACTTGGTATAACCAGCAAAGAATGGGCAAGACTTGGATTACCCATGGGCCTTGTCATAATGGCAATCTATTTCGTCGTTGTCTTTGTGCTTGGGGTCTGAACTTAAAATTTGCTCATCATTGTAAGTAAATTAAGTTTCAAGATCCAGTAATTTTATTTTTAAATTTATCACTGGATCTTGAAATCGAATCTCGATAATACCCTTTAAACGGCAAGAACTTTTTAAGAATCAGTTACACTTTTATTATATTTAACATGAAAATACGGAACAAAACTGGTTCACAATGCTCCTTTTTAATTTTTGCTCTAACAATATCTAAGCCTTCAACAACAATTCACTGATTAGTTTAGCGATGGTTTGAAAAACCATAGTTAGGACAACCTTACTACCCAAGGTAATGACTAGATCAATAGTCAAAAAAGGGGAAAGTAAAGTACTTTCATTTCTTTGTGTCTGTTATTCGAAGAAGATCGTGTCCGTTTAGCATGAAAGTGCTTTCAAGTACTTTCATATTTTTGTGCCTGTAATTTAGAATAATTTCATGTGCGTTTTATTCAAATTATTATTTCCCTAAACGCATCCATATTTCATTAGGTATTTTTCTATAATTGTTACCAGATGGATTCCGAAATCCCCTGGTTGGAATGACAACTGAAGTAAACTCTCCATAGTCTGATTATTATTTCCTTCTTACCTTTTCTGCTGACTTTATTAAAGGAAATTAGTCTTGACAACTTGCTTATAATCCTTGTATATGGTTTGCAATGTTGATTACGACGTAAAAAAACACTTTCTTCAAGCTTGAATGCCAATTTTCATCCAAAGCAATCTATAGAGTAAGCTTGATTTTTTTCAGCTTCAAGGACGTTAAATCGAGTATAAACGGAATAAATATATTATTGAATGATGTATTATAGGTTAATATATAATAAAATAGGTCATTTTAATGACCACGTATTCGAGGCTTTGTAGTATTTTGCTGTATATAAGTCTCCCCAGGCAATTAATAATCTAAAAATTACCAGAGGAGGAAAAAGTAATGGCTCTTGACCTAGGAGTTTTAATTGGATTTCTTGTGATATTCCTGGCCGTATTGCTGGGGCCTTTTAAAATACATGTTATTGAAGAGAATCTGGAAGTATTCCTTTTCATATGCGGAGTGCTTGCAATGTCCCTATCAGGTTTTGCTAAGATTCCGGGTGTAGAAACGGGATGGAATTTGGAGATAATCGAAGAGGCAGTAACTGCACCGCTGCATGTTGGGGATATATTTGGCATTCCAATAGGCATATTCCAGATAGTGCTTGTCGTCGGCTTGATTATTTATAAATGGCATGCCCCGATTCACAAAGCAATCAGAAAGTTGACTGACATGCTTTCAGTCAGGATTCTGGCCTTTATTCTGATTGTTGTCCTTGGGTTTACTTCAAGCGTGATGTCAGCTATTCTTGCAGCAATTATTCTCGTTGAGGTGGTTAATGCGATGCCTCTCTCACGAAAATCCAAGATAAACCTGACAATTATTGCATGTTTTTCAATTGGCCTTGGCGCTGCGCTTACCCCCCTTGGTGAACCTCTTTCGACAGTCGCGGTCTCAAAATTATCCGGTGCGCCTTACCATGCCGATTTCACGTTCTTATTTAATATGCTAGGAAAATATATAATTCCAGGTATCCTTGCTTATGGTATCGTTGGAATGTTTTTCCTTGGAAAAGCCGATACAAAAGAGCATGAAATGGAAGTTGCAGACTATAGCGAGACTGTAAAAGATGTTGTAATGAGGGCTGTCAAGGTTTATGTGTTTATTGCAGCACTCGTATTGCTCGGAGAAGGGTTCAAACCTATCATTTTCGAGTACTTTATTCAGGTCCCGTCTATGGCTCTCTACTGGATTAACATGGTTTCTGCTGTCCTTGATAATGCCACTCTCGCAGCTGCTGAGATAGGGCCTGTCCTCAGCGAATTCCAGATAAAAAGCGTACTAATGGGACTTTTAATATCAGGTGGAATGTTGATCCCAGGAAATATCCCGAATATCATCTCTGCGAGCAAATTGGGTATCACCAGTAAGGAATGGGCAAGGCTTGGATTACCTCTTGGACTTGTCTCAATGACCGTATATTTCATTTTGCTGTTTGTACTCGACATTTGATAGCAAAATGTGTGCGTTTAACCGACAGTTTACCTGGTACAGCAGTTCGACTCAGTTACAGTCTCAAACGAATAGAAAAAAACCTTAAGGACGTACTAAGAGATTTATTTAAGCCGAATCTAAAAAATAAACCTGAAATATAACTTAAATCACGAAGTGGAGAGCAAAATCACTAGATTTCAGCACTCTTTAGAACAACACCACTCCAAAATATGTGATTATTCAAATATTCACATACTTATTCCAGTATGCATGGATTATGTGTTATCTTTAAGAGTGACTAAATTTTTCTAGTCAGTAAACTTTACCTTGAATTTGAAGAAAATACTTTTTGCTCTTCACTATTTTAATTAAATAACTCAAGACTATGGTTAATTTTGTTTATTACGTTTTGTCGAAATTGAATTCTATTGTTTTTCTATTTCTTTTTACGCTATTAACTCATACTACTTTTTTCGATTTCTCAAATAAACAAGTTTTTATTTATGTTAAGTTACTTCCTTCAATCAGGATTATAATTCTGTCTAGCATATTCTAATGTATTTCATTTTGGAAATTACCATATGGAGTTTACTTATTAAGTTGGAGGAAAACAATGCGAAGGGACTATATAGATACGGGCTACAGCCCTAAGGATACCGATCTTATCTGTGAATTTCATATCGAACCGTCAGCAGGAGTGAATTTTGAGGAAGCTGCAACCCATATGGCAGGGGAAAGCTCTATAGATTCCTGGACTGAAATTGCCACACTCAGTCCCGAACTTGCAGCCAGGCTAAAGCCACATGTTTTTTACGTGGACGAGGACGCACAGACTGTAAGGGTAGCTTATTCGGAAGAGCTCTTTGAACTTGGTTCGGTCCCGCAGGTACTCAGTGCGGTTGCAGGAAATATCTTGAGTATGAAAATCGTTGACAATCTCAGACTCCAGGATATAGCTTTCCCGAAGTCAATGCTTCGAGAATTCAAAGGTCCTGGATTCGGGTTGCCAGGAATCAGGGAGCTTACAGGTGTGCAGGACAGACCTCTTATAGGAACTATTGTCAAGCCGAAAGTTGGATTAACCTCCGAAAAACATGCTGAGGTGGCTTACAACTCCTTTGCAGGAGGCTGCGACCTTGTTAAAGATGACGAAAACCTTACGGATCAGAAATTTAACAAATTTGAAAAAAGAGCCGAACTTACCCTGAAGCTTGCAGAAAAGGCAGAATCTGAAACCGGAGAGCGTAAAATGTATCTCTGTAATATCACTGCTCCTACCTGTAAGGAAATGATCCGCCGCATGAACTTCCTTAAAGACTTGGGTGCCAGCTATGCGATGATCGATATCGTACCTGCAGGCTGGACCGCACTTCAGACTCTGAGGGAAGAAGCAGGTGATGCAGGACTAGCTCTCCACGCACACCGATGCATGCATTCAGCCTATACCCGGAACCCACGCCATGGTATAAGCATGCTTGTAGTTGCCAAGCTCTGCAGACTGATCGGGCTTGACCAGCTTCACATAGGTACGGTTGTCGGGAAGATGCACGGAGAAAAACACGAGGTTCTATCTCTCCGTGACGAGTGTGTGCTAGACAATGTTCCTGCAGATGAAGGTCAGCACGTCCTTGCCCAGGATTGGGGAGGGTTGAAGCCCATGTTCCCGGTTGCTTCTGGAGGGCTTGCTCCTACTATGATTCCTGACCTGTACACTATCTTCGGAAGGGATGTTATTATGCAATTCGGTGGCGGAATTCACGCCCATCCAATGGGAACAAAAGCTGGAGCCACTGCTTGCAGACAGGCACTCGAAGCATCTCTTGAAGGAGTTAGCTTGCAGGAATATGCGAAAAACCACAGAGAACTTGAAGCCGCCATCAATAAGTGGCTGAAGAAATAAGTCGGAGAAAGAGATACAGAAAATTATAATCGAAAAGGAGTTTACCCCTGTGCAGGCAGAAAACGGAAGTAAAGTAAAGACTCTGGTTTTTCGGGTTTCCGAAGAAAATTTTGATTCCGTCCTTGAAAGAGCGTCAGCGATTATCAAGCATGGAGGGACTGTAGCCTTCCCCACAGAAACGGTCTACGGTCTTGGAGCTGACGGCCTGAACCCCGAGGCAGTCCTGAAGATTTTTGAGGCAAAAAAGCGCCCCCCTGGAAATCCCCTTAGCCTGCTTGTCCACTCAAGGGAAGATGTTGAGAGAGTGTCGAGAAATATCCCGGAAAGCGCTTTCAAGCTAATGGATGCTTTCTGGCCTGGTCCTCTTACGATTATCCTGGAGAAAAACGACATTGTTCCCGACATTACTTCAGGAAAACTAAAATCAATAGGAGTCCGAATGCCTGACCACAGCGTTCCTCTGGAATTAATAAAGAGAGCAGGTACTCCTCTTGCTGCTCCCAGTGCCAACCTGTCAGGAAAACCCAGTCCCAGCCTTGCAGCCCATGTCATCTCGGATCTTACAGGCAGGATTGATGCAATTCTTGACGGGGGAGAGGCTGCCATAGGGCTTGAGTCAACTGTAATTGATATGACTGTTGAGCCACCTGTTGTGCTCAGGCCCGGGGCCATAAGTCTCGAAGAGCTTGAAAGTATTATAGGAAAGGTTAGATCCGGATACAAAAGCGGTGAAGCTGGAGGTAAATCGGATCTGCCGGAAAAGAAGGCAGGTCAGAAATACAGACATTATATCCCTGATACAAAGGTCGTGCTTATCGAAGGAGAAGGTAAATCGGTTTCGGATAAGCTTGTCACATTACTTGAAAGTTACAGAAGCGAAGGGCAGAAAGTTGGACTTCTTCTCAGTGAGGAAACCAGTAAGGAAACTGCATCTGTCCTTGCTTTAAAAAATCTGGGCCCAGATGAGCGCCTTTTGCTGGGGCCCAGGTCAGAGCCGGACGTGGCTGCTAGGAAACTCTTTGAAGGGCTCAGAAAGCTTGATAAGAAAGGGCTGGATGTAATCGTGGCTGATGGGTCCTTCAGCCGTTCTGGGCTTGGGGAAGCTCTCATCAATCGATTGAGGGAAGCGTCCTCTATAAAGATTGTTGCTTAAGCTCAATTACAATACAGTGTTTAAGCTCGATTACGATACAGTGTTTAAGTTTAACTGCAATACAGTGTTTAAGCTCAATTGTGATGCAAAATTGAAGATCTAGTTAGTGTTTGAGAGGGAAGAACTTTGAACGCCGAGAAAAAGGAAAATCTGGAAAAAAAGCGGGCTTACAAAAAAGTCGTAGATCAGAATAAAAAAATAAACAAGATTAATCTTGTAGTTTTGGCTGTGGGCCTGCTTTTAACAGTTCTGGGCATGGATAAAGCAGGGAGCTATCTTCTCTGGGTAGGCATTTTTGTCCTTTTTATAACCTCAATTTCAAGCATTTTCGCATCTGGGTCTCTTCGCAAGCAGAGGTAATACCAATTTTTCTTTTTTAAAGGGGATTTTAATGGGTGAAACAATTGCAAGTAAGGAAATGCACGAATATTTTGACGAGCTCGAAGCAAGACTCAAAGAGGCTATCAAGATTGCAAATACGGCTCGAGCTCGTGGAGGTGACCCAAAGCCCGTTGTAGAAATTCCTCTTGCCAAAGATCTTGCGGATAGGGTTGAGAACCTTATAGGAGTAGAAGGAGTAGCTGCAAAGATCCGGGCGCTTGAAGAAAAAATGTCAAGAGAAGAATGTGCTCTCGAAATCGGGCGTCAGGTCGCAGAAGGAGAAGTGGGAAACTTCGCAACAAAAAAGGATGCAGTTGAAGCTGCTATCCGGGTTTCCATGGCCGTCATTACAGAAGGAGTGGTTGCAGCCCCGATTGAAGGGATTAATAAGGTCGAACTGGGAAAGAACGACGATGGTTCCGAGTATATCCGGATTTTTTATTCCGGACCTATTCGAAGTGCAGGTGGAACAGCCCAGGCTCTTTCCGTGCTCGTTGGTGATTACGTAAGGCGTGGGATAGGGATTGACCGCTATAAGCCAAGACCTGAGGAAGTAGAGCGTTATGTAGAAGAGGTCGTTCTTTATAAAAGAGTCGCAAGCTTGCAGTATATGCCCTCGGAAGACGAGATCCGTCTGATAGTTAAAAATTGCCCTGTCTGTATTGACGGAGACCCAACCGAAGAAGCTGAGGTTGAGGGACATAGGGATCTCGAAAGAATTGGGACAAACCGTATCAGAGGGGGGATGTGCCTTGTGCTTGCCGAAGGGCTCGCCCTTAAAGCCCCCAAAGTCAAGAAACACGTTAATAAACTGCATATGGATGGATGGGACTGGCTGGATATCCTCATAGGGGGAGCAAAAACCGGAGGCGATGAAGAAGATGAGCAGAAAAACAAGATCAAGCCGAAGGATAAGTACATAAGAGACCTGATTGCAGGCAGGCCGGTCTTCTCCCATCCTTCAAGGCCAGGAGGGTTCAGACTCCGCTACGGGCGTTCCAGAAATACTTCTTTTGCGGCTGCCGGGATCAATCCGGCTACTATGGTTCTGCTTGATGATTTTGTTACTAACGGGACTCAGCTCAAGGTTGAAAGGCCTGGAAAGGCTGCAGCCATGTCTGCTGTAGACTCAATAGAAGGGCCAACTGTGCGCCTTTTTTCCGGAGACCTTGTTCGTATAGATGATATAAAGGAAGCTTATGAGCTTCGCCCGCAGGTCGAGGTAATAGTAGATGTTGGAGAGATCCTGATTAATTATGGGGATTTCCTGGAAAACAACCATCCTCTCATGCCTTCGCCTTACGTTTTTGAATGGTGGCGTTACGACTATGAAGCAGCTTGCTCTGAGAAAATACCTGAAGACGAGTTGAAAGATCCTTCGTCGGCTCTGGCTCTCAGGCTTGCGGAGGAATACGATGTCCCTCTACATCCGAAGTTTACGTATTTATGGCATGACATAAATCGAACTGAATTTGAGGCTTTAAGGAAATTCGTGGTCGAGAGAGGAAATTTTTCGGTTGAAGATGAAATTCTCAGGTTGCCTCTGGAAGCCTGTATAGAAAATGGTGTCAAACTCATACTTGAAAAACTCCTTGTACTTCACAGGGTAAAAGCTGACACAATCCTGATTAAAGAAGCTCTTCCTTTCATTCTTTGTCTCGGGCTTGACTGCCATCTGAAAGAGAAAGCTCAGATACCTGATACCGATAACATGGTAAATGCTGCGGCTCTTTTAAGTGGATTTAAAGTTCTTCCGAGGGCTCCTTCGAGGATAGGGGCAAGAATGGGAAGACCGGAAAAATCCAACCTGAGAAAGATGTCTCCTGCAGCTCAGGTTCTTTTTCCTATAGGTAATGCTGGAGGACTTACGCGGAATCTTGTAGCCGCTTCAAGTTATTCGGCCTCCATGAATGGGAAAATAGGCGAAATTGAAGTGGAGATGGGAATCAGGGAGTGTCCTGCCTGTGGGAAAGAAACTTATTTCTGGCGCTGTGATTGCGGAGAGTATACCCGTCCAAAACTCTTCTGTCCTCGCTGTAAAATTGAGGTTCAAAACTCTGAAACCTGTCCTAAATGCGGTAGAAAGCTAACTTCTGTTGCAAATGTCAAACTGGATTTCCGTTCTATATACAAGCAGGCTTTTGAGAATGTAGGGGAAAGAGAGAAAATGGACCTCATTAAAGGTGTGAAACGGCTCATGAACGGGCAGATGACACCCGAACCCCTGGAAAAGGGAATATTGAGGGCAAAGCATGATGTCTATATTTTTAAGGACGGGACTGTCCGCTATGATATGTCAGATATTCCTCTTACACATATCAGGGCTGATGAAATCGGGATAACAGCAGCTAAACTCCGGGAACTCGGTTATGTGGAAGACATTTACGGAAATCCCCTTGAAAGAGATGATCAAATCGTCTGCTTGAAGGTTCAGGATCTTGTGATTTCTTATGACGGTGGCGGGTATATGCTACGTACCGCACAATATGTGGATGACCTGCTTGTGAAATATTATGGAGTTGAACCCTATTACAATGCCAAAACAATTCAGGATCTTGTAGGCGTACTGCTCATAGGTCTTGCTCCACACACCTCCGCAGGTGTACTGGGACGTTTAATAGGGTTTACAAGAGCTTCAGTCGGCTATGCTCATCCTTTCTTTCACGCTTCAAAACGCAGGAACTGCGATGGAGACGAAGATTGCGTAATGCTTCTCATGGATGGAATCCTTAATTTCTCAAGGGCTTATCTCCCAGAGAAACGGGGCGGGAAAATGGATGCTCCTCTTGTACTTACTACGAGAATCGATCCTAAAGAAGTGGACAAGGAGGCGCATAATATAGATGTGCCTGCAAGATACCCTCTGGAGTTTTACAGGGCTACCCAGGAGATCAAAAGTCCTACAGAGCTTGAAGGTATTATGGATCTGGTGAGTAGTCGACTTGGAACTCCGGAACAATACGAGCATTTTATGTTCACACATGATACTTCTGATATTGCTGCAGGTCCTCTCAATTCCTCGTATAAGACTCTTGGAAGCATGATCGAGAAAATGGAGGCTCAACTTTCACTTGCTAATAAAATCAGGGCAGTAGATGCTCCTGATGTAGCTGAAAGAGTGCTCAAGTCTCATTTCCTTCCTGATCTTCTCGGAAATCTCCGTTCTTTTTCCAGGCAACGAATGCGCTGTATAAAATGCGGGGAGAAGTTCAGGCGCCCTCCGCTAACTGGTGCCTGCCCTAAGTGCGGAGGCAATGTAGTACTGACTGTACACGAGGGGGCTGTTCGTAAATATCTTGAGATCTCAAAAGAAATTGGAGAACGGTACGGAGTTTCTAGCTATACTCAACAGAGAATTGAACTTTTGGATAAAGATATATGTTCTCTATTCGATAATCACAGGGTTAAACAACTGGGACTTTCTGATTTCATGTCTGGATCTGCGCGCTGAGAATAAATAGTATGAGATATTCGCACTTAAAATAAATTATTCTGATTGTCTGAAAGGAGGCAGGGCAGTTTGAGAGCCCTAAAACACAGAAGTATTTATTAACCAGGTATCTAATTTTACTGTAAACAGTCCTGTCCTCCTTTCGAAAAGAGACTCTTTTCAGGTTCTGACTGTTTCTTACAGGGAAAAGTCTACTCTCTTAAAGTTTTTTATTTTTCTATATATTTTTCATGTATTTATATAATTATATCATCATTTATATGCTATCTGTTTGATTATCTGTATCTTCTACAGAATTACTTTTTTAGCAATGTACGCCTTTTTGCTCAGATTAAGGCTGGGTTTGATATAACCTGGTTTATTTTATAGGTAGCCCAAGGGCATTAATCTGCTCTATAAGTTCGGTAAGGTTCTTAATTTCCAGTTCTAGAACCTCTTCTTTGTTCATGCCTATCGACATTTCGCCGTCTACGGAAAGAAGTTCCGGGCCCCTGCGAACAAGCCTGTCAACTCCATCTCTTTTTAAGGCCTCTTTAATTTCTATATCATGAACAAAAGCCCTTCCCGGGATGAAAACAGTCTCACTGACTTCAGAGAGGTCCATATTTTTGATATCTTCAATAGTAATGAGACATCCGATGTCTTTTTTTGGAGATACAACATTCACAGAACCTCCAAGAGCTTCAAAGATTTCCCTCATTCTTGGAGCTGCTATCTGGCCTGTAATAACAGTGGCTCTTTTTGTTGTCCTCGGAAGTTTCTCAAGGGCCTCGGGTACATTCCTTACAGCAAAAGGAGAGCCAATTAAGGGATCTTCAAGCGGGGTTCCTGTGATTCTTATAGAAGGGTGCTTTGCTGCAGAATTACGCACCAACTCTGTGAATTCCTGGATGTTTTGTGGGATTATGCCCGGAATAATAGGGGAGTTATTCAGGATAAGTCCATTTTCCGTAAAGTTTGCAAATCTCATTAGAATAGCTCCTTTTACACCCATAGTTTCAAGATCATTAAGTGTTTTATCAAGGATCTCTCTGTCATTCACTCCCGGAATGATAACCATCGCTCCGTATACATCACAATGTGCACAGAAGTCTCGTAGAACCTGTATAGACGCTTCAGGTTCCGGATCTTTCATGTATTCAGCTCTTAAAACCGGATCAGTCGCAAAAACGGTAAAACTTACCTCTGTGACTCCATGGTCTATATAGAAAAGAGCATCATCAGGCTCGTTGAAACCTTTTCCGCTTGTATACCCAAGGTGTATGGGGATCTTGAACTGAGATAAAAAAGAGACAAGATCTTTCAGTTCAGGATAACAGCTTAAATCGCCTCCTCCGCTAATAGTGAATTTTTTAATCTCTCCACTTGCGAAATAGAGTTTTCTTGAAGTTTCCTCCAGTACTATCTGAAGAGGCTTGAAACCTGAATATGATTCCTTTACACTGCGTGTGCAGTAGTCACATCCCTTTTTGAAAGGGAGACAATACTTGCAGCCCAGAGGCTGAACGTCTTTAACCTTTTTGAAATAACAATATTTGCAAAAGCCTCTACAATCTACCCCTGGATTTCCGCCTACGTCGACAACTACTTCCATATTAAACTTTCGTATTACTAAGATATTACTAATTCTTTTTGGTATGACTCTCAGGTGTAAAACAACATATTTATAAATTTGAGACAATTTCCTCATTTTCTTAGATAATATTTTTATTAAGTAGTTTAGTATATTTTTGATAGGCTTTAAGTACATTGTATATTCATTTTTCGATTGATGCTGTTTTCTTACGTATTTTTACAAAAATAGGTTGCAAATTAATAAAATATATTTTAAAAAAATACATAAATTAATTTATCGGAGAACACAAAAGATTTAAGTACCTTCTAAACGAATGAGATTTCATTGGGAATAGTGGACACTTAAAAACAAAGCGGTACTTGATTTATTGAGTGCAAAAGCACTCGAGTAGGTGACCAGTCCCAAAATGATTTTAATAAATTAAGGAGGAAATTAAAGTGTCTGACACAGTAGACATCTACGACGACAGAGGAAAACTGCTCGAGAGCAATGTCGACATTATGAGCCTTGCTCCAACAAGAAACGCAGCAATTCAATCGATCATCATGGACACTAAGAGGTCAGTTGCAGTCAACCTCGCAGGTATTCAGGGTGCACTTGCCAGCGGCAAGATGGGCGGAAAGGGCCGTCAGATCTTAGGCCGCGGACTTAACTATGACATTGTAGGCAATGCTGATGCAATTGCAGAAAATGTTAAAAAACTCGTCCAGGTTGATGAAGGCGACGATACCAATGTCATCAAAGTCAAAGGCGGAAAGAGCCTCTTGATCCAGTCCCCAAAATCCAGGATTATTGCAGGTGCCGACTTCATGTCTGCAACAACAGTTGGTGCAGCAGCAGTCACCCAGACTATTATGGACATGTTTGGAACTGATCCTTATGATGCTCCTATCGTAAAAGCAGCTGTTTGGGGAAGTTACCCACAGACAATGGATCTCATGGGCGGTCAGGTTCAGGGTATTCTCAGCATCCCTCAGAACAATGAAGGTCTTGGCTTCTCCCTCAGGAACATTATGGCCAACCACGTTGCAGCAATCTCCAACAGGAATGCAATGAACGCATCAGCTCTCTCTTCCATCTACGAGCAGTCTGGTATCTTCGAGATGGGTGGAGCAGTCGGTATGTTCGAGAGGCATCAGCTCCTCGGTCTTGCATACCAGGGTCTCAACGCCAACAATCTCTTATATGACATTGTTAAGGAAAACGGTAAGGATGGAACCATTGGAACCGTTATCGAATCCGTTGTCCGCAGGGCAATTGAAGCTGGTATTATCTCCGTTGACAAGACCGCTCCCTCTGGATACAACTTCTATAAAGCAAACGACGTCCCCAAGTGGAATGCCTGTGCAGCAGTCGGTACCCTTGCAGCCACTCTCGTGAACTGTGGTGCAGGCCGTGCAGCTCAGAACGTTTCCTCAACACTTCTCTACTTCAATGATATCCTTGAGAAGGAAACTGGTCTCCCAGGATGTGACTACGGTAAAGTAGAAGGTACCGCGGTAGGGTTCTCATTCTTCAGCCACTCCATCTATGGTGGCGGTGGGCCTGGTGTCTTCAACGGTAACCACGTCGTTACCAGACACTCCAGAGGATTCGCAATCCCCTGTGTATGCGCAGCAGTCGCTCTTGATGCAGGTACCCAGATGTTCTCAATCGAATCAACATCCGGCCTGATAGGTGACGTGTTTGGTGCAATACCAGAGTTCCGCGAGCCGATTAAGGCAGTTGCAGGAGTGCTCTAAACATATAACTCAAAAGGTCTAAAGATGTCAGACTCTGCTTCAAATACGGAAGATTCTATTCAAATCGAAATTTTTCCCAGTAGAATCCTGTCCCCTGAAACAGCTCAGAAGCTCATGGGCGAAATCTACAAGGTGGACGGGGTAATCCGCGTCATGGTGCAGGGCAACAGGCTGCCTGACAGGGTGTCTGCCGGCCCCGGTACTGGGGAAAAAGTGGAACATCCACTGAGAAAACCTATTCAGATTGGAGATCAGGTTATCGAATTGAAGGTCTGTGTGGGCAGGATCAGGGTTGAACTTTCAAACGCCGAAGCTAAGGAACAGATCAGGGAAGTTTGCGAAAAATTGCTTCCATTTCCCTTTGAATTCAGGGAAGGGCATTTCCTCAGGAAAAAGCCTACTGTAACTGACTATGCTAAACTTGGTCCTGAAACAGACCCCCGGTTGCTTGGTATGGTAGATCCTAAGGCCAAGACAGACCAGCTTATCTTTATCGAGAAACAGAAGGAACAAGAAGAGACAACGGATAAAGATGAGTGAAAATGTATGATGATTGATCGGGAAACGCAGGTAGTTGATTGCCGATGCGGCGCAGGACTTGGTAAAGGAGGAGGGCTTGCCCAGCGAGGTACTCTTTCGGAAGCCGGTCGTGCTGAGGTAGTAGCTATTGCCATGAGTCCCGGCCAGAGACATATTACAAGGCCGGTATGTGAGATCACATACGGCATGAGGAAAGAAAACATTCAGGTCAGTGTGCTGGTACTATACTCTGGTTCCGGAATTCCTGAATCAGGTATGAGAACCGGGTCTTTTGTACTGAGTCCGGTAGAAGTAGCACAGATTGAAATGCACAAGCTGGCCGTGATTCACCTCGGAAATATCAAGGATCATGTGGTTAGAAAGACCAGGGAAATCCTGAGCCAGGCTAATATTCCGGCGATTGTAGTCAGCCAGATCCCGGTAGATTTTGAGGATTTTGCAGAGGCAGGGATAAAGACGAGATTAGTAATGCCAAGGGATGAAAATATTCGTACAAAAGGAATTGTGATGGATATGGTGAGTGGAGTTACACGCGGTGATTCCTGTCCCAGGGACAAACTAAATCTTATCATTAAATACGTCAAGACTACATTAGACCAGTTAGAAGATCATAAAGGAGTTGCATGAGATGGCTTACGAAAGACAATTTTATCCAGGCGCAACATCAGTTGCCGCTAACAGAAGAAAACACATGTCTGGAAAACTTGAGAAACTCAGGGAAATTTCAGACGAAGACTTAACCGCAGTTCTCGGGCACCGTGCCCCAGGAAGCGACTATCCAAGCACCCACCCACCACTTGCAGAGATGGGAGAACCTGCATGTTCGACCCGTGAAAACGTTGCACCTACACCCGGTGCAGCAGCAGGAGACAGAGTAAGGTACATTCAGTTTGCTGACTCAATGTACAACGCGCCTGCAACCCCATATTTCAGATCCTATTTTGCAGCAATCAACTTCAGAGGTGTAGACCCAGGTACCCTTTCAGGCCGTCAGATCGTTGAAGCCCGTGAAAGGGATATGGAACAGTGCGCAAAGGTTCAGATGGAAACCGAAATCACTGACCATGCACTCGCAGGTGTGCGTGGTGCAACTGTGCACGGTCACTCTGTCCGTCTTCAGGAAGACGGTGTAATGTTCGACATGCTCGACAGGAGAAGACTTGAAAACGGTACCATCATAATGGACAAGGATCAGGTTGCAATCCCACTCGACAGAAAAGTAGATCTCGGCAAGCCAATGTCCAGTGAGGAAGCCGCAAAGAGGACTACCATTTACCGTGTGGACAACGTAGCCTTCAGAGACGACAAAGAAGTCGTTGAATGGGTACACAGGATATTCGATCAGAGGACAAAATTCGGTTTCCAGCCGAAATGAGGTGACCACAATGGCAGCAGACATTTTCTCAAAATTTAAAAAGGATATGGAAGTCAAGTTCGCACAGGAATTTGGTGCAAACAAGCAGACTGGTGGTGACATCACCGGCAAGACTGAAAAGTTCCTGAGGTTAGGCCCTGAGCAGGACCCCAGAAAGGTCGAAATGATTAAAGCCGGTAAGGAAATTGCTGAGAAGAGAGGTATTTCATTCTACAACCCAATGATGCACTCCGGTGCTCCTCTTGGTCAGCGTGCAATCACTCCTTACACCATCTCCGGCACTGACATCGTTGCAGAGCCTGATGACCTGCACTACGTCAACAACGCTGCAATGCAGCAGATGTGGGATGACATCAGGAGAACCTGTGTTGTCGGTCTTGACATGGCTCACGAAACTCTCGAGAAGAGGCTGGGTAAGGAAGTCACTCCTGAAACCATCAACCACTACCTTGAAGTCCTTAACCATGCCATGCCCGGTGCAGCAGTGGTTCAGGAAATGATGGTCGAAACCCACCCTGCCCTTGTTGACGACTGTTACGTGAAAGTCTTCACAGGCGACGACGCCCTTGCAGATGAAATCGACAAACAGTACCTTATTGACATCAACAAGGAATTCTCAGAAGAACAGGCAGCCCAGATTAAGGCCTCCATCGGCAAGACATCCTGGCAGGCAATCCACATCCCAACAATTGTCTCCAGAACAACAGATGGTGCTCAGACCACAAGGTGGGCAGCCATGCAGATCGGTATGTCTTTCATCTCCGCATACGCAATGTGTGCTGGTGAAGCAGCCGTCGCTGACCTTTCCTTTGCTGCAAAACACGCAGCTGCTGTTTCCATGGGTGAAATGCTCCCTGCAAGACGTGCACGTGGACCAAACGAGCCCGGTGGACTGTCCTTCGGTCACCTGTCAGACATCGTCCAGACAAGCCGTGTTTCCAAAGACCCAGCAAAGATTGCTCTTGAAGTCGTCGGTGCAGGCTGTATGCTCTACGACCAGATCTGGCTCGGATCTTACATGTCCGGTGGTGTCGGATTCACACAGTATGCAACAGCTGCATACACTGATGATATCCTTGACAACAATGTGTACTACGATGTTGACTATATCAACGACAAGTACAACGGCGCTGCAAACGTCGGCAAGGACAACAAGGTAAAGGCAAGCCTCGACGTCGTAAAAGACATTGCAACCGAGTCCACACTCTACGGTATCGAGACCTACGAGAAGTTCCCAACTGCCCTTGAAGACCACTTCGGTGGATCCCAGAGAGCAACTGTGCTCGCAGCCGCAGCCGGTGTTGCCTGCTCACTTGCAACTGCAAACGCAAACGCTGGTCTATCTGGCTGGTACCTCTCCATGTACCTGCACAAGGAAGCATGGGGCAGACTCGGATTCTTCGGTTTCGACCTGCAGGATCAGTGTGGTGCCACAAACGTTCTGTCCTACCAGGGCGACGAAGGTCTCCCAGACGAACTCCGTGGTCCAAACTACCCCAACTATGCAATGAACGTCGGTCACCAGGGTGGATACGCAGGTATCGCTCAGGCAGCCCACTCAGGCCGTGGCGACGCATTCACCGTCAACCCACTCATCAAGGTCTGCTTCGCTGACGATCTCCTGCCCTTCAACTTCGCTGAGCCCAGGAGAGAGTTCGGCCGCGGTGCCATGAGAGAGTTCGTGCCTGCTGGTGAGAGATCCCTCGTCATTCCAGCAAAGTAAACTCAATAAATTAAACACTTTAAAACAGAGTAGGCCTTCTGGCCTACCTTTTATCTCTTTTTTCCACGTTGTTTTCTCTTGCTATTTTTCAGGAATCTTTATTTTAATTATGAGCTTGCCATTGATTTTTCAGATAAATTTAGCAATTATATGGTATCTTTAAAGGAATGCAATTTCTTTCAAAATATCCACCAGGTGTTCTAGTGTTTCCATAGCTTGGATTATAACCTGGATTATAACTTGTGTATGGAACATAACTATACCAACAGTGCAAGCGTGTAGTGTAGCATATCATATTTTACCCCCTATTTCACTTAAGCTACGCTAAATTAAAATTATCTTTAAACCAAATGGTTAAAACACTGATATTTCTCTTTTAATATAATAAAAAACTATTAGAAATGTACTTAAGAAATATCTATTATTAATTAAAATCAGTATTCTCAACTCCAGCTTCCATATAAAAATATAAAAGCAAAATTCACTCATCTTTAATGTCAAAAGCAGAATTAAATATTTTCTTAATAGTGTCTAAGCTCATACAATTCTATTTTAGATAACGACAATTTTTTTGCCTAATTTGTCTGCAGCTTCAACAAATTCTGTTGTATCTACACCAGGAAATGTATCTATAATACAAATATCAAATTTTTCATCTAAATAATTCGTTAATTCTCTTACGTCCATACTATAAACTTCAAACTTGTCTCCAGATGCTATTAATCCTTCTTCACTGCCTGAAAGTTTGACTGGAAATCCGTTAGTTTCTAAATTAATCAAAGTGATTTCTATTGCAGGACTCCATATATCATTAAAAACAACTTTTTGCGCGTTGGCTTTAAGGCATGCGATTCCTAAAGTCCCAGGGCCACATGTACAATCAAGAACAGTAAGCTTATCATAATCTTTCAAAGCTTTTTCAAGTATCTCTATTTTGGGCGATTTTACCTGTGGGAACTCTATGTGAATTTCACGCTGATATTTGTATATTCCTAAAGCACCGTAAGGAGTCTGTACAATATCACATCTCAGATCGCATCCAGCAAGAAGTTCATATACATGAGGATTAAAACTAGAATCTTTTACACCCACAGTTTTTCTTATATCTCCCTTTAAAACCCCTCTAACTTCCCTAACTTCCTTTATAATCCTTTCAGCACATTTTTTATTCACTTCATTAGATAATATTACTAAAGAACCCTTCGGCAAATAGGGAACAGAATTAGTTGGATATCCAGGAGTCACAAGAGGAACACATGAGTTTCTTAAATTAGCTTTTTTACCTTTTATTCCTTCATCGATCATTACTTTTAGCACGTGAGACATTACAATATCAAGATGCCTCTTACCGCATTTACAACTTCCAAAATAATTATCTATTTCATCTAAGTTAATCTGTTCTGATAGAGGAGAGAATTTCTTTATTTTTTCTGTTTTGCAATCTTTGCATGGTTTATAGAATAACTCAATGTCTTTTAGCGCTTCCGAAATAGGCCTTATGCACGTATCTCCACACCTACACCTCATTTCCATATACTTAAATATGTAATATTTTGTATAAGTACTATGTTATTTTTTATCATTTCTGGATTTCACTTCGGATTCATTTAGGAAAAAACTGATTTTTTTGACCAATCGAAGGTCTATAAAAAATAAAACATTATAAAGAAAACGTTAAATAGGGTATATTAAACAGAATCTATTAAAAAGAAAACATTGAAAGTCTGTGGATACCTTTCATGATCAGTTATCAAACTTGTATTAAATCTGCATCCAATCTCTTCATCTAATCTGCACTTAAAAATCTATATTTTCAACTTATTCTTCTGAAATGTCCTCAATTTTTGCTCCAAGACTGCTCATATCTTTAAAGAAGTCCGGGTAAGAAATTGATACAGCCTCTGTTGTGTCAATTGTTGTATTTCCTGCAACCATCCCTGCTATTGAAAGAGCCATAACTATTCTGTGGTCATCCCAACCATGTACTGATGCTCCATGCAGTTTTCCGCCGGTAATGGTCAGGCTGTCTCTTTCTTCTTTTAGGTCTACCCCAAGCTTCGGAAGTTCGGTTGCGAGGGCTCGAAGGCGGTCCGTTTCCTTATATCTGACATGCTCGGCATTTACAATCCTGCTAGTTCCTTCAGCTACTGCAGCCAGGACAGCAACAGTAGGGACAAGGTCAGGGGTTGCTCCGGCGTCAAAAGTTGTAGCTTTTAATTGTCTTCCTCCCCTGACGGTCACATTGCCTGCTTCTTTATCCCATGTAATATCTGCTCCCATCTGTCTCAGGATTTCAATGATTACCTTATCCCCCTGTTTTGAGGGAAAGAGGTTTTTGACTGTAACTTCAGATCCGCTCATCATAGCTGCGGCTGCAAGGAGGTAGGATGCAGAGGAAAAGTCTCCTGGAACAGTATAATCTTTGAAATCATACTTCTGTTTTCCCGGGATTATGAATCTGGTACCATTACTGTCATCGACATGAACTTTAATGCCTGCCAGTTCAAGCATTTCAAGAGTTACATCCACATAAGGTCTTGACTTCAGTTTTCCTGTAATAGAAAGAGTGGTACTGTTTTCGGCAAGCGGACAGGTTATTAGAAGGGCTGAGATAAACTGGGAACTGATAGAACCGTCAATACTCACATCCTGCCCTTTAAGTCCGCCTTTAACGACAAGTGGAGCTCTCTCGTTTCCTCGAGTGGAGCAGGCTTTTACTCCCAGTTGATTCAGAACTTCAAGAAGAGGTCCGTTTGGCCGGGTACGAAGAGAGGCATCTCCGGTAAGCACTGTAATGCCATCAGTAAGTGCTGCTACTGCGGTCATAAAGCGAAGAGTTGTCCCAGAATTTGCAGCATCAATTACATCATCAGGGATATTTGGTTTTCCATTAATTCCGTGAATAATAAGCCTGTCTTCTTTCCTCTCAACCGAGGCTCCAAACATCTCGGAAGCCCGGACTGTGGCAAGAGTATCGGCCGAAATCAGGGGGCGTCTGACGGTTGATTCTTTTGAAAGAGCTGCCAGAGTTACAGCCCTGTGAGTGTAACTTTTTGAAGGTGGGGCAAAAACTTCCCCTTTGATCGAGGATTTGTCAATAGAAACACGCATGTGTACCAGATCTCTTCTGTTTCTTATTGGATTTTTCATGAGATTCAGGTGCTTACTTTTAGCTTCTGAATAACCTTTTTACAACGCTGCTATAACTTGAACAAAATTGAATAGCTAATAACTTAAACAAAATTGAATATTTTGAGTATGATTTAGAACTTAGTTTAGAACTCAGTTTAGGACTTAGTTTAGAGCTCAGTTTAGAACTTAGTTTAAAACTCAGTTCACCCCTTTTACGATATTTTCTACCATATCCCAGTCATGATCATAGATATGTGCTGAGATACTGATAGTTGTGATCTTTCCGGGTTTTGTTCCCACCCTATCAGCTACGTACTCTAGGAGTTTCGAGAGCCCGTAGAGGTTTGCCGGATAGGCTCCCCCAAAGTCGTGGCTTCTGAAGAGAGTTGTGAGATGTATCCTTCCATCTCTTATTTTAAAGTCGTCGAGCATCATGCAGGGAACTTCATTAACTTTTGTATCTACAGGAGGAATCCAGGTAACTGCTATTGCTCGTCTGGAAGTGGGATTTTGCTGCAGCTTTTCGATCACATAATCTATTTGATCTACTTTTCCATTCCAGTTCCGAAGACGCTGTCCGTATGTGTATTCAAAGTCCTGTGTATTTTCTCCTGAGATCAGTTGTTTTGCATACTCTTCAAGCCTTTCTTCATTCCAGGCAGTCTCATGCGGGATTCTGTCAGTGTAGGGATCTTCAATTATGATCATCAAATCCATAAATTCCCTGATCTGGCTTCCTCTTTCATCCGTAATAACCTGTCCATGATTCTGGATAATGTTAAGTCCGCGATACCATGCATCAGAGATAGTTTTTGCCCTGACAATCCTGCCAATTTCGAATCTGTCTTCCATTGAAAATTCCCCGATAAAATCAGAATAGGGTATGCACAATTGATATCCTGATCCGAAATATCTCAAATCCAGCACTTTGATCAATGTCTCTAATTTTTGGGATTTTTCGGATGCATTTTCCCATAGCTAAATATGGTACAATATTCTACATAGGTAGTTATTTATTCTCTTTTCTTTATTCACCACTTTCTTTTATAAGTGCTTTCTCTAAGATATAACTTAAAATTTCACTATGTATATTGATAGCATATATCATACCTGATTTAAAAAAATTCCGGGCAAAAAAAGGATATGGAAATTCCGGATAAAAAACATGGAAAAGAGATCAACGAAAATTTAAAGAAAAATAAGCAGTTGGATATAGACTGAATTAAAATCCGGATAAAACAATATCTGTATAAATGGATCAAAATTAAACACTTGGAAAACTAAAGAAAAAATCCTGGATAAAAAAATTAAAAATAAAGGTTTGAGAAATATTCTCAGTACCTCATTGCCCTAAGGCGCCTTACCCTTTCATCGGTTGCTGGGTGAGTACTAAAGAGAGACTGGATTGCTCCTCCTTTTAATGGATTGACAATAAACATGTGGGCGCTGCTTTCCTTAGCCTGCACGTCTGAAACCCTCGGACTGTAGTGAGAGTTCCCATATTCGAGTTTTTCAAGGGCACTGGCAAGAGCCCAGGGTTTTCTGGATATGCTGGCTCCTTCTGCATCAGCTGCATATTCTCTTGACCTTGAGATCGCAAGCTGAATCAAAGTTGCAGCGATAGGCGCTAGAATTGCCATCGCGATGAGGCCTATGATTCCTCCATTGTCATCATCTCTGTTGCCGCCGAAGCCGCCGAAAATTGCAGCCCATTGTGCCCAGTGGGCAAGCATTGTGATAACACCTGCAATGGTTGCAGCTATAGCACTTATCAGGGTGTCCCTGTTCTTCACATGTGCAAGCTCGTGCGCCAGCACACCTTCCATTTCTTCATAAGATAGTAACTGAAGAATTCCTGTTGTAGCAGCCACAGCCGCATGCTCTGGGTTTCTTCCGGTTGCAAAGGCATTTGGCATTCCGGATTCTACGATATACACTTTGGGCTTTGGGATTCCTGCTTTCATAGCCAGTCCATCGACGATTCTGTGCAGGTTCGGAGCTTCCGCAGGTGAAACTTCCTTTGCCCTGTACATTTTGAGTACTATTTTGTCGCTGTACCAGTAACTTCCAAAATTCATAATTATTGCAAACAGGAATGCAATAATCATTCCGCCTGTACCTCCAAAGTAGTCTCCTATCAGAACCAGGAGGCCTGTAAGGGTGGCAAGCAAAATTGTAGTTTTAAGCATGTTCTTCATGACTTATCACACGACGTCCTCCCAGGCTAATGTCTGGGTTTTCGGTCTTTGATTCTTATTTCTGGACTTATTTTTATAAATTGAGCAGATTAGAATCAGTTTTATATCACCTGAATACAGATATATATTTTTTCTCCTGCAAGCGCAGGTTAGTACATTTGTGTTATTTCAATTTCCTTATTTATCTCAAATCAATTTAAAATTCTCTTAAAAGGAAACTTTATCCTCAAATTGGGAAATCTCATTCAAGAAATTATATTTTCTTCTGGAATCTCCCCCATCAAAGTTTACATTAATCACTAATATCTCTTTTTTGATATATTTGCATTTGCATGTTTCAAACATTTAGTTTGATTTCTAACTATTATTGTAACTTCAAGTATATGTATTTATTGAAGAACTGGTTCCAAAACTCAAAATTACTTCTTCGAATCCCATATTCCGAATAATCAATTGTTTTTTGATCACAAAAATAGTTTTGAAACTTTACTTATTTGAGGGTAAAATTAGTTTTGGGACGGACTCATTCAGTAAACAAATAAAAAATAAAACTATAGTTACGTTAATCCGTCGTCAAAATAATCAGTGTCAATCTTTTTAACATCGTAAGACTTTACTTTTGAAACTCCCACATCATACTCAATCATTAGCCTTGCAAGTGTTTCTCCATTAATCAACACAATGTTCCCTGTGAAATTGGCATATTCAATAGCTTCTCTTGAAAAAGTAGAGGTTGTTATAAAGACTCCTTTCTTTGCTTTCTTCCCTATCAGAGCGCCTGCAAATTTCTGGATTTCAGGTCTAGGGACGGTACCTTCCCAGCGTTTTGCCTGAATATAAATTACATCAAGTCCAAGCCTATCTTCCTTTATGATTCCATCGATCCCGCCATCGTGACTTCTACCAACTGCTTTTCCTGCATCTGCTCTTGAGCCTCCATATCCCATTTTTGTCAGAATATCAACAACAAGTGATTCAAAGAAGCTGGCTGAACATTTTTTTATGATAGAGAGAACTTCTGAAACGAGTTCTTTGTGCAGCTCCTGATATGCGATTTCAAGGAATTCTTCAGGATCTAGGTCTTTTTTCCTTTCTATTTCTGGAATCTCTGGTTTATCGATTAAAGTAGGCTTGTCCTTGTTATAAAAAGCATTAAATTCTTTATATCGTTTCAAAAAATTGACATCAATAGAAGCAGGATTCTCTTTAAGGACATTCAGTCCTCTCTGGGTAATGGAAAAATATCCTTTTCTTCCAGAATCAAGCAAGCCAGCTTTTTTCAGGTATGTACATGCCCATCCAGTCCGGTTATTAAATACAGCTTGCTGGCCACTTGGCAAAAGTTCTCTTCTTTCTTCTTCGCTTAATCTTAACTCTTCTGCTAGGTGCTCAATAGCATTGCGAATTTTATGCTCTTCTCCATCTCCTGCATATTTAAGCAGAGGAAGCATTAAGGATTGATAATCTGGAACTGCCATTAGATCACTCAAAAAATATGTTAGTCTTACTTAGAACTTTGAATATGTATATTTTTATAGTTTATCATTTTGTATCTGTTCACTTGACCCTGATTCTATTACAAAAATTACCCCTCCACAAAAGACATCTTTCCAGTAAACACCGTAAAATCCAAACCTTTATACCTTTTCCTTTCCCAAAAACTTCTCATGTCCTCTTCAGGCATCCCGCTCCCTCTCAAAACGAAACACTCTATTAAAGACCGTCTCTACTGGAATTTCTTAAACGTGATACCTTTCCTGATCGGTTCAATAGCAATCATTAGGGATTCGCTCAAATTGGTAGCGGTTTACATAGGAATAGCCCTTTTTTTCTTCCTGGTTATAGAACTCCGGTTAGCATGTACTCACTGCTTTTACTATATCCGGAGTAAAGGCTGCGTAAAGTGTATGATGCTTTCTGGAGTACCAAAAATTTTTAAGGATCGTCCCGGACTCCACAGTATTTTTGAAAAGATTATTACTGTTTTCGGGGCTTTGTCCGTGTTTCTTTTTCCGGTTTACTGGCTTATCAGTGACCCTCTACTTCTAGGAGCTTATATTGTTGCCTGGGTACTGTTCTTTCTGACAGCCCATCGGTATGAATGTGTAAGATGCATTAACTTTGAGTGTCCTATGAATCGAGTGCCAGCTGAGATCAAAAAAGATTTTATAAAGAGAGGTAACCTCTCAGATAACTTTGATCTTTCAGGAGAAGAATTTCGGGTATCAGGCCCAAATAGATGCGCTTCCCTTAAAATAAAACATGAATTTAAGGACTTTCTCTACTGGTATTTCGTAACCTTGATTCTTCTATTTTCGGCGGGACTTGCAATTGGTATTTATTCAACAGGGTGGGTACTTGCCTATATTTTCTTAGTTTTCTTTCATTTTTATGTCCTGGAACAGCGTTTTTTCTGTACCCATTGCCCTTACTATGCAATGAGTGGGAAAAAAGTGAGATGCATGATGAATTGGGGTTGGCCGAAGCATTTCAGATCCAGGCCGTATCCTCCAGGAAAATTCAATCTTGCCGTTACTATTCTTGGGTTCCTGGTCGTGCTTCTCTTTCCTGTTCCCTGGCTTTTGAAAGAACCGTTTCTATTGGGTGCTTATTTAATTTCGATTTCGATTTTCTTGCTAACGATATGGAGGTATGAGTGCTGCCGTTGTATCTATTTTGGATGTCCTTTTAACAGGGTTTCGGCCGAAGTGAAGAATGAGCTTGAGAGGAAAAAGAGAGCTGAGTGTGAGTTTGAAGAATATTAAATTGTAAGGTTGAGGCGGGTCAGAATGGAATTTAGGGAAAAATTAAACAGCTCTTCACTGTTTTGTATGAATTGAAAATAATTGCTTAGTTAGAAGGTATTCAGACCAAATAGGAAAATATCAAGCTTGAATGTGATTTCCAGCAACAACTGTTTATATATTTGATATATGCGACATCAACATTTTGGAACTAAATGTAAGTTACTCACTCGAAACAGCGAAGAATCGATTTTATTCTGAACAACGGTTATAAAAATCTTTGGTTGAATGCAGTTTGACTGGAAACGAAAGTGTTTTTCCTGTTGGTTTGGGCATCTATCTTAAAGATTGGAGATATATATTATCTAAATGTTTTATTATTTTTCTAAACTACTTTACTTTATATGAACGAAATGTATTTATATTATAACACGGTAATCTACTTCCGTAGTTCGAGTGTCAAATGATGGACTACAACCAAACAAAAGGAGTTTCAGAAATGAAAGACGCAACCCAGGAGACTTCTCTCAAACCCGTTTTGCATGGGTTTTTGCTAAGCAACGGCATGTTTATTACTCCAGCGGAAATGGAAATTATGGAAAGCCTCGGGGTTGTCCGATCAAGATAAATCTGAATTCCATAAATAAACCGGAAAAAGACACGTGGTTGAACAGGACAAAAAATTTTTCGGATACAATCTGTAATAATACCTTAAAAAGTTTTGATTCCTTAATTAACCCTATAAAAGTCTCGATCTGTTAGATAATGCAAAAATTAAAAAACCTCCAGAAGAACAACCTTTAAAAATCAAAAAAACGACTCCCATATGTCAGCAAACCCTCCAGTCCCTGTACGAATCTATAAAAAGCCGGAGAAGTTCTAACTAATATTGATTTCTTCCATAAGCTAATTTACTCAAAAAACGTGGACGCTTAGTCAACGAGACCATAAAAACAGATTGAATAATTTACTGATATATCCGATTTGCCTGTTCTCTTCTGTCTTTTCCTGTTGAAGTTTCCCACTGTTTCTTTCTAGCAATCTCTCTTAGCAATTTTTCTTTAGCAATCCTTATTTCGCAATCTTCTTTAACAGTCCTTCTTTAATAGTCCTTCTTTAACAGTCCTTCTTTCGCAATGTTTCTGATTAAGGGGAGTCGCATAAATCTGAAGTTTACACGCCATTTATATACTTCGCCTGTAAAGCCTTATTTGCTTTCTTTTCAGGTTTCTTTCAGCCTGCGCTGGAACTCCATCTAACTATGAAATGGAGTAACTTTATGAAGTAAAATCGCTTATACTTCGTGCAAGGAAAGAGTGACAATCATGAAAGCTGCCTGTATCCAGATGAATATCTCCCTTTGCTCAAAAAAGGAAAACCTTGAGTGTGCCCTCTCCCTGGCAGAAGAAGCGGTTTCGAAAGAAGCTGAATTGCTTGCATTTCCGGAAGTTTTCTCTACTGGTTTCTGTTATGACCGTATAGCTGAGGTAGCTGAAACTGCTTCAGGTCCTACCATTGGAGCCTTATGTGATTTTTCAAAGGAACACGAATGTATCCTTGCAGGATCGATGATAGAGCAGAGAGAAGGCTCAGAATTCAGCAGTGAAATAAATATTCCTCCTCAGTTCAACCTGGGGTTCTGCATTGAGTCTGGAAAGCTAGCTGGTATCCACCGAAAAACCCAGCTTTACGGTCTTGAGAAAGAATATTTTGCACTTGGAGAAGATATACATCCTATTCGGCTGAAAAAGTATGGCCTTTCCATGGGGCTTATGGTATGTAATGAAATCCGGTATCCGGAAGTTTCCCGGAAACTTGCTCTCGAAGGAGCAGATCTTCTGGTTTCGGCTTCTGACATGCCTGATTTTTATATCTATCCCTGGCGTATTATGTCCATTTCTCGATCAATTGAAAACCAACTGCCACATATCGCCTGTAACAGAGCGGGAAACGATAGGTTCTCAACTTATCCGGGCAGATCTTTTATTGCCGACGGATGGGGCCGTATTCTGGCAGAAGCCGGAAAGGAAGAGTGTGTTCTAATCGGGGAAATTGATCTCGAAAAGATAAAAGAGATCAGGCAAACTGGTTCCATCATCGAAGATCGGAGGCCTGAGATTTATTAATTCAGGATTGAGTTAATACGCATTTAGAAAAGAACCCATTTTAAAGAATATATCGGAATTAAGAGTTAGAATAAGAGTTAGAATAAGAGTTAGAATAATTCCAGGTTATGAAAACAACTGAATACTTTATTCATAAATACAAAACAAGTTAAAATGTAATAAAAAGGTGAACCCTGTAGGGTTACCCTTTCAGTTCTTTAATTATCAGTTCGCGTGCAGTTTTTGCATCTGCCGTACCTTTTGTCTTTTTCATGACCTGTCCCACAAGGAAGTTCAGGGATTTCTCCGTGCCTCCAAGATAGTCCTGTACTGCAGCTTCATTTTCGGCGATTGTTTCAGCAATTGCTTTAGTCACCAGGTCGTCTTCGGCTTTGAAAAGTCCCTTTTCTTCGATAATCTGGGATGGGGTCTTTTCCTCTGCAGCGTCCAGCATAGTTCGAATGACTTCAACGGCAGCCCTGTCACTGATTTTACCTTCGGCAAAAAGGTTAACCAGTTCTACCATATCTGAAACCTTAATAGAATTCTTTATCCCTGGGTCTTTTGCATGGATAAAACTTATTCTCTCTCCGTCATAAGAGGAGATTTCAAGGTCACGGTAATTTAATTCTCCAAGGAAGACATCAGCCGTCCAGGTAGCTGCAATCTTCGGATCAACTCCTTTTGCACAGACATCTTCATAGAAGTCAGCAAGCATAATCTTTGACGTAAGAGACTTTGCATGCATATCCGTAATTCCGTACTGCTCTATGAAGCGAGCACGTTTTGCGTCCGGAAGTTCAGGTAGAGTCTCCTTAATTGCAGGAATCCAATCGGTAATGCGCATAGGCATAAGGTCGGGTTCGCGGAAGTAACGATAGTCCTCAGCTTCTTCTTTTGTCCTCATTGAGAGCGTTACTCCCCTGCCTTCGTCGTAATGGCGAGTCTCCTGTGAGATTTTTCCTCCACGCCGGATTACATTCTTCTGGCGCATAATCTCATAGAGAAGAGCCTTTTCTACTCCTTTATGCGAGGAGATGTTCTTAACCTCAACGCGGGTACCCCAGTGGACTGAAACGTTTGCATCCACACGCATTGCTCCTTCAAGGTTGCCGTCAAAAACATCCAGATACTCAAGGATATTCCTGAACTTATCAAGGAACCTTCTTGCTTCTTTGGGGCTGCGCATATCAGGTTCTGTAACAGTCTCGATCAGAGGCACGCCTGATCTGTTATAATCGATAAGGACACCTTTCGACTTCTCTATACTTCCGATGTGCACAAGTTTGCCGGGGTCTTCTTCCATGTGGGCTCTTGTAATCCCTACCACATGTTCTCCGTCTTCTCCTTCAATTACGACTTTTCCATTGCTTACGATTGGGAAATCATACTGCGTAATCTGGAAACCTTTGGGAAGATCAGGATAGAAATAGTTCTTCCTGTGGAACTGCGTCTCTTCTGCAATCTCTCCTTCAAGGGCAAGCCCTACTTTAATTGCAGCCTCAACTACTTTTTTGTTCAGAACCGGAAGTGTTCCCGGAAGGCCCAGACAGATTGGACAGGTGTGAGTGTTTGGGGCTGCATTGTGATAGTCTGTAGAGCAACCGCAAAACATCTTGGTCTTAAGTTTATTAAGCTGGATATGGATCTCAAGCCCGATTCTTACTCCGTCAGGATTTT
>JAEWQJ010000030.1 GCA_023399215.1 Methanobacteriota archaeon
AAGTTTGGAGAAATAGTTAAAGCAAGAAAATATTACAATCAAGTAAAAGAAATAAAAATAAAAATGTTAGTGTACAACATAAACAAAAATATTATTAATTCGTTTTGGCTGAAACATAGGATTTCTACAAAGCCGAATAATCAACTTCACATTCTTTGCAGATATGAAGTCCTGGTTTCGGGAATATTTTTTGAGAATCTGGCCGGAAATAACTGACTTCAAGCCTATATGCTTTACATCCCCCGGTGAAAGAGATCCAGATACCGAAAGTGAATTAGGCGCAGACAGAGAACCAAGAGAATGAGCAGAAGAAATAATCGAAAAGTCCTGAGAAAACTCAGAAAAAGTAGAGAACGAGGATGAAGGGGAAGAGGAAAGAGAAGAAATAGATTTTTGTATTGGAAGCGAGTTAAGGCTTCGGTTTTGAGTCTGATGCTTAATACAGAACTCAGCAACCTTTCGAGCCTTTCGGAGTTCCTCTGAAAAATTTCGATTGTGCTTGATTTTATAGGTCAGTAGCATCCGGGTTATTGCTCCACGGGCAGTATCCATTATATTTTTAGCTAATATTAATATTTGTGAATAAATCTATGAGTTATATTTAATTTCTATATATAATTAGCATAAAGATATTTAAACATTTTGCCAGAGTATATGAAGAGATTTTTCTGCAGCAATAAGGCGTCAAGAATTAGTTTTAAAAGCAAAACCTGAACCTGTGGAAAACTTATGTTTAGAGTTCATTCCAAAAGCCATTTTATTTTTGAACACTAACTCGAAATTGTCAAGAGATTCTCGTAAATGGACCACTTAATCACGATTATTTTTTCGTCTAATCACAATTATTTTTTATTTCTTTATTATTTTCCCTTTTTAGTTACGCATTCTTTTGATTTTATATGTATAATATTTACTTGCTTTAATACTCGATTTACTTTTCATAAATATATGTAATAATCACAAAAATATATTTTTTAGCGAAATCTCTATATAGTCTTTTTGCATTCTTTTGATTGAATTAAGTTCTTGAACTTTTATACTAAAAGGAATTTCTGAATAAAATGGTCGTGCTTGTTTATGCAAGGAAAAACCGGAAACGATGCTAATACAACTGTAAGCGCTGCGGTTGCAGAAACTCTTCTTCAGGAAGGATGGAAGAAAGTGGATCTGCATGTACATTCTTCCTGTTCCTACGATGTTCCTTCCGTGCAGGCAATGCATCCTGCAGTTCTTTTTGAAAATGCAAGGTCGCAGGGACTTGATTTTGTTACGTTTACCGACCATGATACTGTCAAAGCTTACGATCTGCTTGGTTGGGATAAGGAAGGACTGGTTCCAGGAGTTGAGATCTCAATTAGTGATCCTGAACATATAGGACATACTCTACACGTTAATGTTTTCGAACTTGATTCGGAAGAATTTAAGGAACTTGAGTTGATTGCAAATCAGGAATGCGATTTTAAAAGCTTTATCCGCTATCTAAGGACTCACGATCTTCCCCATATGTATAACCATCCCTTTCAGTTTGTAGGCGGAGAACGACCTAATCTGTGGGCTGTACCTGAACTTATAAAGCAATTTCCCGTTGTTGAATATAACATGCAGAACTTAACGGAAAAAAACCTCATGGTTGCAACACTAGCCAGAAAAT
This sequence comes from Methanobacteriota archaeon, assembly GCA_023399215.1. GTDB lineage: Archaea > Halobacteriota > Methanosarcinia > Methanosarcinales > Methanosarcinaceae > Methanosarcina. The sequence goes on from JAEWQJ010000030.1 coordinate 1,652, forward strand.
ACGGAAAAGGGATTGCTGCGACTACAGATAGTCATACCGGAGGTATGGGAGCTGTTTATACCCTTGCAAAAGGTGAAACTTTCAGGGAATTTTTTGAAAATATTAAAAAAGGAAGTTCCTATATTGTAGTTGAAGAAGGGACCAGGCAACATCTTACAAAAGAATGGAGTTCCTGGATTGAGCTTATTTTTTCCATGGATCGACAGTTAAGAGAAGATTATAATTTCACTACGAATGTCTGGAGCTTTGACAGAGTAATTAGTTTTTTTGCAAATGAGAAAATCAGAGAATTTCCCAGAATTAACAGCCTGGCAATGAAGTTTTTCCAGAATTTCTCCAGATCAGGGCTCCCTGCTTATATATACATAAAGACTGAAAAGCCTCTGGTTTCCAGAATAGAAGAAATCTTGAATCAGATAGCATGAATTATTTAGTACCTTAACTCTGCCGCATATAGGGAGTAAGTTTTTCCACGACCAATGCTTTTGATCTTGTTTTTTAACAAGAAGTTAGAAATGCAGTACTTCACTAAAAATTCCTCCCTTATTTATTCCTTCATTCATTTACCTCAGACATTCAAGAAAAAATGCATAAATCTGTATATCTTTAATGTTCCAAGGCTCTTCAATATTCAAAACTTTTTCAAAAGGTTCTTTATATATAGTGAATCAAACTCCCAAAATTATATGAATAAAATAAATGATTACTAACTCCTATTTTGATAATTTTATATTAAATTACCCATACAAAACAGCGAAGAGCCAACTATTGCATTAAAATATAGAAACAAAGTTATATAAGCCAAACAATCTCGCTAACGTGCAAAAGATAATGTTCTTCATAAAATTGATTTTTCCAATTAACTGCGCAAACACCATTAATTGGAAAACAAGACAAAAATAATAGAGCGTTGGATATAAAAGGAGAAAGAATTAAAAGTTTGATGAAGTATGTTTTTTTCTTTTACTACAGTTTACTATCTTCTACCATATTATATCCTGTGTTTATTTACGCTTACTTTATTACAACGGGAGCGCAGAGGGTCACGAATACCCCGTCCTTTAGAGGCTGTCCGACAATTACCTTCGGTAATAAAAGAATTCCTTCTTTTTTGATTTAAAGGTCTTACTTGCTTTCTTTTATCACTTTTTTATTACTACCAATAATTGTCGGACAGCCTGTTTAGGTAGGGGTGGCCGCACGCAATTTGATTTTAAAGTCACATGGAATTCTGTAACACGGAAAACGCAGACAGTCGCAGAGTGATTCGATATGGTTTTCAAAAAATTCATATTGGACATACTTTGGAATCGATGCACTAGGTCGGTTAAGCTTGACAAGATAGTCTAAATCTTTTTGAGTGAATGATAACGAGGCGACGGCTTATACTAGACATAAGGTTAGTTATGGAACAATTAAATAATCATTTTTATGGGTAGATATCAGAATCGAAGCACTAGATTATGGAAAGTACGCATTACATGCTTGAGAGCGATACCATTAAGTACATGGAAAGCTTACTTTCCATAAATGGAAAGCTTACTTTCCATTAAGGGAGATCCCAGTTTGAAAAATAGGCTGGAAATATTACGAAAACAAAAAGGAATCAAGCAGGAAGAACTCGCTGAAGCACTGGAAGTTTCCAGGCAAACAATAGGTTCTCTAGAAAACGGAAGATATAACCCGTCTATCATTTTAGCCTTTAAACTTGCCAGATATTTCAACACTACAATTGAAGAAATCTTCATTTATGAGGAGGAAAAAAATGATAAAAATTAACAGTCAAGTTAAAAATTATATATTAGTTGGAATAAGTGCAGGAATTATTATAGGATGTTTATTTGCTATAAAATTATATGGCAGGGATATTCGGGTAATTATTCCACTTGCAATAGCATTACTGATATTCGGACATTCAGTTGACAATATTTTAAAGCTTTTCGCAATTAAAGACTCCACAAAAGCGGAGAAACAACTCAAAATTGAAATGAAAGACGAAAGAAATACTCTCCTCAGGGAAAAAGCCGGATCCAAAACAAATGAATATATGCTATATCTAAATACTGTTATCGTATTTATATTGGGTTTCAGGGGTGCAGAATTCTGGATGCTTTGTCTTTTCGGTTCTTTAATCCTGGCGCAGGGAGTTTTATCCATATTTTTATATAATTATTATGATAACCGATATTGAGATATCAAATTTATCATTCCATTCCAGTGCAAATGAGAGGTTGTAACCTGTTACTTTAGGCTGAATAAAAAATGATATCTTCAGATACCCTGAAAAACGAAATTAAAAATGCAATAGTTTTATATTTACAAATTTTTTGACAGCTTTTCGAAAACTGAGAAAAATATAGTATTAGGTTTGGTACTGCAAAACTGATGAGCCTTTTTGTCAGATTTAATCCACTACACCTATAGTCAGATTTTCCTGTTTTTTATAATCTTTTTGAACCCTCACTTTCTATTTTTTACGGCCTTTCTTTTTTAGATATCTTACTTAAAGCTATTACGAGTGTTAAGACGAATATTATAGCAAGGAATATTATGTTTACGGGGCTGGTTAAATCTGAATAGTTATTGACAAAACCAGCAGTGAGAACATCAGTATTTCCAAGACGTAGTCCATAGTAAGCTCCTTCTAGAATTAATGCTATCAGTGATACTAAAATGGCTATTAGAAAACTGCGTATTATAGTGTCAGACTTCATTCTTGATCAGGTTTATAACTGCACACTGGAATATAAATAAGTTTATTTCAGTCAAGTACTCTACGGGTTTGCCTAGGAGAGTGAAACTTTCCACAAACCGCAGAAAATTAAGCTATACTTCTGTCATGTGCACTGTATAGCTGGAGCCGTTCATTTTCGGTCAAAATACGAGCAAAAATTGGACGCTGTGAAAGTCTAGTAGTAGACGTCAGCCATTATAACCGGCTATTTTATTTCTCATTGGTTATTATTCTTCATTAATCCAAAACAAGAAAGTAACCGTAGAAATATGGAAAACACTGAAGAAAGGAAACGCAGACAAAGCTTCTTCATATGGCAATATATAATATAGGGCTTTGTAGAAATCAAATGCAAATATTTAAGTTCAAAACCATAACTGATTCCTCATGAAAGTCCATGTTCTCCAACACTCTTCAATAAACACACTTGGCACCATTGAAGAATACGCAAAAATCAAAAGCCACATGCTTGAATCAACCCGTTTTTACGAAACTAAAAGCCCTCCAGAGCTTGAATCATTTGACCTTCTTATCATCATGGGCGGCCCGATTGGAGTTTACGATTATAAAGAAAATCCCTGGCTGATAGATGAAAAAGCGTTTATCAAGCAGGCAATCGAAGCAGGAAAACCTATAATGGGAATCTGCCTTGGTGCACAATTGCTTGCCGATATCCTCGAGGCCCGCGTATATGAAAACAGGCACATGGAAATGGGCTGGTTTCCTGTAAAGGTATCCGGAGGCGAGAATAAGCCGGAATTTCTTGAAAGGCTGCCGGACGAGATAACAGTTTTTCACTGGCATTCCAGAACTTTTGACTTGCCGGTGGGGGCTGTTAAGCTTTTTGAAAGTAAGAGTTGTAAGAATCAGGGGTTTATCTACAACGACAGGGTTATAGCGCTTCAATTTCACCCTGAGGTGAATGAAGACAGAATCCTGAGTTTGATCAAGCGGTTTGGAGATGGAATGACAAATGGACCGTTTGTCCAGAAAAAAGAGGAAATGCTCGGGCAGAAAGAATGTCTTGCTAGCACAAAGGAATTTATGTTTTTGATTCTAGATAAACTTAAAAACCTTATTTAAAGAGTGCTGAGCTAGTTAGATATTCAGTTATTCAGTTATTCAGTTATTCAGTTATTCAGTTATTCAGTTATTCAGTTATTCAGTTATTCAGTTATTCAGTTATTCAGTTATTCAGCTATTCAATTATTAGTCATTCAACCGGCAGAAAACTCAGGTGAGTTCTTCAGATGGCTTTTCCGGTGCCTGATACCCTCTACGGCTTGCTGATCGTTTATTTTCTTTTGAGAAAATCCCTTTCACTCCTCCTGAAATCAGGGCTGCGATATCTTTTAAGACAAGGCCCTGTTTGAACCCATTGGGAAGAGCGATATATTTTGGGCTCCAGACTGGATTGAACTTTTCTTTAAAATCCCGCAGTCCTTTATAATTATAAAAGTGTTCTCCATGGGTAAAGATTAAAGACCCGATTTTATGCCACATAGGAGCGAATTGCCGTGTTTCAAGCCCTGAAAGGGGAGCCATTCCGAGTGAAAAACGCCTGTACCCTTTTTCTTTTCCCCAGAGCATGAGCTTAACAAAAAGATATTCCATCGTCCTGTCAGGGGCATCGGGACTGTGGCGCATGAGATCAACACTGATTTCTTCATTATCCGCGCCTGTCCAGATGTTCGCAAAAGCAACGATTTCGGACTCGTTCCTGACGAGGGCAATCGGGAAATTGCTCAGGTATTTCTCATCAAAGTAACCAATTGAGAATCGCTTTTCTTTTCCTGCTTTCAACTTGAGCCAGGCGTTTGAGATCTTTCGGAGTTCAGGCATAAGGCTCCGACCCTCTTCTTTAGAGACAATTTCAAACCAGTATCCTTTTTTCTCCACATTCCTTACGGTATAACGGAAATCTTTGCTTGCACTTCCTTCCAGGGTAAAAGCCTCAAGGGGAACTTTCGCCTCTTCCCCAATTTTTATAAGGGTCAGACCAAGGTCAAGATAAACCGGAATATATTTTTCGCTCACCTCATAGAAAGCAGCCCTTCCCTGGTGCAGCTTGCTCATTTCATAAAAGTCCCAGATCAGCTCTTTTGCCTGACTGCTGGTTCCAACGATATCTCCCATTGCAACCCAGGTCTTTCCGGAAACTCCATACATCAAAAAAGCCTGCTTTTTATCATCAAAAAGCAGATATTTGTCCCCTGTAAACACCAGGTTTCCAGCCGTTTCCTCACTCTGGTTAATAATTTTTTTTGCAAGCTCCATCTCCTCTGCCCCTGGCATGTGAATGTCCCTGGAAAAGGGGCTCAGGATTTTTGCCACTCCAAGAACAAAAAGCAGAATGAAAGCTCCGACTGTAGCCCTTAAAAAACTAGAGGCCTGGGAATTAATCCCGAACTGCCACCAGAGTTCGTTTGAATATTTCACGTTATGGTATGAAAAAAATCCAAGCCATACGAAGCTTACGAAGACCAGGGTTATTGCAATTACATTACTTTTGCTAAAAGACTGATGCATAAGAGAGGATTTTCTGTAAAAATATTTTCTGCAGGGAAGCAAAAAGAAAAACAGGATAAAAAGAATCGCAGCTTCATGGTAATCCAGGTCTTTCAGAAGGGCAAATATCCCGCCCATAAAAAGTACGGAAAGAGAAAGAAGATAGGCTCCGTCAATTTTTTTCCAGAGACCGTTTGCCAGGAGCAGGAGTAGTACCCCCATAATGCTTCCAAAAAGCCTGGAGGCTTCGATTAAGGGAAGAGGAATAATGTAATTGAGGTCATGTAGGTACCTTGGATCTGAAGGCAGGGCTCCGGAAAAGAGAAGGGAAACTCCTCCAAGGAAAACAAGAATCGAAAAGATCTGAGGTGCTAGCTCGGATAGGCTTGAATACGTGGCTTTCTCAATTTTCCTCAGGAATTCGTCTCTCTCTTGATATTCATAGAACATAAGGGCCAGCAGCCCAATAAGGAAGGGAACGAAATAGTAAATTGTCCTGAAAAGGAGAAGCGGTTTGATTATATCGACAGTACCGAAATACGGTTCCAGCATAAACAGCATAAGGGTTTCAAAAACCCCAAGCCCGCCCGGGACAGTACTTATCAGCCCTATAATCTGTGCCAGCGCAAAGAACACAAGGACGTGAAGCAGGGTAAGATGTGGATTTGAAGGTAAAAGGAAATAGATAATGCTTCCCGAAAGCAGGTAATCTACTGACGATAAGCCAAGCTGCAAGAACGCTATTCTCGGTTCAGGGATCCTGATCTGGTACCCTTTTGCCCTGAAATTCAGTTTCCTGAACGAGAATATGAAATAAATAGCAACACTTAGCAATAAAAGAATTCCAATAAGGTTTAGCGGGACAGGGATCTCGGGCACGTAATCTGACAGTTTCACAGGATAAAATGTGAAGAGCAAGCCTCCGACAAAACAAAATCCGACCCAGAAGGTGAGTACGCAGAAAATTATAATTTCCCAGATCTGGCGCAGGTTCAGCCCGTTTCTCGAGTACAATCTGTATCTCAGCGAACTTCCTGTCAGGATATTAAAACCAACACTATAACTTATGGACGTGCTGATAAAAGAGGCTCTGGCAGTCTGCTTATAAGGCAGAGGGTGATTAATATGACGAACTGCCAGGTAGTCATAACCTGTTAAAGCAAGATAACTCAAGGAAGTTAAAAAGAACGCAAGCTCTATATGGCTTAGTGGAATGCTGGTAATACTTCTGAGTACATACATCGAGTGCAAATGACGTATCTGTTTATCCAGGGTCCACAAAGCCAGGGAAAATATAACTGCTGGCAGAAGATAGCCTGCGAGCCTCTCTATTTTAAGGGTTTTTTCTCTCATACTTCCTTTGTCTGTCATTGAGATCAGCGTTTTTTCACTTAACTTTTTTCTCAGTTAGCCTGTCTTAGCTTCTCACTTAATTCTTTCTTAATTTCTCATCTAACTCTTTTTAAATTTTTCATTTAACCTTTTATTAATTACTTATTTAAATCTTTTTAACTATTTTGTACAACTCTCTTTAATTGCTTGGCAAATATTTTTAATTTTGTGCTTGAACAGACAAAGTAATTTCCTTAAAATATATACATATCGTCTCTAATCCCAAAAAAATTCTCAAAATATTTGTTTTGAGTTAGAGAATATATTAAGTTGCCTGTTGAAGAAGAGTTTAAACAAAAGTAAAGGAGAAGTAAAAGAATCAGAAAATTATTAACAGCCTATTAACAGCACTGGAAAAGCTAAGAACAAAAATAGGAGTACTGTTTCCATACAATTTCAGTTTCCTTTATCTTACCTTATTTAGTTTTTTTATTACTGGGTCCCCATTTTTTATTTATTTTTTATCTATTTATTTTTTATCTAGTTATTTTTTATCTATTTATTTTTTATCTGTTTATTTTGATATTTTTAACTTATTTCTACACATATTTTCATTATTAGTTATACCCAATTTATTGTTCTTGACAAAGTGTTTTTCCGCTTAGAAGTAAAGTATTTATTAGGTAAACTCTTTAATATTTTTTACATTTGGTTGGCTTATTAGTTGATTTACGTTTACATTCCTGTTTTTGGGGATAGGGTGATGGTCGGGAAGTTCTCTAACGATTTTTCATATTTCATTGAGGATAGCTGTGCCTATATACCCTATGCCGTGATTGGAATTTTCATTTTGCTTGCTGCTACCTTTACTTCAGTATATCTTATGAAAATAGATAGCGAAGTCGCAGAAACAATTTATACGACCGAAAATAATGATCCAAGGCAGGATGCCATCAAACTTGCCTCTTTCGACCTTGCTCGCTGCCTCAATTATGCAGGAATGGAAGCTCTTGAATGGCAGGGGGAGCACCCTGTAATCCTGCCTGAAGGCGATGCTGTTAGCAGGTTTTCGGAAGATGGTTTTATGGTAATTCCAAAAAACCAGAACCTCGAAAGAGAGGACACGCTTCAGATTTCTATAAATCTGCCTTCCGATATATGGGGCAAGATCGAATCCTTCTGGAAAAACCGGGATATTTTGCTAATTGTCAATGACTCTTCAGGCCGCGAAATCAAGAATGTGAACTACGGCCAGGCAACTGGCTTTTTCCAGAAAGTTTCACTCGAGGAAGCCGTGAAAATTCCGGATTCTGCAGCCTCGGGATATGCCTCAATTGAACTTTATTACGGGGACGAACTCAAAGCCTCTGACTGGTTCATAATTGAAGTAAGCCCGATAAAAGATATCACAGTAGACTCTTTTAACACGCTACTTTCTACAAACTACCAGGGAAACAGCCACACTTTCAGGGAATACGCAATTAATGTGGAACCTGATATAGAACCCGAACAGATAAGAATAAGAAAAGTAACCGGAACTCTGCAGCGTGAAATCTCACCTGCTGACATTTCACCTACTGACATTTCACCTGCTGGCATTTCATCTACTGACAAAAATTACACTATTTATTATGTTTTTGAAATTCCTGCCCTGAACTATACCCTTGTTAACCTTGAATCCGGAGAAAGTTTCAATAGCAGTATGAAGCTTTCCACACTGATCACGTCAAGAGAACCTCTTCTCGAAGAGCTTGTCAGGGAGTACGAAACCGAGCTTGGAAACACTTCGAGGCTTGATTCAACATCAAATTTAGTGCTGGGAGCAACAAACCTGAGGACTTTTATCTACGGTCCCTGGCAGCATTATGCAAACGGCCCTCTCAATATCCTGACCAACCCTGCCCTTTCAAGTTCAATCAATGGGGCTACACTTTATACCCAGAAGAGGATTTTTGATTCGGTTGACCCTCTGGCCCTTACCTACACAAGCTACTATAATGGAAAAGTCCTCTACGAGGATATTCTCAATTCCAGAAGCGAAAGAACAGATTTGAGCCTGAACTCCAGTCTGAACTCCAGTCCGAACTCTACCGGTTTTAGTAGCTCTACCAGTCTTAATACCTCAGTTTCAGCTTACGAAATGGAGAAAGGTGTAAACCTGACAACGACTTACGATTCGCTTGCCCAGAATAAATCCTTCTCTCTGGATATTGAAAAAAGTATAGATGAATCCCTTAAAGTGACAAATACCTCTTTTGAAGATATCTCAGAAAGTTCGAAAATCGAACTTTCAGCATCCGATTATACCGACGGGGTTCTTGACGGCTGGGTCTTCAACGACCACGTGTGGACAGAGGAAAATCCTGATCTCATCCATTCGGTCACGGACAGCGTTTATACTGCATCGGTCCAGGGACAGATCCTGAGAGACGGCTTTGATTCTCCAGACCCGATGAGCTCTCAAATCACTGCAAATTTTGACCCGGACTCGGTTTCGTTCAGCGGGCAAACCGTCAGGTGGTACTCGAGATATTATGCATCCGGAACGCATAGGGGGTCTCTTGTGCCGTCTTATTCCTGGAGCTATCCAACTCAAATTTATTACTCCGAATCCTTAAACCCTTCAATTGACCCTCCAGAAGGATATGTAACCAGCTGGTCGGTCACCTCGGCATCTGTCAGCCTGACCTCGGTTGATATAATCGATGTGAAAATTGAACCGCATTTCTCCTATGTAAGTAATGATGCCCTTATGGTCGAAAACCGAAGCGAAGGCTACCTGGATCGGGAAGATCACGTTTTTGACTGGAGAATAAGGTACGATATATCTTACAAAATAAGGACAAATTGGAAAATAGACTACGATTACGATTATACATACAGATGGAAAACCAGGGAACAGTTGCCTGATGGAAACTACACAACTGTGACGCATTCTGATACGTCAAGCGGCTCGGATTCCCACACTGTAAGCAAAATCAATTTCATATCCCTTTCTCATGCCGAAACCGAAGCTGAAAACCTAAAAATAATCTACCACAAATGTCCTCCAGCAGGCGGCTATTCCGGTTTGTTGACTTATTCTGATCCGATAGAGCGGGAATACCGGGAAACAACCCTCTATTTGAACAACACAGGCAGTATAGGCAGTGCCGAAGATGTAGATAACGGTACGGATAATGGCATAAACAACAGCATAGACAGCGGCACAACTAAAACCGAAAGGTTTGACCCATGCTGTTCCGGCGCTGCCGACAAATACAGGGATGCGTATGTGGATTTAAGGTCAATAGAAAGCATGTTCTGGGCCTATCCTGATGGGAAATATCTGCCCAAACATGCTGTAAATTGCGATATTCCACCCTGGCTGCACCGAATTATGGCAGAAGAAGTGCTGGTAATGCTGGATTCGGTGGAAAAGGACAATCCATCCTTCAATTATTCTCTTCTTGATTCTCCAGGTCAGAACCCAACAGCCCTTCAGGTAGAAACTGCGGAAAAACTTATTATGGAACTGGAAAAAGACCGGGAAGCTTACGTAAATAAAGAGCAGTACCTCACGCCTTCAGGAACAATGTACACTTCAAGTGACTCGGCCCGGTACATTGCAAAAAGTGAAGCGTACAGCAAGCTGCTTGAAGATATCGACCAGAAAAACCGTAAACTGGATTCTGACCTCAACTCCTACGTTCTCAAAGCCCTTGAGAAAAAAGGCCTTGATACCGGTCTGCTTGACAGCGTGACCTCGGGCCCTATAACCCTTTTTAACAATCCTGCAATCGAGAGGGCTGCTTCGGCTCTGGGAGAGGACATGGGTATAATCTCGACAATGACCGTCACCGGCCAGCCGGAAAGCAAATACAACTGGACAGAAAATCTGACCCTGATCGTTGACCAGAAACCGAACTATCTATACCATGATCCTGATTTCGACCTGAGAGATGAATACGAATGGGCTGACACCATGAGCGGAAAAACGGTTTATCCCCTGGGTGTCCGGAACACCTGCATTTTCACAACCGGCATTTCCGAGGAAATTGGAGATATTATCGCCTCAAGCGATGAGTACGTAAAAACTGAAATGGCACATCAAATCAGCCAGAGTATTTCCAACCTGAACGCAGAAGTTTTCCTGCTTGAACAGAACCTCAGTGAGCAGAATATTTCGCTGGATACAACTCGTCTTGACATAGAAGTTTACAACCTGAAACACATGTATGCGCAGGAAATGAGGTCTCAGATTCTTGAAAATGTAGTTCAAGAGGTTAGTTCAAATCCTGTTATTTCCGACTGCATAGAGGATAGTCGAATCAGGGAAGTCACGACAACTTACCTTAATGGGATTTCGGACAATGAAATTCTCGAAAAATCTACAACGGATAAACTGGCAGTTGAACTTTCTTCTATAATGAAAACGGAAATTCGAAATTCAAACCCGCCTGTTGAACCTGATGAACTTGAAGCTATTCTGAACAGAGTGGATACTGACATCAAAATCGGAGTTGCAAATGGGATCTGTGCAGTTACAGTAAACAAAGGTGAAGTTATTGATGCCGGTTTTGGGAGAATCGATAGCGAACTGAAAAATCTGGCAAATGAAACTGCTGACAAATATTCCGGTGAAATCGGAGACAAAATTTCAAAAAAACTGGATCGGACAATGACAGCTGTTCCCTGCGGGTTGCCGGTATTGCCGCCACACTGGATTTTTACGGTTAATGTGTGGACTTATGAAATTGTGGGAAAATATCAGGTATTTACTGTTATTGATAACGATAATGAAGCGATTCCAAAGCCTTATTTTGGGCATAAGGGGCAGAGGTATGTCAGAACTGAAGAACATATCAATCATCCATCAAGAAAAAATGAGGATGGAAGTAGTATATGGATTGGAAGAAATAAACAGATGATTTTTCATTTCGGTGGCTACTCAGCTACTATTGTTGGTCCTAGTCCGAAAGGTGTTGGAGATAAAACAGGTGGTTCCACTGAAACATCAGCAGGATACGATAATCTTATCTCAGAAGTAGGTGCAGAAATATGAGAGCAAAACTGATTCTAATTGGAGCATTTTGTATAGTTTTATTAGTAGGAAATGTAGCTGCAGATAGTCCATATGGCAAAATGGATGTATATTACAATAATAAACTTCTTCCAGGTGCTGAAGTTGCAAAGCCGGTTCTAAATATTGGAGAACCTTTTACTGTCGGTATAAACCTTACCGTTTCTCAAAAGTCAGAAGTGTCTGTAGAGTTAAGTGAAATCGGAGAAGGTTATTTTGAAATTATAAATGGTTCAACTTCAAAAACTAATGTATATCGGGCTGATGTAGTGGAAGAAAACTCCAGTATTCTGTATCAATGGACAATTAAGCCTACTGAAAAGTGGGCTGGAGGTTCTATGCCAATTGACATTGTTTATCAGATAAACGATTTTAAAACAGGAGATATTCTGGTAAACAGTGGCTTTACAGTTGCCTACTGTACAATCTCCAACGAATACTACAAAGGCGAAACTCCTACTTCTGAGCAAACTGAAACCGAAAGTCAACCAATTTCTGGGCAGCCAGCTTCAGAAAATTTATCTTCGTCAGCATCTGCACCAGCTTTCAGTTTAGTAACTGCGATTTCGGCACTTGTACTTGTATTCTTCAGATTTTCTCGCCAGTAAAAAACAGGTTGAGAAACATAATTTTATTAGGAAAGCTTAGGGTAGTTGATATGTCTCATCCCTTGCCAATCAACCCCAAGAAAACTAAAACTAAATAGCAAAAATCAAAATATATATAATATATCCAAAAACTATATAACAAGTTTGGTTTATTTATATTTTGGAGGTGTCAAGTGATTCGATTCAAAAAAATATTCCAGGATCCATACAACTCTTATTTTCAACAAAAAAGTTTCGTCTCTAAAGTACCCTCTTTCTCAATCGATACACTTGTACTTCCAGACAGATCTCCTTACGGGCTGCAAATTGCTTTCGTCTGCAGCTCACAAGATCAAAATAGCACATCAACAGTTGCGTAATGAGTTGTGGCAATTCAGTGATCTCAGCTTAATTTTTATCCTTTTGTTTCATCCCTGTCAAAACCCCCACAAAAACCGGATGTTTACGTGCAAATGGAGGCAGAAAATCACAGAAATTGACCTACTTCCAGAGGTATAGAGGGCAGGAAGTGTAAGTATGCCTGCCCAGATAGGTGCCTCTCAAATGAAATGCTAGGATGGATAATGGCTTATTTTTGCCCATGTCCTGTGACTGCATGTATTGCCAGAGAGGTTTCAGGCTGGGTGTAAATGTTATGCGAAGCTACACTGAAGTGAGAGTCTTCTTTATTTCTTCAAGTTCTTCTTTGGTGATTTCACCTTTTGCGTATCTTTCTTTTGCTATGTCCAGCCCAGTTTTTTCTTCGTGTACTTTCTTACTTCGGTTAGTGCCCGCAACGAAATAACTTAGGCAACGCATAATTATTACGGAACAAAATAGATGGAGCCGCTTATGAAAATAGTTAAGTACAGTGTAAAAAGGTGCCTAAGTTATTTTGCGGTGGGTACTTAATGAGATCTCTGATTGATAGACAAATTAGTAGAATAACAGGAATCCAAAATATTACAGTTCCAAAGATCAATATAATTTCACTAGTGTCTAAGCAATTTAGTTATGAATCATTATAATTAAAAAAGGGACTACGTATGAGATGTTCTCTATGTATTAACTTATCATAATTAAGTTGCCATGACACTAGTCAGAGACTTACGCTCAACTTGCCATTTCTTTAAAATTATCTGGAAGAATAAGCTTAAATTTTGTAGATAATATTGTAATGATAGTTAGCTGAGATAATCAGATAAATATGGAATAAACGGAGTCACTATCGTTATACAATCTTTAGCAACCCGCATAAAAGACCTATATGCATTTGCATACTCAGAAGTTCCTTTTGCCTTCTCCATCTCGTTAACCGAAGATAGTAGTTCTTCCTTATTTTCACCATCTGTATTAATTGATATAGAGTCTCTCAATTTTTCAAATACATTCATATTATTGACATTTTCCATGTCAGTATAGATGTGATTATCATTTGAATCTATGATTACAGGGGAGTTATTTCCGTTAACAGTAATTGTATAGGCTGAATTTCCCGTATTATAACAAGGTTCAATGCCACAACCTTGAGGATAATATTTAGCTTCCTGCGAATCATCAAAATAATCATCAAAATTGTTGTAAATTTCAAGGGCTTTATCTGCACATACACTGACTAAACTTAAAAGATCAGTTTCTATGCTCTTTATTGATTTCAGTACATTTGTTATCGAGTATGTAAGATTCTGAATATCATCTTCTAATTCTTTTGGTAACATATCATGCTGGTTTATTAAAATGCTATTGTACTTTTTCCGATACTTTTCGAGCATTCCATTTACTTCTGAATTCAGGGGGGAATTGCGGCAGTGTTCAAAAGTGTCATATTCTCGGAAAAAACCGTACAAAGAGTTTTTAATCATAGTCTTCAAATTTTCGTCTACCATAACCCACATATTACATTTTCACTTTAGATAAAAATGACGATTTTTTAATTAGAAATATACTTATACTGCTGAGAATTGGAGATCAACTATTTGCAGCCCACTTTCTGCCGAGATACACAAGAATACCATTAATTATCTCAAAATAGCAGTAAATTAAATATTAATCCAGTATTTGATTGGTTATTTTGGACAATTAGGTAAATAAATTCTACCTCTGTGTACATCTGCGGAATGTGGGTTGCATAATATGTTGCCTTTTTTACATGGATGCTTCAAATCACTCTATAAACTAGGCGTTAACATCCCCAATGAAGCCTTAAAACCACGTGGTTACTATGAGTTTTTGAACTTACCTGAAATAATACTTTAGGACTTACGCAGTTGAACTGAAAAATCAACAGCATCGGACTGTTAACTGTCTAAGACGTAACTTTAATCCACAGTCTTTAATGTAATTGATTTTGTTCTTCAAGTGAGTAAGTCCTATACTTATGAAACAGAACAAAGTATATATTGAGCTATCCGTAAAGCAAAATAGTTTCTCTGAATTATAATACGCTGACTTCTATTTGCAGGCTAAACTTTACGTGTGAAAGTCAATCTACAATCTGAGATCGAAGGTTTGGTATTTAATGGATAGTACTTCCGATTTATATTCCACTATTGCATCAATAACCGGTGTTTGGCTGTCAATTATGATTCCATTCGGACTAACTTTTTATACTTACATACAAAGTCATAATATAAATTATTTCACATCATTAAGACGTGAAAAAATGAATGTGTACTCGAGTATTTTTAGCTTAATTAACGATTGTGATGTGCAATTCAGACGACATACTAACAATGACTGTCAATACAAATTGTATGAGGCATTGAGATCTATCAATTCAATGTGTGAACAACAAAATGGAAATACTGAGAAACCCTTGTTAAATATAGATGAAGCATGTGCTAGTTTAAAAGCAATAATCCGGTGTTACCCAGATCCCATGGAACTTGGTTATCAATTTCTATTTACAGAAGAATTACTAACTAATGATGAAAAATACAAATCATGGATAGAAAAATATGAAAAAATCGCGTTTTGGAACATTAGACGGGCATTTGATAATCTTGACACGGCAATTGTTAATCGTTTAAATGTGAGCCAAAATACTGAACAAAAAGAATTAGATTCCGATATTGTATTAAAAGCGTTGAAACTTAAAACTATAATGAACGGATTAAGAACCATTGATACTTCAATTAATGAAATTGAAGTGTTAAAAAAGGATTATGAGCCTACAAACACTTGTTTTGAGCTTATTAAACGAAAATCAATGGGATATTGGATACTAGGAACTTTATTATTTGGTATCATACTTCCGATTTATATGTTACTTCCAAACCAATTCGGATGGTTACATTCTGAGTCTTTAATGATATTCATAATTTTTATTGGTTTATCAGTTTCTATCTTATTCACATTAAATAATATAGCCAAAATATTAAACCTTCTTATTAAAAAGTGAATACAACATTCTATCTATCCTTTTTAATTATCTGCTCTTATTTTATGCATAGATTAACATTTAACCTTTTAATCGGAGTTTTTAAAATGTTGAAAAATCAAAGTTACGTTGGCGTACCTCGCTATAAGCAACGGAGTATGTTCACGTTACCGCTCTAAATTCCGTTAAAGTAATTGAAATCAAAAAATAATTTAAACTGAAATAAACTTTTGGTATCATATTAATCTTCCTAGAGAAGACAAACCTGCTATGAAATGAGATTTTACAGTCGCCTACTGCACCATTTCCAACGAACACTACAAAGGCGAAACTCCTACTTCTGAGTAGTCTGAGTCCGAAAATCAACCCACTTCAAAAAAACCAGCCTCAGAAAATTCACCTTCGCCAGCGTCTGCACCAGCTTTCAGTTTGGTAACTGCGATTTCGGCACTTGTGCTTGTATTCCTCAGATTTTCTCGCCAGTAAAAAACAGGTTGAGAAATATAATTTAATTGGGAAGGCTTAGGATAGTTGGTATGTCTCATCCTGTGCCAATCACCTTCAAGAAAAATATACAGAATCGAAAAAATAATAACTAATATTCAAATATTGTTTGCTAAAAAAACATTTTATGCGGAAATATTATTTGCTTGGAACCAATTTTTCATATAATTTATTTTAAATAAGTTTAGGAATAATTATAGCTTGTAACTCCATGAGAATAAGAGAGCAGATCCAATCCACGAGAATAAGAGAACAAACCCAAACGAACGGATAAAAACGAATGGATAGAGCACTAAGACAAAACGAATAGGTCAACACAAAGGGGAAATGACTGGATGGTATGTGAGTAAAGAATTGCCTGGAAGATGTTCTAATCCAAAGAATATATGAAGGGAATATTTTTTGGGTTAGTTTGTCGGGGGATAGGCAATGGGAAAAAATCTTCCAGGCTTTCTCTAATCTTTTCAAATTGCTTTTCTTACAGGCGTTGTTGGTGAGTGATAGGCATACTTGCCTAAAATACAGTAATTTTTTCAAAACAACTGTGTTTTTGTTTTATCTCAATATAATTTCACTTTTTGGCTTTGTAGAAATCCTCAATTGCTCATTTATTATAAAAAAGGTTTTAAATAAAGTACCCCTTCCACTTTTCACCACAAAAACGTAGGAACACCTAAAATAAGTGATTTCAAATAAAAGTAGCAATAACAAGTATATTAAATTTATTGAACTTAGTCTGAAGACTGTTCAGTCTTCCAGACTAAACCTTTACTCATGTAAGTTCTCAAAACGAAATTATACTCAGCATCAACACTTTGTTCTTGTCTTATTCAAGCAGTATATTAGGACAGATTATCGTGGAGTTATTGAACTAGTCGATTTAATGGGTA
>JAEWQJ010000044.1 GCA_023399215.1 Methanobacteriota archaeon
TCTTGTACAGTTTAGATAACTTCTTGTACAGTTTAGATAACTTCTTGTACAGTTTAGATAACTTCTTGTACAGTTTAGATAACTTCTTGTACAGTTTAGATAACTTCTTGTACAGTTTAGATAAAAATTGGTGTTGATCGGGGTGAATAGTCCCCGGATCTTTTTACACGCTATCTAGAAAAGAAAAACTTCTAAAGAAATTATTTTTTCTTCTTTTCCTTCGCAAGCTTCTTCTTTGCGTCCTTGCTACCTGCAGAAGCCTGTTTTTCTAGCTCCTCAAGCTTTTGTCTTTTAGCGCTTTTCTTCTTTTCCAGATCTTTTTTAGACATTGCCATAATATGTACCTTCATAGGTTTTGGTAAAATTGCGATATCTGTACAGGCACTACTTATGTAAGATGCCTCAATAGATATCGCGTAATCTACCTTTTTCAATTGTAAGAGTATTTATCAGTTTCCAGCCAAATAAATTTTTTTGATAGAGTGTCAGGCTAGGTTAAAGGTTTGAACTTCTCCTATACGATTAAAATATTCATGAAAAAGGAATTAAAGGTGATAAATCCCCTAAAATAATCTTTACCTGCTTTATCGTCCTTCTCTTTCCTTCCTGTACTTGCACATTGCCGCGACGAGGCCATTGAATGGAGGAGACGGTCTTCCAGGCCGTGATCTAAACTCAGGATGGAACTGGGAACCAAAGAAGAAACGCTTGCCAGGAATCTCAGCAATTTCCATCCTGTTCTTGTTTTTACCGGAAAAGACAATGCCGTAAGACTCAAGTCTGTCAACAAACTCCGGGTTAACCTCATACCTGTGGCGGTGACGCTCAACAATGTAATTGGTCCCGTAGATTTTAGCGGCAATAGAGCCTTCTGTAAGGATGGCTTCATAGTCCCCAAGACGCATGGTTCCGCCCATTTCTGCAACACCGGTCTGCTCAGGCAGGAGATCAATCACAGGGTAAGGGGTATCTTCGTCAAATTCCGTACTGTTTGCTCCTTTGAGTTTAGCCACATTTCTGGCAAACTCGATGACTGCAAGCTGCATGCCCAGGCAGATCCCAAGGAATGGAATATCATTTTCCCTGGCGAACTTAATTGCCATCATCTTGCCTTCTGTGCCACGCCCGCCAAAACCGCCCGGAATAAGAATCCCATCATACCTTATTAGCTTCTCAATTTCGGCTGGATTTTCTTCCAGAATTTCGGCTTCAACCATATTAACTTCAACCCTGCATCCGTTATTAATTCCTCCATGTTTGGCAGCTTCAAGGATGCTAAGGTAAGAGTCCTCAAGATTGGTATATTTTCCGACGATTGCAAGTTTAACCGTGTTGGTTGTAGAGTGCATCCTTGCAACCATCTCTTTCCACGCGCCGTTTTCGACATTGGACTCAAGTTGCAGGTGTTTCATGAGCTGGGTGGTTAATCCCTGCTCTTCTATCTCAAGAGGCACTTCATAAATATCATCGGCGTCATGAGCGCTGATAACCAGTTCCTGGGGTACATCACAAAAGAGGGCAATTTTCTCTTTGGCGCTTTCCTGAAGAGGTGACTTTGATCTTACAACGATTACTTCAGGACTGAGCCCAAGGGTGCGGAGTTCCTTTACGGAGTGCTGGGAAGGCTTGGTTTTTTGCTCTCCCTGAAGGTCTTCCATAGCCAGTGTGACATGAATAAATGCAACATTTTCGGAAGGTTCCTCTCTGTGCATCTGGCGTACAGCCTCAAGGAAAGGCATGCTCTCAATGTCCCCAACAGTCCCTCCGATTTCAATAAGACAGATATCGGCCCCACTCCGGGCAGCGACCTTCCTGATCCTGCTTTTGATCTCGTTTGTGACATGGGGAATGATCTGAACGGTTTTTCCCAGGTAGTCTCCTCTCCTCTCTTTGGAAATTACTTCTAAGTAGACCTTGCCTGTGGTAAGGTTATGGTCCCTTGTAAGTTCAGTATCAAGGAACCGCTCGTAATTCCCAAGATCCAGGTCAACTTCACCTCCGTCCTTGAGCACAAAAACTTCCCCATGCTGGTAGGGGCTCATGGTGCCTGCATCAATATTGATGTAAGGGTCGATCTTGATAGCCGTAACTTTATAACCTTTGTTTTTAAGGTTTCTGCCAATGGATGCGATGGTAATGCCTTTCCCAAGCCCGCTCATCACCCCACCGGTAACTATTATATACTTCATGGATAAGCTTCCTCACTAGGTTTTCCTAATAGTAGTTTCAGACTGCTAAAGGATATTATACGGAGTTAGACAGGAAATAATTAAATTAGTAATGTATAAGAAATCTGTCATTAATCCTCTGGTACGAACACAATACCAATATCTTCATGATATAAAAATCACTCTCAACTTCTAAAAATGAACAGACTCAAATAAGAAGTAAAAGTAAATGAATAGACCCAAATGAAAAAGAGTTCTTTAAGTAATAACTAAAGTGTTGGCGGACTGAAAAGCATGGAATGAGGGAGAATCAGATACAGAAAAGTACAATTTTCTTGTCTTCAGGTGACTCCACAATTATAACTATTTATGAATGCTCAAGATGGATTTTTCCATGCTTTTCTCAGTTCTGAACAAGATGAATTCTTACTTATGCGCCTGAAGTAAATTTTCACTTCGGGTTCAGAAGTTAATCTCAGTTCTAAATCTGAAGTTAATCTCAGTTCTAAATCTGAAGTTAGTCTCAGTTCTAAATCTGAAGTTAATCTCAATTCTAAATCTGAAGTTAGTCTCAGTTCTAAACCTGAAATGAGTTTTGACTTATGAACCTGAAAATCAACTCTCAGTTATGAATCTGAAATGAATTGAGTGGATATCAAGTTCAAAATTGATATAAATCTCAGGTTTAAACTGTAGTTCTCCTAAAGGGTTTAGATCTCTTCTGCAATTTTCAGCAGAATATATATCATACAGGTCACAAAAAGTATTGAAAACAAAACCGACTGGGCAAATCCGACTTTAAACTGCAGGCTCGATGGCAATATAAAGTAGAGGAAGAATAAGCATATAAGTAGTAAAAAGCCTCCAAAAGCGATATTCATAGGAAGTTTTTCATTTTCACTTATATTTTTGGGGATTTTTCTTTCCGTGGCTGTAAAGCTTCCTGTAAAGCTTCTGCGGATAAAAGATGAAAACTCGCCAACTCCGCTTCCTGATTTAGGGTAAGAGAGCCTCTTTACAGGTAGTGCAGCTGAGGATCTTTGAGAACTCAATTCTTCTTCCTGATTTCCTGCATTGGGCTCATCTTCTGAGTGCTCCTGTGGTTTTGAATCGATTTTTCCAAGCTGGACTGGAAAGCCTTTCTTTCTTGAGCCGTAACCCGCCGTGATATAGATCTGCCCTTTTGTAAGCACCCTGCCTTCTTGCGGGATTCTTGCAACTACAGAAACGTATTCTTTCTGAAGCACATATGGGTTATCCCTCTGAAAAATGATCTGACCTTTTAATTCGTCACTTACTGAAAAGTGAATATGCGTAGGGGACCCGTAATTTGTGATCAGGATCTCAAAGGTTTCTTCTCCGCCGGGAGAAAGTGAAATTTCAACACTTTCCTTTTCAAACTCAATTGAGTTTATCTCTTGTCGGTTGATAATAACATTCTGGAATGTCTGCTGCAAGTTTAACCCTCACATCAGTTTCTAAGGTCAGGAGGAAGTAAGTTTGGGATTCCCTCATCAATGGGATAGTGCTCTTTGCATACAGGGCAGTAGAGGGTCCCGGATATGATCTCTTCTTCATTTTCTTCGACAACGTTCAAAACCAGATCGCCCTTACATATAGGGCAGGCCAGAATATCCATAAGATTTTTTTTCACCAAAATTCACCGTTAAAGTCGCTTTTCCTATGGGAGGAGACAAAGTTTAATATTTAGTAAGGAAAGCTGATTGTTTTTAATCTTTGCTTTTTGTTCTGTGGATGTGAACTTTATCCCGTTACTTAACCGTATTCAATTCATACTCCTATTTTAATGTAATCTTATTTACAGGCACTTATGATTTGAAGCTTATCTACTCTATCGAATGTTGTTCTTTCTATAAGCTAATATCAAAACTAATATTCTACTGATGTTATAAATACTAAATTATAATATTTTTACTTAGATTGCAGTATTCAAAAAAACTTTTAAAACTTTATAATATTTTATGTGAGTTTTTAGATAATTACAAGTTATAGTCTATTGTCTCTACAAAACCCTCCATTTATAATATGTCAAATATTTTGAAATGAATTTGCATTGTTAAATTTCTAAGTTTAAACTGGGCTAGTAAAAATAAGTTTAGAGAAATTTCCATATAGCTCTTTTTAAAATAGGACAGCTAATTCTTGTACTGTATAGAACGTTTGCTTTATTTTTTTATCTTATTGGCACAATCTACTTATATAGTTAATAGGAAATAGGATTCCGTATTCCTTTTGTAAAAAACGGATAAACGTAGAATAGAGGAGAACCAATTGATAAATAAAAAACAGAGAAGAAGCTTTCAAAGCAAATTTCACAGGGATCTTTGTCGGGAATGTCATGCTTTTAACTTCTGATAAAATCTATTAAATATATCGGGGTTATTCGGGCAACATTAACTTGACTATGTCACATTACAGAGTAAAATGCCATTATTAAATCTAATATACTAAATACATTTCGTAGTGAAATCGATAACAGTGGTTGGAGTAACTGTCTAATCTAGCAAAGTCGAGTTAATCTAAGCTTACTAATAAATTGGAAAAAAGGTACATATCAAAAATTTGTTAATACGCGACCTTTAGACAGCCTCCAAAAAATTATCTACTCAACTTATCTACACAACAGTAGAAACACAATAGTAGAAACACAATCTAATAGAGCACAACTTGAAAATAATGGAACCACAATATGAGGTATAAAATGGAATACGAACTAGATGAAGTCGAGAATTACATCGAGTCTAGAAAATAAATGGGAGAGAAATAAACACAGAAAGAGTGAATTAGCCTCTAAGTAGTCCACAAACATATCAGTCAATCTATAAAAATATTAAAAGAATTAAACAAATGTTTGAGCTCTTCCCAAAACTCTACTCATTGTTCAAAATTTGAGATTCAGGGTGACGATTTTAGTTTTGGGATGAGCTCTATCTGAATATAGCTACGTTTTTTTAAAAAAGTTTATAAAGCAATAAAATTTGATAATCCTGAAGAATTCTTCCATATTAACCAATTTTAAGATTATACATGGCTGAAAATCAAGAAATAAAATATCAGCCAGGTAAAGTTGCTTTAGGATCACAGATTTAGGGACTAATGCTTTAAATCAGGGAGCTTGAACTGAAGTTTCGGATGGCTCCAGCAGGAATCGAGAAACAAACACGATGTTCTTTGAATAAAATGCACAACCAATGAAAATGCTTACAGATGGCAGCATTTTCATGCTAAATGTGGGATATGAAATGAAGACGGAAATATATGAGAAAAGCATTGACCTTGCAAGCCAGAAAATGCTTCAGAAGGCTGAAGAAGAAGGCATTGAAACCGCCTGGGATAGATATGAAAAACAACTGCCTCAGTGCAGTTTCGGGCAGCTAGGAGTTTGCTGTCGGAATTGCAATATGGGTCCATGCAGGATAGATCCCTTCGGAGAAGGAGTTCAAAAGGGAATTTGCGGCGCTACTGCAGATATCATAGTTGCAAGGAATTTCCTTAGAATGATTGCCGCAGGTGCAGCAGCTCATTCCGACCATGCAAGAGACGCTGTTCTGACATTTAAGAAAATGAGTGAAGGAGAAGCTGGAAGCTACAGGATAAAAGATGAAGCAAAACTGCTATCTCTTGCCTCTGAATATGGGATTCCCTCTGATGGGAAAAGCCTGGAGGAAATCGCAGCCAAACTTGCCGACACACTGCTGCAGGAATTTGGAAAACAGGATGGACATCTCCAGTGTACCAGAAGAGTTCCTGAATCAAGGCTCAAACTCTGGGCCGAGCTTGGAATAGAGCCCAGGGGAATTGACCGGGAAATCGTGGAATGTATGCACAGGACTCATATAGGT
This sequence comes from Methanobacteriota archaeon, assembly GCA_023399215.1. Classification (GTDB taxonomy): domain Archaea; phylum Halobacteriota; class Methanosarcinia; order Methanosarcinales; family Methanosarcinaceae; genus Methanosarcina. The sequence goes on from JAEWQJ010000044.1 coordinate 6,032, forward strand.
GTGGACAATGATGCGGTTCATATCTTGCTGCAAGGACTGCGCACAGGGCTTTCCGATGGCTGGGGAGGCTCGATGATAGCCACCGATGTCCAGGACATACTTTTCGGAACTCCACAGCCTAGAAGAAGCACCGTTAATCTGGGGGTGCTGTCCAGAGATAAAGTAAATGTAATTGTCCACGGGCACGAACCTATTCTCTCAGAAATGATTGTGGAAGCTGCAGAAGACCCCGAGCTCCTTAAACTTGCAGAGGAAAAGGGTGCATCAGGCATCAACGTTGCAGGGATCTGCTGTACTGGTAACGAAACCCTGATGCGGCATGGGACTCCCATAGCAGGGACTTTCCTTCAGCAGGAGCTGGCAGTAATTACAGGCGCTGTGGAAGCTATGGTTGTTGATGTCCAGTGTATCATGCCCTCGCTTGGAGAGCTTACAGGCTGCTACCACACAAAGTTTATATCCACATCTCCAAAGGCCGATTTTCCCAACACCATAAGAATGGAATTCCATGAGGACAGAGCTTATGAAACCGCAAAAGAAATCGTAAGGATTGCTGTCGAAAACTTCCCTAACAGGATTCCGGAAAAGGTTAACATACCTGAAGAGAAGCAGGAGTGCATGGCAGGCTTCAGTGTCGAAGCTATTCTCAATGCCCTTGGAGGAAGCCCTGATCCTCTCATTGAGGCGATAACAGGCGGGGCAGTTAGGGGAATTGGGGCTGTTGTCGGCTGCAATAACGTAAAAATAAAGCACAACTACGGCCATGTCAACCTCGTTAAAGAACTGATTAAAAACAATGTGCTTGTGGTCACAACCGGCTGCAATGCAATTGCATGTGCCGAAGCAGGTCTTCTTCTGCCGGAAGCCTCCGAAATGGCAGGCGATGGGTTAAAAGCTGTCTGTAAGGCTCTGGGCATACCCCCTGTCCTGCACATGGGTTCCTGTGTTGATATCAGCCGTATCCTTGTGCTTGCATCTGCGATCGCAGGCCGCCTGGGTGTGGACATAAGTGATCTTCCAGCAGCAGGAGCAGCCCCTGAATGGATGAGCGAAAAGGCAGTTAGTATCGGGGCTTATGTGGTTTCATCCGGTGTATTCACCGTGCTCGGGACTATTCCGGCTGTTCTTGGAAGTCAGGCTGTTACGTCACTTCTGACAGGAGGCTTGAACAGCGTGGTCGGAGCAAGCTTTGCGGTTGAGCCTGATCCCCTTAAAGCTGCAGATCTGATGCTTGAGCATATTGACGAAAAAAGAAAGGCGCTGGGCTTGAACTAAGAGATGATTTATAATGAAGGATTTAATGATTCGTCCCGAACGCTGTATGGGCTGCCGCTCCTGTGAGACTGCATGTGCAGTTGCACATTCCGCGAGCAAGAGCCTCTTTTCGGCTATAGGAGAAAAACCGACTCCGAAAAAACGCATCAATCTGGAGCCTGTCCCTGACCTTGGAGTTTCTCTTCCCATTACCTGTCGTCACTGTAAGGATGCTCCCTGTGTTTCGGTTTGCCCTACAAAAGCTATTTCTCAGGATGAAAATGCCAGTATGGTAAGTTATGACCCGAATCTTTGCGTAGACTGCTGGATCTGTTCTATGGTATGTTCACGTTTTACTCCTTTATATCATATGATTCTTGTTATGGGCTGCTGGACCAGTTCCATGAATCACAATCGTAAGGTAATCAGCAGGCAAGCTGAAGCAGGGATAAAATGTGATCTCTGCGAGGGTAGAGATATGCCTGCCTGCGTTGAAGCCTGCCCGACACATGCCATTATTTTCACAGAGGCAAATGAGGTTTAAAGAAAAGTTACCTTAGCTGAACTATCGTAGAACTTGAAAATCTATAGAATCGTGGTGGCACATTCGGTTTCAAGCAATTTCCGATCTGCGCCATCGCTTCTTTCCTGAATGATACTTTATAAAGGATTATTGTCATATCAACAAATATAAATTCAAAAGAAAATGGGGAGTCAGGTATGACTAGCAGTTTTTACAGGAAGATAATGGTTGCAACCGACGGTTCGGAATCTGTTAGAAAAGCGGTCGAAACAGCAGTTGAAATCGCAAAAATAAGTGGTGCAAAACTATATGCTGTGTACGTGATTGCTTCTGAAGGGTTTTCGATAACCTATCCAAAGGATGTTGGATGGGAAAGAGCCATTCTCGAGTACTTCAGGGCTGAAAGCAAGGAGGCAACGGTTTATGTCGAAAACTCCGGGAAAGAAGCAAATGTTGAGGTTGAGTCCGTAATCCTGCAAGGAATTCCTGCAAATGAGCTTGTCGATTTTGCAGAAAGAAACAATATTGACCTTATTGTCATGGGCACACTTGGAAGGACCGGAATTGAGAGGTTTTTGCTCGGGAGCGTGGCCGAAAATGTGGTAAGGCACTCAAAAAAACCGGTACTCGTCGTAAGGGGAGAAATTGCTTAAAAAGTCAGATAAACATAAGAAGATCAAATAAACATAAAAAGGTCAAATAAACATAAAAAGGTCAGATAAACATAAAAAATCAGATAAACATAAATTTAAAATTTTTCAGGGGCAGAGTCCCAGACCTTTTCTGGATAGATTGATTACTTTTCTATGGAAATAACTAGCAATGATAGGTCTTTTCATCAAAGTACTTGATTTTGCGTTTCCAGTACTTGCAATGATTTTTGTGGGGCTTGTGGGTACAAGCGTACTTTTAGAACTCGGCCTGATGCAGAAATTTTCCAGGCTTGTAAGCCCTATCTTTGCTTACACTAACCTTCCCGATACCTGCGCTTCAGCTTTCCTGGTGTCAATAGGGTCTACGGTAGCTGCAAATAGCATGCTTTTTCAGGCAAAAAAAGAGAATTGTCTGGAGGATCGAGAGGTCTTACTCTGTGCGATGATGAATTCTACGCCTGTTTATTTTCGGGAACTTTTCACTTACCAGATTCCGATAGTTCTGCCTGCACTTGGCCTTGTGGTAGGGGGATTTTATTCTACTGTATTCGTAGTCACAGCAGTATTCAAAATCCTGGTAATTGCAATTGCAAGCAAACTGTTCCTTAAAGGCAACTCCTGCAGAACCCCTGAACCGCAAAACAGAGAGAAAGTCTCCTTGAAAAGTGCGATTATCCGGGCTTTCAGAAAAGAGTTCAGGATTTTTTTAAAAATTGCAGGAGTTTACGTTATTGCAACTACCATTATTTTTGTACTTCAGGAGCAGGGGTTTTTTGAAATTTTTAGTGTGCTTCCTCTTGCTGAATTTTTTAAAATTCCTCCAGGGTCGATTGTCCCGCTGACAAGCTATGTGGCTAGCCCAATTCTGGGAATCTCACTTCTGGGCCCTATGATTCACTCCGGGGAAATTACAAACATACAGGCAATGATTGTGCTCATGCTTGGCAGTATGTTCATGCTCCCTATTTTTGCACTTCGAAGCCAGCTTCCAGGAAAAATAGCGATTTTCGGGACTCAATTGGGCTTTCAGATTGTCATATACTCAACGGCAATAAGTGTGTTTGTAAGGCTCGCAATCCTTCTAGTACTTTTAAGTATCGCTCCATAGTTCCGGGGCTATCGATGGGAGCTAGCGGCACAAGATCGCAACAGTACGAAGTTATCGGTTTGGGGGCAGTGGTACAGAAGATGACTGTATCAAAATTAGTTGGATGATATTTATCTAAAAATGTATGTTCAAGAATTGAAGAGGAAGTTCTAGTAGAGAATAAATTAGAAAAAATAACTAAAAATTACTTGTATAAACTTAAGAAAGATATAAAAAATATGTTTGTGAACGGGGTTTTTTTGGAGGAGGTTAAAATATGTTGGATATAATTATTGTCAATAATATTTGATTTGAGCTTACCCGTTCATCAACCCCCTGTGACGATTAAGCTATATATAAGTGTTCTGGTGCGCAAAAAGAGAATTCCTTTTTGTGTCAGAACGGTCGGGAATAAATTCAACTTCAGGGACTTTTTGTCCTTATATAGCTAATAAATCGATTTAAAACAGTAAAATAATATTAAAACAATATTAAAACAATAAATTGATATTAAAACAATATTAAAACAATAAATTGATATTAAAACGATAAACCAATGTTAAAACAATAAATCAATATTAAAATAATATTATTTTTTCTGTTGCATATCAGGGTTGAGGTAATCTTAATTAGTAAATAATAAAACTTAACGAAAAAGTAATTTATATATGACTCTATATATCAGTATTGGAAGATGTATTTTCCCGGCAGGTGTGAAAAAACGTAAAAATGTCTGCACAAGAGAGATTTCCAAAGATGTAATAGAAAGCTCCAGAATAAGAGTTGTACAATGTAGTGTAAAAATTGTAGTGTAAAAATTGTAACGTAAAAATTGTAGTGTAAAAATTGTAACGTAAAAATTGTAATATAAAAATCTGGAGCTTTAATTGGGGGATTTTAATTTGGAAGACAAAAGTTACGACAAAATAATGATTGCAACCGACGGTTCGAAACAGGTAGAAAAGGCAGTCGAGGCAGCAGTTCAGCTTGCTAAGATTACTGGAGCAAGACTCTACGCCGTATACGTAATTGCCTCAGCGGGCTATACTCCGAGAAATTTCGGGTGGGAAGAGTCACTGAGGGAAATTCTCGAGGCTGAAGCGAAAAAAGCCGTTACTTTTGTTGAAGAGGCGGGAAAAGTTTCAGGTGTTAAGGTCGAACCTGTAACTCTTGAAGGGCATCCTGCAGACAGAATTATGAAATTTGCAGAACAGGAAGACATGGACCTTATAGTTATGGGTACACTTGGAAGAACCGGGCTTGACAGGTTCCTGCTTGGGAGCATAGCCGAAAATGTAGTAAGGCATTCAAAAACACCTGTGATGGTCGTAAAAGGCGAAGCCGAAACAGAAAGTTGAAAATGATAAGAGCCGATAAGAGCCAGAAATTTTCATTTGTTTTAGGGCGGCTATTCCACACCCTAAAAAGGTTGTCTGACAATAACCTTCGTAATTAACCTTTGGTAATAAGAGTTTTCTGTTCAATTACTATATTACTTATTTTATACTGATTTTTTGATATTATTTGTGGCATTCATCAAATCTTCAAAAAATCAAGTATAGACTTTACCTCCAGATATTCGAGATCTCATTCCTTTAGATCACATTTCTATTTGGTTGAGTCTTTTATAGATAAGATGGATTTTAGTTAATTTTAAATTAGGTCTAATGGTTCTGGACATCCTTCATATCATCCATGTATAATGTGTAAGATTTTGCTTCAATCCATGCTTGAGATGGGATATTGGTAACCCATCCGTGCTCCCGATGTAATTAAATTTCATGTATCTTTGGAATAGACCTAAATTCAAGGTTGGCTTCTAATGCAAAATCGATAGCTTTCAGGCAAGAAAATTCCTTAACCGATGACCAATAAATTAAATTTTTAATTTTTCCCTATTCATTATTTGTGGTATATTACTCGTGGTATTTTTGAAGCATAAGTGGCCAATTTTTGCAGTCTTTCGCAAATTCTAAGTCTGCATAATATTCCGAAACGGGAATAAGTGGTGGAATTAAATAGATTGATGCTCCACAACATTGGTCGTAGCCATTTCCGAGATGCGATTCTGCAATAATGAATTTTTCCGAATTAGGTTCGAATTCAGTGATAACTTTTTGTATCGCCTGATTTAGATTATTGTCCTGAATTAAACCTGATAATACCTTGCAGAAATGAGACACATCCCATAGAGTGTAGGTGCAAAAGCTCTTCGATTTGTTTTGAGCACTCTGCATATTATTAATTACATCAGGCATCTTATCGATCAATGCTTTAGCCAGCGAATCCAAACTCTTTGTGGTATCTTTCACTCTTGAAAGGTCGAAAGCCGACTGAGTCACATTAGATCGACCCCATTTTTTGTAAGTTTCTGTATAAACCTTTACGATCTCACAACAAATATCTGGCGTTGAAATCTCCGGATTTTTGGACATCATGTCAAGTATGGCTTCGTATGGCCATCCTTCATTAGGCTCATTTGCCTCAGATGCAACAATATATTTTACGTATGGTGCTGCTTGATAGGCCACCTCGAAGTTACTCATAAGGCAAGCATCCATGCCCAGAATATCCAATGGTTGTCCAATTATTTCTTTTGCAGAAGCAAGGACTTTGCCCAGCTCTATTGTGTCTAGAGAATGGCCTGATCCATCATCGATACAGATCTCCCTCAATTCCGGTAAGTCCAGATTAAGGATATTACTGATAGTCGTATTGAATAGGGTTCTCTTTAATTCTGACGCTGATAAAAAATTCGCTTCACGTACATTCCAATTCCTGGTCCTCTCATATCTAGCGAGCCTGTCAAAATCACCAGGCTTCCACCCCCCACCATGATTCCACAAAATCAATGCGTAGCGTTCGGCTGGATAATATTCATAAGACCAGGCTATGAAATTCTCGAGAACAAGCGGATCTCCAGAGTCAGTTTTTCCTAAACATTCAACCTTCTCATTGATACCCCCACGTTGAATATAGAAACGTCTGGTGCCTTCAATACCCGCATTATCAAATTGGACTAAAACATTAACTTCAGGGCTCGAGCCGATTTGCCTCATTTCTTTTAGATCTTCATCGCCAGCCGTTGATAAATTATTATCGCCGGCCATATAAACCATGTACGTCCATTTGGCTTTCGTTTCCATTATCTTCATCTTTTTATTTAAAACCTAATATAAAAACTCAACTATCTCTTCGAATCAAATACTCTGAGTGATTAAAGTTAAAATTCGGAAAATAATCCCCCACTTAATTCCTCACTCAAAACAACACAGAGCCGTATTTTACTGATTGTATTTTTTATCTGTAAAAGCGGTGTTTTTTAATAGATATTATATATAATTAGGAACATATAATTATTAGAGAATCTGTATTTAGGACTTATAGTCACAATTGATGTAACCTGTATCGGCAGGCAGATATTAAAATGTGAAAATTAATTGTTATGATGTTTTTGAAACTATAGCTGTATCTCACATGTTCATGAGATCACATATGTCCCAAACATGGGTTCATATAAAGGTGGACTTATGGTATTGACATATTAGAAACAGTTAGTTATATGGCAAAACAGATTCGAAAGGAGATACTCGAAGGAGATACTCGAAGGAGATACGCCGAAAATACAAAGTACTTGCCGAAAGCCGGATGTAAAAAATAAAAAAGATTTCATGTAAAATAATTTTTATTAAAACCCTGGATTAATAGTAATCAACCTTAGTAATCAACCTTAGTAATCAACCTAATTCTTGAAAAAAGAAAGGCTCTTTTAAGAGCCTTAACCTATAACACTCATATCCGAAACCCGGATAGAAGGTGTAATTATTCCTCCGACCTTCCTGACATCAAAGCCTGCTCCTGAGATCTGCTTCAAGAGCTCGAAAGCATTGCCCGAAATCATAAGGGATTTTATAGGCTTATCAAGTGCTCCGTCTTTAATTGTGAAGGCATTTCTGGCCTCTACGGAGAAGTCTCCTGAAATCGAGTTTGCTGTATGGGCACCGATTACTGTGTTTACGAAGATCCCGGACTGCGTATCGGCAATAACATCCGTCTGAGGATAATCAACGATAACGTTCCTGAGCCCTACTGAAGGAGGGCTTGTGTAAGAAGACCTTGAGCTATTCCCTGTACTCTTTACGCCTGCTTTTCCTGCGGTATAACTGTCATAGAGGTAAGTCTCAAGCACACCTTTCTCAATCACGGTAGTGCGCTGCGAAGGAACACCTTCGTCATCCGAAGCCGATGTTTCCAGTCCTGCTTCAATGAGCCCGTCATCGTAGATACTGAGTTCAGGCACCGCCAGCTCTTCTCCGACTTTATCTATCAAGCCTGACCTTCCCTTCTGGACATTATCCGCGTCAAGCGAAGGAGCAAGTGCTTCCTCAATAATGTCTGAAATGGCAAACGGATGGAAAATCACATCAGTTTTTTGCGGTTCGATTTTTATTCCGCCATTGGACTTCATTGCAAGCTCGGCTGCATTCTTTCCGAGGGCAAAGAAATCAATATCCAGAGAACGGGAAATCCCAAAGTCATAGGCTGTTGAAGCCTGCCCATTTACAGTAATGACATCCACAAAACCGGAAACTGCTGTTGATTCCTCTTCGATTTCTATGCCATTTGTGTTCAGGATAAGTTGCTTGCCCTTTGACCGGGTAAAGCCTCCTGATGTTGGAAGCGTGCCTGGAACTTCTTTTGTGCCTTCAATAAGTGCCAGGGCATACTCAATACAGGATTCAAGGTCCAGAGTCTCGACTTTTTTATCAAAGATACCCGAGACAGTGGGATATTTCCCATTAGATGGAAGACTTACCCAATCAGGGTCACTTTCCCTGACCCTGGCTTCGGCAACTGCAACCTCAACAGCATCCTCTATTTGTGCTGCCGAATTCGTGCTGGCAAAGCCCACGGATCCGTTTACTATAGCCCTGATTCCTATGCCTTCCGAGAAACGGTCTTTAGCGTTTTCAAGTGCATCTTTTCTAAAATTCACACCTGTTGAGTGGTTTGCAGCATAATATATTTCAGCTTCTTCAGCCCCTGCTTTTTCTGCAAGCTTGAGGGCTTTTCTTGCAAGCTCGTACATCTTCAGGCACCTCCCACAAGGGCTTTTGAGATAGCCAGATGAGGAGAACCATCTGATACGGGTACAAGCTGCCCGGCTTTTCCGCATCTGCCTGCAGTCATTTTAAGGTCGTTGCCCACAAGTGCCACATGGTTGAGAATCTCAAGAGTTTTGCCGGAGAGAGAAACGTCCCGTACAAGTTCTGTGAGTTCTCCGTTCCTTATCAGGTACCCTTTCTCGGCATTGAACTGAAAAATCCCTTCTCCGGTATTTACTTGTCCTCCTCTTGAGCCTATGAGGTACATCCCGTCTTTTACCTCTTCAAGCATCTCTTCAAACCTGGCATCACCGTTATCTATGAATGTATTGCTCATCCTTACAACGGGCATTGAATAGCCCTGAGCTCTGCAGTTCCCTGGAGTTCCTCCAAGTTTCGCTGCAGTTTCCCGGGAATGAAGATAGGAATTAAAAACCCCGTTCTTGATTATTTCTGTCCTTTTTGATTGTGCCCCTTCGGCATCAAAAGGATAGTATCCAAACTCGTGTAGGGTAGGGTCATCGATAATCGTAACAAGGGGAGATGCAATCTGTTCCCCAATCCGGTTTTCAAGAATGGAGTCTCCCTCAAGGACAAGATCAGCTTCAGCTGCATGTCCAACGGCTTCGTGGGCAAAGACACCAGCCAGTTCCTGGTCAAGGACCACAGGCATTTCTCCGCCTTTAGGGGTTTTCGCTTTGAGAAGTTCAATTGCGGTATTTCCTGCCTTGTTAGCAAGTTCCAGAACATTTTCTTTCTTGAAAACCTCATACCCGTATCCAAAGCGGCTTTCTCTGCCTGCCTGATATACCCCATTTTCCGAAGCAACTGCCGAAACCGCAAAACCGACGTTCATAAGCTCATAAGCACCTTCAATTCCATCGGAACTCCTGTACTCGACTTTAAATTCGGATTCCAGGTACATTACCTTGGTACTGTTGACGCCCTTTACTTTTGCATGGGTTTCTATACTTTTTAAAAGATCGACTTTTTCCTCAATAGAAACATCCCTTGGGTCGATTCTGACCTCAGGGAGATTCTTTACATTTGGAGGATTTATGGTTGCAAGTTCCACGTCTTCCTTGGGGGTATTTGCGTTCATAGAAAAAGCAAGTTTTGAGGCTGCCTCAACACCCTGTTTGAGGTCAACTCCCCCCTCTACAGACGTATAACCCCAGGAACCACCACAGAGAGCCCTTACACCGGCCCCCCGTGCAAAGTTTCTGGATAGTTCCTCGATCTTTCCGTTATCCAGAATAATTGAGGTGGAACTGCCCTCAATTACCCTGCAGTCATAAAATTTAATATCCTGCATAATAGTCATAATCAGTTCCTGCATCCAAAAAGGTTCTTAGCCTGCACGGAAGCGGGTGAAACCTCAGGAATATCGAAGCTGAGTTTTGTAATATTTCTCAATTTTTCGATAATTGAGTTTTTTTTCGGACCTACAAGGCTGTGTTCCATTACTTCCGCAATAGAGGAGACAGGAATAATCTGGATTTTTTCCTTGTACGCCTTTTCGATAAGGACATCTGCCTCGTTTGCTTTGGGGATAATTACTTTCTTAATGCCAGCCCGAGCTGCAGCCTCTATTTTATAGGTAACTCCACCTACAGGCAGGACATCTCCCCTGACTGAAAGGGAACCTGTCATTGCTACGGTCTGATCTACAGGAATCTTCTCAATGGCAGATATGACAGCTGTTGCGATGGAAACTGATGCACTGTCTCCTTCGACACCTTCGTAGGTTCCTACAAACTGTATATGGACATCATGTCTGGATATGTCCGTGCCTGTCATGTTCTTAATCACGGCAGAGACATTTAACACTGCTTCCTTCGCAATCGTCTTAAGCTTGCCTGTTGCTATAATACGCCCTTCGGCTCCGGAAAGTGCCGGGGTGACTTCGGATACTATGGGAAGTACAATTCCGGAATCTCCACCCATGACTGCAAGCCCGTTGACCCTGCCCACAGCAGACCCTCTTCTAAGGAAGGATTCGTAATCTCTGCGGTTTTCTAGATAACTATCTGCAAGCTGCTGTTCAATAGATCTTGCGATTCTTTTTGCTGCAAGTACGTGTTCAGCGGTTGTTAATGGAGCGCCTTCGGAATGGGCAATGTCTCCTGCCACGCGTACAAGTCCACCAAGGTCACGAAGCTTCAGGGTAAGGTGCCCTTTCCTGCCTGCCCGCCTTCTGGCTTCCCGAATTACTTCTTCCACTGCACCTTCATCAAAGTGAGGAATATGCCCGTCACGAACGACTTCCTGGGCAACGAAACGAACCATTTTCTTCCGGTTCTCAGGAGTATCTTCCATAGAATCCTGCATGTAAACTTCGTAGCCGTAACCTTTTATTCTTGACCTGAGCGCAGGGTGCATCTTCTGCACGGCGTCGAGGTTTCCTGCAGATACCATAATAAAATCACAGGGTACAGGCTCGGTCTTAACAAGAGCTCCTGAACTTCTCTCAGACTGCCCTGTAATTGGGTATTCCTTTTCCTGAAGTGCAGTCAAGAGACTCTGCTGGGATTCCAGTCTAAGAGTGTTGATTTCGTCAATAAAGAGCACACCTTTGTGGGCCTTGTGGATATCTCCAGCCTCTACTCTGTCGTGAGCAGGAGTTTCAAGCCCGCCGGACTGGAATGGGTCGTGCCTTACATCTCCAAGCAGAGCTCCTGCGTGAGCTCCGGTTGCATCAATATAAGGTGCATGCTCTTTGTCATAATTTGAAACCGCCAGTTTTGGTATCATCATTTCTTCTTTAGGCAAGAACTGGCGAGTTAGCATGAGAATCATAATGCCTGCAATAATGCCCCAGAGTAATTGACCAACAAAATAAGAGTAGATGATAATGCCCACAACAAAAAGCATCATGAGCATATTTCTGGCCTGAGCTTTTTTTCTGGCTTCCATCTTGTGAGCCATGACGATTTCTCTGCCCTTTCCGGCGGGAACCTCCCTGATTTTAGGATTGTTAAGGTCTTCCATGTTAGGATACACAAGGATATCCTTAAGCTCTTCTTTAGGCAGAAGTTCTGCCATTGCTTTTGCAAGCAGAGATTTCCCTGTTCCTGGGGTCCCTATCATCATGATATGCCGTCTCTGACCGGCCGCTTTTTTTACGACTTCGACGGCATGTTCCTGACCCAGCACCTGGTCGATAAGAAGTTTGGGTACATCTATATTAGAAGTATTGTCAAATGAAAAGCCGATGTCAACGTCTTCATACGTATCCTGATCTGACTCAGACTCGGCCTTAACTTGATTGGATTCAGGCCCGGTCATACCCTCACCGGCTTCCTCCTTCTTCTGATCGGCCGCAGACGTGTCTACGTTCTGAACGGGCTCGCCTATATTTTCAGCGGGTTCGTCTATCTTCCCCGAAGACTCGCCTATGTTCTGATTATTATTATACACCATGGTTAGCTCACATATTCGAACGTTATTCAATAGACGTTACTGATCAATATATATACTTGACGTTATCGAAAAAATAATATTTTTAGTGATAAAATGATTGGTAAAAAGAGGATGCCACAATAACGAATGCTTCCAGTTACTGTGACCCCACCCATATTCCTGCTAATTATATTAACTTGCTGTATATATAATTAACCTGCCAGTGTATATATCATTTATAGAAATATTTTGTTATATATAATCTAGATATACTTTTTGTTGTTATACCGTTTACTAAATTTGTCTATTTGACTCTAATTTATAATAGAAAGTTAATTTTCAAATCATTTAGATAATTTCAACTCTTTTATGCTATCTCCCCTATATATACATTGAGCATTATTCGCTAATTTAGACCAGAGTTATTTAGGAGCTGATTCAGATCAGTTTAGATCAGTTCAGATTGGTTCAGATCAATTCCGACCGTTTAAGGCCAGTACAGACAAGCCCAGATCAATTCCAACTGTTTCAGGTCAGTTCATACCAGTTCAAACCAGTTCAAACCAGTTTGACCAGTTTAGAGATTCTTATCAGCGTTATCAGCTTAAATTAATTAACCCAGTTTAGAGATTCCTATCAGCTTAAATTAATTAACCCAGTTTGGAGGTTCATATAAGTTCAAACCGTTAGACCAATTCCGACCGTTTAGGGTCGGTTCATACCAGTTCAGAGCTAACTGAGAGGTAATTAAGATCTAACTTTAAGCCATATCCTGCCGGCTGTCCATAAATCGAGATCGACAGTTATTTAAAAAAACAAGAGGCATTTTTCTCTTATGTCCAGAAGCAAGGTAAGAAATCTTCTCCTTCTGAAGCAAATTCACAGCGCAGTAACCCATATCAAAAAAGGTAAGCTGGATAAAGCTCTTGAAACCTTAAACAAAGCCGAAGACTCAGCAAGAAAAGCGAAAGCCACTGACGCAGTATATTATATTCTTTTTATGCGCGGGGGCATCTATTATACTGAGTCAAAATATGATGAAGCTCTCGAAACCTACGAAAAGGCGATTGATGCAGGTTCAGAACTCCTTAAAGCTAATCCTGAAAATCACGATTACCAGCACTATATGGGCACAACCCTGAGTAATACCGGGAACCTGCTAAAAAGTAAAGGTGAAAAGCTGCAAGCTATCGAATATTATACTCGGGCCCGGGAGATATATACAAACCTCCTGACAAAAGAACCTGAAAACGCAGTCTTCCGATCTGCTGCCGGCGAGAACCTGAACAATTATGCAGCTCTCCTTACGGACATGGGTTCTTTTGAGGAAGCAGGCGAAATTCTCAGTCAGGTGATTGAGCTTTATGAAAAGCTGCTCGAAGAAAAGCCCGACAATCCTGGCTATCAGGCCGAACTCGCAGTTGCGCTCAGCCAGCTCGGAAACTGCCTTATCCAGCAGGGCCCGCAAAAATCTGATACGGCAAAACAGAGCCTTGAAAAAGCCCTGACCATGCAGGAAAACATTCTCACTCAGCAGCCAGAAGATAGGAATATTAAAGAAGCAATCGCTTTAACCCGGGAAAGGCTTGAAAAACTGGAAACTCTGGAACGGGAAAAGCCAGAAAATCTGGAAAAACTGGAAGAACAGGAAACCTTGGATAACTCGGAAAACCTGGAACGGGAAAAACTGGAAGAACAGGAAAAGCAGGAAAACAAGGACGAACAGGAAAATCTAGAAATTCTGGAAACTCTGGAGAATCCGGAAAATTCGGAAAATCTGAAAAAGCTTTAAAAGTTTTAATCTCAAATTCGCCGGCAGCATCATAGAGAGCTGAGTCATAGAGGGTAGCGTCATAGAGCCTGTAATCTCTTAAAGCTTACAACAGTCTGAACACTTTAACTTTTTACAGGCTGTCCTTTGAAAACAGCAGCATATGCACATAAAGCAAAATTAGCAGGCCTGCAACGATCCCTGATAGGAACTGAAAAGTAAAGTACGAGTAAACAATCAGTCCAAGCACGAAGAGAGTAATAAGAATGTTTGCAAGCCGAACTCTCTTCCTCATCTGAGGATCTTGCGGAGTTCCGGCTTCTTTTTCATCCAGGGAACACTCCCTGAAGTAACTCCTTTCCCTTTTCATGAGGAAATAAAGCCTCAGAATGAGAACATCAATAACTATGCCCCAGAGAAGCTGTCCGATATAGAAGGTATAAAAGAGAATAGCTGCGAGAAATATACTCACAAGCAGGTGGTATATTTTTTCTTTTTTTCTAAACTCAGGAATCTCGATTCTACCCTTCCCCCGAATCTCGATCTTATTTTTATTTCATTTATCTGTTCACATTATTTATCTTTTCCCAAGCGCTCTCTTTAGAAATCAATAAACATCAAATTATTAGAGACGTGGGTTAAAGAGATTCCTGATACCTGAATAAAAAGGCCCTGAGTGCAAAAAACTAAAAGAACTCCTTTTTAAGTGGAAATAAATCAAGCTGTTTAAAATCTAATTCATAGCAGCTGTAGTCAGCTGTCTGAGGTTGAATATGTTCACGCGCCCACTGCGCGGCTTTTCCGAGTATGCAAAGAAAGAAAAGCAAATAATCTCTCATTTGTGCACTTTTTGTCATTATTTCATCGTAAAAAAACACAATGTTTAAGCCATCGTGAATTTATTCTTTTACTATGTCAGAAAGTTTGAGAGATTCCGCAGTAAACCACTTAAAAGAAGCTTTAGAGCTAATGCAAAAAAATCAAAATGAGGTAGCCTTAAAAGCACTTGAAAAAGCCGAAGAAGCCGCAGACCAGGCTGAAGAATATGATATTTTTCTCTATATTCAGGCTTTAAAAGGACATCTAATGCAGGCAATAGGAGCATATGAAGAAGCTCTGAATATCCATTCCCTTGTTTTAAAAGCTGCTGAAGAACTTCTCTCAAAAGATCCTGATAACGAGCTTTACCAGTCAATCCTTCAGATGATCCTTGACGAAATTATGACTCTTGGAAATCTTTTCTATAATATGGGACGTTTTCTTCAAGCAAAAAATTGCTATGAGTCACATCTTCTAATCTCTCAGAAAATCCTCGGAACCGACCCCGAGAATGTATCCTACCAATCAAATGTAGCAATGACACTCAACAATTTAGGAAACTTGCTTTGGAATATGGGGCGCATTGAAGAGGCGAAACAAAGGTACGAAAACGCACTCGAAATCTATGAAACCCTCCTCGGAACCGACCCCGAGAACGTATCTTACCAATCAGATGTAGCAATGACACTCAACAATTTAGGTGCCTTGCTTAAAAATATGGGGCGTATTGAAGAGGCAAAACAAAGGTACGAAAACGCACTCGAAATCTATGAAACCCTCCTCGGAACCGACCCCGAGAACGTATCTTACCAATCTTACGTAGGAACTACACTCAACAATTTAGGTGCCTTACTTTCTAATATGGGGCGCATTGAAGAGGCGAAACAAAGGTACGAAAATCACTCGAAATTTATGAAAATCTCCTTGATACTGACCCCGAAAACGTATCTTACCAATCAGATGTAGGAACGACACTCAACAATTTAGGAAACTTGCTTTCTAATACGGGGCGCATTGAAGAAGCGAAACAAAGGTACGAAAAATCACTCAAAATGAGGCAAAATCTCCTCGATACTGACCCCGAAAACGTATCTTACCAATCAGATGTAGCAATGACACTCAACAATTTAGGTGCCTTGCTTTCTGATATGGGGTGCAGTGAAGAGGCAAAACAAAAGTACGAAAAAGCGCTCGAAATTTACACCGAACCTATGCAATACCTGACGATAGGTAGAAAGTCCCATTCGATAATGAAACTTATTGAGCTAAATACAGAACAGGCAAAATCTGAAACCAATTCTCACCGCCGGATTAAGTATCTGGAAGAAGCTTACCAACTCTGCAAAAATAATCAGGAATTTTTTAGCATATATGGGCTGCAACATGAAAAGAAATTGGTCATGGAAGCCGGCCTTAGTGCTTATGTAGATTATGTTATAGAGGATATTAAAGAGGAAAAAGACTCGAAAAAAAGGGCAGAAGGATATGAAAAGGCGATTAAGGCAATTGAAAAGTTGGGGAAAATTGAGGATGACGAAGAAGTTGAAAAAATTGCTTCTTCTACTGTTTGTTATCTTGAAGGGCGGAAGCTTGTAAACGAGGCACTTGGATCTGAGCAACCAGATCTGGAGTTAATCAAGCAAGCTACAAATCAGTTCAAGGACGCGAAGGAAACTTACAAAAAGGCAAATGTTTGCTACTGCATTTATATTGGGCTGCTTAAAATCCTTGAAAATGTAGAGCTTTTTGAAGAAGAAAATGGCTCTAAAGCTAAAGAAATGATTAATCAAGTAATCGAAATCCTTCCCGAAAATATTGATCCGGGAATAAGAGCTTCATTTGAAGAAATTGCAAAAATATTTGATGAAAAGGATATCAAGAGCCGCAAAAAGCATCTTGAAGAGTTTGATGGAAAAATAAGAGCTATTGAGTATAAAGCACTTGAAAATTTGTTTGGGCATGTCCAAAAGAAGATTAAAGATTACATAGAGGAGCCCTTCAGCCCGAATGTGATATATGAAAACTGGAAGCTGAAGGTTATATTTGATGATCCCACTAAAGTTAAAGGAAAACTGACTATCAAAGTGGGTAACAAAATTCTTATGAGCAGAAACCTGGTTCCCGAAGAAGCCAAAAACAACATGGTTGAAATAGACTTCCTCAAGATCGGCTATTTCCCGCAGGACATGGATGAAATATATTTCACAACATCAGGACAGAAAAAACCAGTTACAAGGCCGATTGACTATTTTGAAAGTGTAGGACGAGATAACAAAACCAGAGTATTCCAATGTGACTGTTCAAATGATGTCTGCGTTGATAGGAATTTGAAAATTGCAGCTGTTCAATTGAAGTATCATGCTTACGGTGAAAACTCTGTTGTTAAAATCACAGCTGATGATGCTTATCATCGTAAAGTTATGTCAATTCTGGATGCTGTGAAGAATGAAGCAGATATTGTGGTTTTCCCCGAGTTTTCCATCCCTTTTGATTTACTCAAAAGAATACAGAAATTCGCTGACGAAAACGAAATTATTATCGTTGCAGGTAGTCATTATGTGACCGAAGGACAGCTTGGTGAGTATGGAGAGTTATTCAGTCGGGAATTTGGAGAAGAAGACTTGAGGAAAAATATCTCTCCTGTTGTAATTCCCTCCTCAAAGATCGTGCACAATGAAAAACTGCTTGGCGCACGGGAAGAACGTGAACTCTATTTCAGTGAAGGGATGAAAGCTGGAAAAGTCAATCATATTTTTAAATTTCGGGATGATCTCCGCCTCGGCTTAATGATCTGTTATGAATACCTGAATTCCGATTTAAGGAATCGCCTGATTTCTGCTTGCGACGTGATTCTCGTACCTCAGACGAACCCAAAACCGGAAAGGTTCTATGAAACAGCAAAAGCTGACATAAATAATCCTCTTTGCTCTGGTAACAGAGCATTTATAATGGCAAATGGAATCTTTACTCTCGAAGAAGACAAAAAAGTCCTTGGAGGTTCTACAGGGATTGCTTCAACACTTGACAAATACTCATATAAAAAGCAGGATGAAGGGATTATAAAACCAGTTGACCAAGTTATGGAACAATTTGTCTTGCTGGTTTCAATAAACACAGGTTTTAGTCCTTCAAGAGATACACAATCAGG
Organism: Methanobacteriota archaeon; assembly: GCA_023399215.1. Lineage (GTDB taxonomy): Archaea > Halobacteriota > Methanosarcinia > Methanosarcinales > Methanosarcinaceae > Methanosarcina. The sequence continues at coordinate 23,794 of JAEWQJ010000044.1, forward strand.
GCAAGTCCCTTTAAAAACGAAAATTATTCACATATTCGAGGAAAATGAAATTCTCAGCAATTCAGAGAATGAAGGAAGAAGATTCATTCAACTGCTTGAGACGATAGAAAACTGTAGGGATAAGGGAAAATTAAAAGAAATTCTCACTGATGAGGGAAATAAAGCGACGATAAAGATATTCTCACCGCTCATGCACAAACATATTCAGGATTTAAAAGAGCTTACTTTCGAGGAAATGAAGAAAAAGTGCTGTTCAATCCTCATTCCTGCAAAATAAATGAGTTTCATCATAAGGCAAGTTGAGATGGTAAAAATCACTTAAATGTCCACTTAAATGTCTGGAAATAGAAAAAAATTAAAACTACTTCTTCTTTTAGGATTTTATCTTGTACAGGCCGCTCTCCTTCGTCGAGCGTGAAAAGCTCCCGTAAAGACGCTACTGTCCAGTCCCGGATAATAAGCAATCAAAAAAACGAAAGGAAGGGGAAAAAGTAATTTCCACCAAAAAATTCTTTATTGGCTAATTACGAAGTGAACAAATCGAAAATGTCTCCCAACATGCTGCTGTTGGTCTGGTAGAATTCGGTGTATTTGCAGCGCTTGCAGGTGACATGGGTGAATCTTTTGTTCTGGACATCGAAGATTTTGCTGAGAAAGCCGCCTGTGGTGCGGATCTCGCCGGTTTCGTAGCTGGTATTTCCGCATTTGGGGCAGATGAAATGAATATCTTTACTCATTTTATGGCCTCTTTATTCTTTTTTAGATAATCCAAAAGGTGGGATACCTTTAGTGTTGCGATATTTAATGGTGTTGCAAGGCGTCTAAACATCTACGAGATTGCAATAAAAATGGCAAGATTCCAGTTTTGAAGGACGGCTGATCTGACCGAAAAAATATTTGCAGAAAAGAAATATTTGCAGGAAAGAAATATTAGAAAAGAGGATTATTACTGAGTAAGAACCATGAAAACAAAATCAATAATTGTAATTGCCCTTCTAATCTCATCCATTCTACTGGCTGCCAGATTCGTTCCTGGAACCAGTGCAGATCAGTTCAAAGAAGGCAAATACATTCACGTTGACAATATGGTGATTCAGTTTGAGAAGACTGATGCGACCATTTACATAGACTACCGTCTCAATCCCTTTGCTCAGGCATATATATCACTTTTTGGCAGCAAAAATCTGGAGCCCAAAATAAAGGAAATTTTCTCAGAATTTAAGGAAGTAAAGATTCAATCGATAGGAATATCAAGTGCCTCGCTCCAGGTACTAAACATTTCTAGAGAAGAGGCTGGAAACTACCTGTGTGATCCATATGAATTAGGGGTGCAGTCTGACGTTGTCACCTTTGTTTATCCTCCTAAAGGCAAGACAAGGAGTTATGAAAATGTAAAAGTCACTCCGCCGGTCGTTTATTATTATAATTAAGTATGTGATTAAGTATGCGATTAAGTATGTGATTAAGTATGTGATTAAGTATGTGATAGAAACTACTCATACCTTTATTCCGTTTTTTATTTCTTCTACTTACCTATACTTTCAATCGTCTCATTTTCTTCATCCTGTCTTATCCGTTACTCCTTTTTTTCTATTTCATCACTCCACTAGTGTTTTAGCAATTTAATTCTCGAGCATCATCTTGGTAGTTTCATATCAAAACAAATAGCCCAATAAGATCACTAACTCAAAAATATAACACAAAAAGGTAGTTTTGCCCGCGTTTCAGGAATACATATTTAATTAGAAGTCCAATTTTCTGTGATAGCGATGGGAAAATTCAAACTGAAATGTCTTAAGTGCGGAAGAGAGTACGGCCAGGAATACAGACTTACCTGTGAGAACGATGACGCCTTTTTGCGGGCGGAGTACTTAGAAAAAAGACTGGTGTTAAGAAACCAGCCAGGTATCGGAAGGTTCCATTCCTGGCTCCCGGTCCAGGAAGACCTTACTACGGACGCGGGGCCCATAACTTACAAAAGTGAAGCTTTTGCCAGAGAACTCGGGCTTTCGAATCTTTATATAGGGTTCAGCGGGTACTGGCCTGAAAGAGGGGCTTTCATTAAAACCTGCAGTTTCAAAGAACTCGAAGCCCACCCGACCATGCAACTCCTGAAAGAGACCGGAGGAAAAGCCATAGTCCTTGCTTCTGCCGGAAATACCGGCCGGGCTTTTGCGCACGTATCGGCTTTGACAGGAACTGATGTCTACATAGTTGTACCGGAATCCGGAGCTTCGAAGCTATGGCTGCCTGAGGAGCCCACTGAATCTGTCCATCTCATCAGTATGAGTCCAGGAAACGATTACACTGACGCTATCAATCTCGCAGGCAGGATTGCAAAGCTGCCTGGTATGGTATCCGAAGGCGGAGCAAGAAATATCGCCAGAAGAGATGGAATGGGCACTGTGATGCTGGATGCAGTAGTAACTATAGGAAAAATGCCTGATCACTATTTCCAGGCAGTAGGAAGCGGTACAGGAGGAATTTCAGCATGGGAAGCTGCAATGCGTCTCAGGACCGACGGGAGGTTCGGGCAAAAACTCCCAAAACTTCAGCTTGCCCAGAACCTTCCTTTTGTTCCCATGTACAATGCCTGGCAGGAAAAAAGAAGAGAAATTATTCCCGAACTTGACATGAAGGATGCAAAAAAACAGGTAGAAGAAACCTATGCCACTGTGCTTACCAACCGTACTCCACCATATGGGGTTATGGGCGGGTTATACGATGCACTTACTGACACTGACGGAATAATGTACGCAATTACCAGAGAAGAAGCTCTTGAAGCTAAGGCTCTTTTCGAATCTCTCGAAGGAATCGATATTCTGCCCCCGTCAGCAGTTGCAACAGCCTCCCTACTAAAAGCCGTGGAAGAAGGAAATGTTGGTAAGGACGAAACTATTCTTCTGAACCTTGCAGGCGGAGGATATAAACGCCTGAACGAGGACTACACACTTTATCAGATCGAGCCGGTAGCTACTGCCAAAAATCCTGATATTTCCTTAGACGAGCTGAAGATCTAAACGAGTTAAAGATCTAAACGAGCTGAAAATCTAAACGAGCTGAAAATCTAAACGAGCTAAAGATCTAAACGAGCTGAATATCTAAACGAGCTAAAGATCTGAGTCCTAAATAATTCCAAATAAAATCATTTAAAGAAAAAAATGAAGCTGAAGAGGCATGTGCATGGCAAGTCCGGAAGAAGAAGTCATAGCAATAATGAAAAAGGCAGGTATCGACCTTACAGCAACTCTGCCCTGCGACAGGATCAAAAATCTGCTTCCCCTGGTTTCTGAGAATTTTCCTGAAATCAAGTTAACGAGAGAAGAAAATGGTGTGGGCATCTGTGCTGGGGTTTACCTTGCAGGGGGGAAGCCCATGATGCTTATCCAGAGCACAGGGCTTGGAAATATGATTAATGCTCTGGAATCTCTGAATGTAATCTGCAGGATCCCCTTACCTGTTCTGGCAAGCTGGCGTGGGGTTTACGCTGAAGGCATTGAAGCCCAGGTTCCGCTTGGTACCCATCTCCCTGCAATCCTTGAAGGAGCAGGGCTGGAATATACAATAATTGACGAAGCTGGAAAGCTACCTCTACTTGAAAATGTAATAACAGACGCGTTTGAGAATTTAAGGCCGCATATAGCCCTAATTTCTCCAAAAGTATGGGAAAGCTCGAATTGTTGTGCCTGGGAAGCGGCTGGATTGCCCGAAAAGCCTGAAATTATGGAAAGGACATGCCGTTTTAATCTTACAAGGGAAACCCTCAGGCCATTAATGCTCAGGAACGATGCGATTTGCGCAATTGCTTCTCAGCTTGATGGCGAAATTACGGTAACAAATCTTGGAGTTCCCTGCAAGGAACTTTATGCTTGCAGAGATAGGGAGCTTAATTTCTATATGTTTGGTTCAATGGGGGTCGTCTCTTCGATAGGGCTTGGCCTTGCTCTTCGAACCGATAAGACGGTCGTTACCTTTGACGGGGACGGTAGCCTGCTTATGAACCCCAACGCCCTGCTCGAAATTGCCAGAGAAGCCCCGAAAAACCTGATCATTATTTGCCTTGACAATGGTGCCTACGGCTCCACAGGCTCGCAGGAAACCTGTGCTCTCCGCTATATTGACCTGGAAATTTTTGCAACCGCTTGCGGAATTCAGAATACTGCTAAGGTAAATAGCCCAGAGGGGTTAATAGAAGCTTTCAGGAAGTTTCAGGCCATGCAGGAACTTTCCTTTATCCATGTAATCCTGAAGCCTGGAAATACAAAAGCACCCAATATTCCCCTGAGCCCTGAAGAGGTTACAAAACGCTTTAAAGAGGCTTTAAAAGTTTGAAGTCTGAAAAAGTTACAAAACGTTTTAAAGAGGCTTTAAAAGCTTGAGGTCTGAAGAGGTTTAAAAGCAAAGAGGTTCTGAAATCAGGAAAATAGGTCTCAAAAAAATAAGAATTAGAAGTTAAGTCTCAAAAGGTAAAAATTAGAAGTTCCATCTTTAAATGTAAAAATCACAGGTTACAGGAGCATTAAAGGAGAGAAGAAAGTTGTCTTACTCTCTCCAGCTTATTTTTTCCACAGGCTCATTAAGCCTGAATCTTCCTGTGAGAATTTTCTCTTTGAGTTCTTCGGCAGCTATAATTGCCCTTGCACGATCGGACTGACGCAGTGTTACCTTAATATCTCTAAGGCAGCCTCCGGTTGAACACCTGACAGAACCCAGGTTTGCACTGAATGCTTCTCCTCTGCATCTTGAGATACAGAGTCCGCAGTTAAAGCAAAACTCCGGATTGTGTACAGCTCCGTTTTCTCCCCGGCTTACCGCACCCATTGGACAGGCTTCGATTACAAGGCAATCCTTGCAATTAAGGCATTTTTCGGGCTCGTACTTAATATTCAGGTCCACATTATCCCATACATCTCCATAGGTGATTTCACAGAGGGGAATTCGCCCTGCCAGGTCCACCAGCTTGAGCGGGATTTCCTTATCGAGCTTCAGGATATTTTCCAGCATTCCTTTGTGAAGAATCGGGATAGGAACAGCCCATGTATTGATAATTTCAGGACCCGCAGATGTTACAAACCCCCCCATGTACTCAGGGGTCATGTCATGCATATCAGCAAAACCCGTAAGGTTAGGATTATCCGGAGCGCTTCGAGTGCCAGCGCCTGTAACAAACCCGTCTGCTCCGTTGAGAAGTACCCTTGTCCCGATCCCTATAGCTTCGAGCTTGGGGTCGTTTTCAATTGGGTTTAACTCACCGCAACCGCAAAAGGTCATTTCCTTAAACTCACCTTCAAACGGCAGGGCGTGAAAGATGGTTTTGATAGACTCTTTTCCGGGATTTACAAACGCCCGATAATTCTTAAAGGCATGTCTTGTTGCATTGAGTTTCGCATAGGGAATCTCAGATAGCCGCGTTTCTACTGAGAAATGGCTTCCTTCACTGGTAGTCACATCAACTTTAATATTTTTTCCTTCTACCATCTCCCTGAAAAGGTGTCCGCCTCCATAGTTGGGATCAAACCTACTGTGGGCAGTTCCGAGTACGATTAGGTCCAAAATTCCAAGTCTTTCATTAGGGCAGGGACCAACAACTGCCGGCACGCCGTTCAGCAGGACTTCAGACGCTTTAACAAACGAGTCTGGCTCTGATACTTTGAACGAAAGTACGGCATAGGTTCCACTCATAATGCCACGTGTTGCAGTTGTTACAACATCCACGTCTTCGAGCTTTATATCCTCCCCTTCCCGAATTCTCGCGCTAATTTCCGTAGCCGTAAGAACGATTGCATCTCCGGTATCAATTTTATCCTGGATTTCCGGGATTGTACGGGACGTCTCTGTGTTATTGAATACTTCGTTCATGTTTCCCTCAACCGGGATATTGAGTTCATCCTATTTTAGGAGTAAGGATTGCCTGAGAATCAGTTACTCTGGAGGAAAGAATAAGCTTGAAATTGGCCGTTTTAGAGAATGGAATAGACTCAAAGGTCTTCTTTACTTCTTTTTGTCTTTTTTTCGTATGAGGTTTTTAGTTTCTGGAGAGGTATGGGTCTGCCGTGACCTGGAAAATATGTCCTGCAACTTGCAGCAATCAATGTCTGCCAGCTTTCTAGAAGTTCGCGGATGTCGTCTGCAAAAGGTGGAAATATACTCCAGGGCATAACATTGAAAAGCGTATCTCCTACGAATGCAGCTTCATGTCCAATCACAAGGCTTATCGAGCCTGCAGTGTGGCCAGGTGTGGAAATGACTTTTGCACCAGGGATATATTTTCCAAGGTCATATTCGTTCCCTACCACTATATCAGGATTGACAGGCTGATATTTTGATTTGGAAACCATCAAGGAGTTCCCAATTTCCGATATCATTTTTGAGAACCACATGGTACCTTTCGGAAAGGGAGTTATGCCCTTTTCCAGGCATCTTTTTTCGGATTCGTGAACCAGAACTTTTGCTCCGCTTCGTTTTTTTATTTCGGCGAGGCAGCCTGTATGATCATAATGAGTGTGGGTGAGAATGATCAGAACTATATTTTGAAAAACAAGGTTGTTTTGTTCGAGAGTAGTTTGAATGTTTTTGATTTTGCCCGGACATCCTGTATCCACAAGAATTCCCCTACCAGCTGAAACTATCAGATAAGAGTTTGAGTGCCCCATTGGGATACTAATAATATTGTAAGACTTCTCGCATTCTGGTCTTTTACTTTTCAAGCTCTCACGGTTTAGCCGGTTGTCTTCACTGGAACTCATTCGGGGTTCTCCTCAAAATCTGGGAAGAGCTTCATTCTCTTTTGCGTATTTTTCATTGCACTGAATTTTACATTGAGCTTCTTGTGCTATCTTTTGCATTGAGCCTCTTGTGCTGCCTTGTGCTGCCTTTTATATTAAGCCTCTTTTTTCCTATTGAGCTGCTTTTATCTTGAGCTACCTTTTATTTTTCCTTTTACAGGTTTTATGCTTTTGATTAACATATGGTGTTATTGACTTACTAAAGAATTATATCCCATAAAAAACAAATCAGATGATTGGATTTGAAAAGTTATATGTAAGGAATTTTTCAATGCTGATTGGAAAACACAATCTCTAAAAAGATTCATCATTAGAGCCCAAAAGAGAAAATCGGATGCAAACTGTACAAAGATTTCACATTTTTGAAGGTTGATTCGGTTCGAAAAGGTCCATACCACCCAAAACTTATATAAATGATGATGCGTACTATGGAGTTGCACTTTTGTGCGAAAAACAGAAGCAACAAACTAATGGGCTCGTGGTCTAGACGGTTATGACGTCGCCTTGACATGGCGGAGGTCCTGAGTTCGAATCTCAGCGGGCCCACTAAAAAAATTTCCGGAGATTTTTCCGGAAAGTGAAAAATAAAACGAAAAT
>JAEWQJ010000006.1 GCA_023399215.1 Methanobacteriota archaeon
GAAGTTTCTGCTGAGGTATCTACAGCTTTGTTACATGTCTTTTCTTCTGCTGAGGTATCTGCGGCGTTGTTGCATGTCTTTTCTTCTGTCGAAGTTTCTGCAGCGTTGTTTCATGTCTTTTCTTCTGTTGAAGTTTCTGCTGAGGTATCTACAGCTTTGTTACATGTCTTTTCTTCTGCTGAGGTATCTACAGCTTTGTTACATGTCTTTTCTTCTGCTGAGGTATCTGCGGCGTTGTTGCATGTCTTTTCTTCTGTTGAAGTTTCTGCTGAGGTATCTACAGCTTTGTTACATGTCTTTTCTTCTGCTGAGGTATCTGCAGCGTTGTTGCATGTCTTTTCTTCTGTCGAAGTTTCTGCTGAGGTATCTACAGCTTTGTTACATGTCTTTTCAATAGAAGTGCAGCCACATAATTCAGAGCTACAATTTGCTGAGCTGCAATTTACTAAGCTGCAATTTGTTAAGTTACAATTTGTTAAGATACAATTTGCTAAGCTACGATTTGCTTGCTCACAGTCTGTAACGGACTTGTAATTACAAGAAGTACATTCCTTGTTACAATCTTTGTTCTGTTTTCCATTTACAATAGAGACGCAGCCGCATAATTCAGAGCTACAATTTGTTGAGCTACAATTTACTAAGCTACAATTTACTAAGCTGCAATTTGTTAAGTTGCAATCTGCTAAGCTACAATTTGCTTGATCACAGTCTGTTGCAGACTTTACAGAATTATCACAGGAAGTTGCTCCTGCGGTAATTGAAGTTGAGACCATTATTAATATAAACAAAATAGATCCCATAATTTTTGCAATTGATTTTCCTTTAAAATTCATTTTATTCCTCTAGTTCCTCTTATTCTTCTGATCTTGCTCATCTACTCTGATCTTGCTCATCTAACTTGAGAAGATCCGGAACTAAAATTCATCCTTTCAATTATATATATAACAATACTTACATTAAATGCGTTATATAAAATTCACAAAAATGTGTCTAATACTTCATAACCCCTAATAAGGCGATAAAAATAAATTTAAAGCTTTATAATGCTTTATCTACTTTTTATAATTATTTCTAAACTTATGGGTCTAGATGTTAATTATTTTATTAAATTTTGATCTTATTCGTTCTGTTTAACTGCGCATGTTTTTAAAATTCTAAACTTTTTATTATTTGTTATATTTTTCAAAATTTTTTCTTCCCATTCTTTTTCTTGGATGCGATCACAAAGTGCTTAAAGCTGGATTGATAGCTTTAATATATTTTAACGGCAACAATATCCAGCAGATGACAAAAGGAATACTTATTGCAGGAACCCATAGTGGGGTCGGAAAAACGACAGTCTCCATGGGTATCATGGCTGCCCTTAAACACAGGCAGCTAAAGGTTCAACCTTACAAGGTAGGGCCTGACTATATCGATCCTTCTCATCACACTGCAATTTGCGGGCGCCCTTCAAGGAATCTGGACACATACATAATGGGCACTGACGGAGTCGGGCAGACTGTGGCCCGGACTTCTGCAGATGCGGATATTGTGGTAGTAGAAGGAGTTATGGGACTCTTTGATGGAATCGATTCTACAGAAATTGCAAGTTCTGCACATATTGCAAAAACCCTTAACTTGCCGGTAATTCTGGTAATCAATGTGCATGGGATGTCCAGGAGCACCGCTGCTCTTCTTAAAGGGTATTCTGAGTTCGATCCTGAAGTAAGGGTTGTGGGCGTTATCCTGAATCAGGTAGGCAGCCCAAGGCATGCAGAACTCGTAAGAAATTCACTTCCGGGTAACATTCCTATTGTAGGCATGATCCCAAGAAAGAAAGATATTGAGGTTCCCTCCAGACATCTAGGGCTGTACATGGCTCATGAAAAGGACTACAATACTGAGGAAATGGCGGCTTTTATTGAGGAAAATGTTGACCTTGATGCAGTGATCGAACTTGCTGAGCCTATTTCGGTTCCGGAGATCAGACCTATCCAGAGATCCGAAGCAGACCTCAGGATAGGAGTTGCCAGGGACCCGGCTTTTTGTTTCTATTACCAGGATATGTTCGATGCCTTCAGGGATTATGGAGCTGAAGTTGAATTTTTCAGCCCGATGGCAGGAGAGCTTCCGGATGTGGATGGGATTTACCTTGGAGGCGGCTACCCTGAACTTTACGCAGAAGTCCTTGAAAAATCAGAAACGACCCGAAAACTTAAAGGCCTTGCAGCTGACGGTTTGCCTATCTATGCAGAATGCGGTGGCCTTCTTTACCTCTGCGGAACATATGAAATCGATAACAGAACCTATAAACTCGCAGATGTCGTGCCTGCAAATACACGTATGACAAACCGGCTTAAAGCCCTTGGGTATACTGAAGCTCGCCCTCTGGACAAAAACTTCTCTTCTCATAATATCAGAGGCCACGAATTCCACTACTCTGTCACAGAATGCGATCGCGATGCAAAGTTTGCATACGAAATGCTGCGCGGAAAAGGTATACAGGATGGTTTTGATGGTCTTATCGAGTACAACACCCTGGCAGGCTATATGCATTCTCACCCTGCTACCTTTCCGGTAGAAAAATTCGTGGAAAAATGCAGGAAATACCAAAGAAAGTAAATAATTTTTGAAATAAATATTTCTTTAAGATCAGGTCTTGGTTCAGGATCATCGCAGTTGCTTACTTTGCGAGCAACTGTTAATTTTCCATATTTTTTACTAAAGTGCTAATATTTTTTACTAAGGTGTTCTCTAGAGTTTTAATTGAATTTTTTAACCACTATTGAAGTTTTCAACCGGATAGTAGCATTTCCTTTTAGGGTTTGCTTAAAAGTTTTTTGGAAATTTTTTAAAAATATTCTTAAAGTCTTTGGAGATTTCCGTTCCGTTTCAATAGCATAACAGCTTGGAATTTTATAACTTGAGATTTTAACTTCTTCTAGAGTTTTTACCTTAATCCTTAAGAAAAACACTTTCAGCCTGTTAGGCTATGATTAATAATGACTGAAGTAACTTACAAGTACCAGAGTTATTTTTGGAACAAAGGAGAATAACTCGAAAAGAACGTATCAGATGAGAGTACGCTTAAAGAGAATCCAGTACAGGAGAAACACTAGAAGAGATATCATATTATTTACAAAAGGAGAAAATAAAATGAGATTTATATGCCCACTTATTGTTGTAAATGATATAGAGGTTTCCAGATGCTTTTACGAAAACGTCCTTAATCAAAAGGTACAGTGCGATTTCGGTGAGAATGTATCATTTGAAGGCGGCTTTGCTATACACTTGAAATCACATTTTTCAGATTTAATAAATATAAACAAAAATTATATTGTTCAAAAATCAAATAACTCCGAACTGTATTTTGAAGAAGACGATCTGGATAGTTTCCTTCAAAAACTAAAAGGTATAGACTCCATCGAATATGTGCATGAAATAAAAGAACAGCCTTGGGGACAGCGAGTTATCAGATTTTATGATCCTGATATGCACATTGTCGAGGTTGGCGAACCTATGGAAAGCGTAGTAAAAAGGTTCTTGAATAAAGGCTTATCAATTGAAGAAACCATAAAACGCACTTTAATGCCAGAGGAATTTGTCAGACAGTGTTTATAGACAAGATCAAACTCAAAAAATATCTGGTTTAATCTTACTTTGTTCCATTATCTTCTCGGATTCCAAGGATGAATAACCCCATTCAATGTATTATCAAAACATCAAAAACCGATATAATGACAGTTCAGGACTGATAAAAGTTCTCAAATCACTAAATTATGGAATAGTGTCCTACACATATTATAAAATCAAATTGCGTACTTCAATCTCACCTAAAGGATGCTTTGGGCCTTCCGCCTGATTTCTGAGGAATTGTGTAATGTTCATGTATGAGACTTCCATAAGATAAAGTTGCATTCTCAACTATGTAACCGGAGTACTAAAAAACCTCATTTTACAAGGAAGCGATGGTACCGAGGTTTAAACGAAAATAAAAAGGACTAGCGTTCACTTCATCTCATACCTGAAAGCTGGAATATTCGTGACCTTCCACGCTCCCTATGTAATATATTACTAATTTACAGTACTTAGCAAAAGTTATTATAGGTTTTGATGAATACCATCTTTAAACCTTTGACAATCCACTCCTGTTGATCTTTTTGTAAAGTTGGAGAAGTACTACTTTTCCCGATTAATCTGAGTTCAAATACTGGCTTTCTAAATATTAAAAACATAAATTTATCCTGACTTACTTCAATTAGGTTTGAATAATCTTCAAATAAGTCGGTATTGTTTTCAGATTAAGTTCGCATAATGATTTGTACTTTGTACTTAATCGAGTTTATGCACAGGTTTTTAGGAAGGAATTAAAAATGGCTTTGAAACCCAGAATTACAGAGTCTCCTCAGGTTCGCTTGATTGACCTTAAGTCAAAACCTTTCTTTATTGTAGCTTCCGTAGAGGTTGGAAACACTACAACCAAATGTATTCTTACAGCTACCAATATGGAGACCGCAAGGACTCATATTATTAATAAGGTAGTGCGGATGACCAGAGATGTCCGTCCCCCTAAACCCGGAGAAGTCGTATTCGGGAGGACACTTACCGGTGTGGAACTCACTCGTGAATCCGTTGCAGAACTGGTACGTGGAACCCTGACCGAATCAATGGAAAAAGCAAGTCTGGATATAAAAACCGATCTGGACTTTGTGGTTCGTTCTACTGGAGTTGTTGCAGGTTTTGATTCTCCAGAAGAAGTGGGTGAGTTTATTAAAGCTCTGGCAGATGGCTGCCTGATGGCAGGAGTTCCCCCGAAAAACATGACTCCACCAATGTCTATTTCAAACATCCCAAAAAAATTCCAGAAATACAGTAAACTGGAAAAAGTAATTTTTGATGGGGCTGTAGCCGGCGTACTACCTCCGATAGGTTCAACTGGCGTTGAAATCGTTGCAAATGAGATGGAAGGAGAGCTTGCAACCGCAGGGATTAAGGAAGCAGCCAAACTTACAGATGTTGATTTCAGGAACCCCTGTATCTCAATTGATTTTGGGACAACCCTTGATGGCAGGATCACAAATTCAGATCAACCGTATGCAAAAACTGTGGGTAACTTCTGTGGCTATGCCGGGGCAATTCCTGACGCAATTATCCGGGGTTCGAAGATTGTGGACTCAAAAGTAGGAACTGCTCTCGAAGTTTTTGAAAAAGAGAAACCGCCTTCTTTCTTTACTTTAAAGATGAAGGCTAAAGCGATTGAAGCGTATACAAAGCGCATTCATGAACTTATTATTATAGAACAGGTTACAGGGGATAGAACTAGATACGGAAGCGTGCCTGTAAGGCCTGATGCAGCTGAACAGATAGGTGTGACACTTATAGGTTGCGATGTAGGAGTAAACGGTTCCGATATGGGTAAGCTTAGTGCCATAGGCATGGAAATATGTAAAACTCACGGGCTTCAGGTTGTTTCTGCTGTCATTGATGAGGTTATGGCAGGCGTGGTTTGCAGGTTGATTAAGGTTGCAAAAGAAGCAAACCTTGTTTTTGAGGATACAACTATAGGGATCACCGGCAGGGCAGGGATTACAGGGAACAAACCTAAACTGATCCTGAAATGCCTGGAAGATCTAAATATTGCTCCGAAAATCGATGAGAGAGTAGTCTTCGTAGACGACGGACTTGCCAGAGGAGCAGCCGTAATGGCTCGGTGTATGAATTCTCTTGGCTCGCCGCAAAACCCTCTAGGCGGCAGACACGGTGGAAAATGTATTCTTGCACAGAGGATAAAATTACAGGATAAATGACCTCAAATTATAGAGAAATAACCTCAAATTACAGGAAAAATGACCTTAAAATGCTGGAGATACAAAAAATCTTTTAGACGTGGAAATAATCGAAATATTAAAAGAGAAGATTTTTAAATGCAGCAAGAGGAATTAACCTCCTGCTCCTCCACCACCTGCTTTTCCAAGGTCGAAGGCCTGCATTGTTTCTCTCTCTTTTCTGAATCTTTCTTCCAGTTCCTTGGCTGTTAACTCTCTTTCTTCTTTCTTTTCTTTAGCTTTAAGCTCAGTTAGTTCCAGGTTTTCTTCCCTGTACCAGAGCTCTGTACTTTCGAGCAGAACCCATACCTTTCCCTGCTCGTCCTTTTTGATCTCAATCACGCGGCTGACCGTATCACTGTTTACGTATTTGACGGTATCTCCCGCTTTAATGGGTTTTTTATTTCGCCCTACTGCTGTGATTACTTCAGCATCAGCCATGATCTTACCTCGAAGGCTTCCAGGACGCTGTCATTTCAGGCCCCAAAGTCCTTTGTTGTAATTTTGCTGCTTATAGGTTGTCCAGGCCCTCTAATAAAGTTTATGTGGGTTAAGCTCTGAGGATGACTCTGTAAAACCTTTTAAGAAAAAATTTTATCAAAAAAATATGTGGAAACTGTTTTGGCTTGAACTTTTGGAGGCCTCTGGGAGCCAGAGCTTTTTCCAGAGACTTCCAGGTTCAAAAATATAGGATTGGTCTATTTCGTCCTCTCCTATTTTTAACAGTGATTAATTTCCGACCTTAGATCTCCCATCAGGGCAACTCTTTCGGCATAAGCATTGTGTCTGTGAATGCTTTCTTCATTGGTTTGCTTGATAGTAATTACTGCATTATCAGGAAGATTCGGAAACTCTTTTACCACATTGTCTGCCATGGTTCTTACACAGTCTTCCACAAATTTCGGGTTCATATGTGCAGTTTCCACAACGACTTTTTCGTCTGCGCGTTTCAAGACTTCATACACGCTGGAACTCATAGAGTGATCAATAATGCTGATGATGCTTTCGAGGGAAACATCAAAATCATGTGCTACTTTGATTGATATAATTCCTCTTCCTCGCTGGTTATGGGTAGCCATGGGAACCCTTTCCAGGAATTTTATAATCGTATCTTTATCGACTCCAAGTTCGGAAAGCTCATTTGCAGCTTTATCTCGCATAATCTCCTGAGCACAGGGGCAGGCTGTCATTCCTACAACTTCGGCGCCTATCAATTTCTTCACGTCAAAATAGTCACCATCGCCCTGTCCTCTTACAGCTGATGCTTCAGCAAAGATATTTACTACTTCCTGGCATTTGATCCCAGTAGCAGGGGATGCACGCCTTATCATATATTCGCTTGTCATCCGAACTTCTGCCTGGTTGGCGTATTCATGCCTGCCGAGCAAGTTGTGTGCGATATCACTGCAAAGCTGCTCAATTTCGTATACTGGCATACTTAGTATTTTTTCCAGTACCTCATCTACAGCTTCGAAGTTCCTTGATAGATTTGCTCCCTTTCGGTCCGAGGGCAGGTCAACAAAAACGTCAAAAGTTGAAATAAGTACGATAGGACGTTTGTCTTTTCGCTTGATTTCAACGAGTTTTTTAACATTTGTTACCCCGACACGGGTAAGGTTTATAGCTATGCTTGGTTTGCTGGCCTGGACGTCCGGGAGGTTGAAAGTGCAATGTTCCATAATTAACCAGATCCATAAAAAGATGAATGTTTGATTTTGTAAAATGAATCTTGATAAACATGCAATTTTATTCCATTTGGAAAAATATAATGATCATAAGGAGTTATAGCATGTAAAGTTTGTGCTTTTAAGGGTGTTTTCGAAATACACAATAAAACTTAAGTTTCTGAATTTCCCAAAACTGATTTCCTAAAATATATTTTGGACTGCATTTCTAACAAGATATAATTATTTAAATATTTCCCATTTTGTCAACAATATTGAAAAATTTAGTTTATATATCCCTCGCAAATTTAGGTGAATTTCGCATAAACCAATAACTACAGGCAACATCCTGAAGAAAGATTTTATATACTTTAAAACGTAATCAGTGTCTAGCAATACATTTGCGAGGTGACCTTTATGTCCAACACAAGAAATTTTGTTTTACGAGACGAAGAAGGCAATGAGCACGGCGTTTTCACAGGAAAACAGCCTCGACAGGCTGCCTTGAAAGCTGCAAATCGGGGCGATGGGACTAAATCCAATCCGGATGTCATCCGCCTCAGAGAACGCGGGACAAAGAAGGTGCACGTTTTCAAGGCATGGAAGGAAATGGTTGAAGCCCCTAAAAATAGGCCTGACTGGATGCCCGAGAAAATCAGCAAGCCCTTTGTCAAGAAAGAAAAAATAGAAAAAATCGAATAAATAGAATAAATCTGATAAACATATTTTTCTCACATGCCCTGTAAATAGGGTTCTTTCTTTTTCTTTATTTAATATTCAGAAAAGGAATTAGCCTGGACTGGTCTTTAATTTTTAATACTATCCAGGCTGGCTTATTTCTAATGTTTTATCAAAATTAATTTTTATCCTTATTTTTTACATGTGACTTCTAGTTTTCACCAGAATCTTTAACGATAAGTTTAAAAATAGATTTTCTGATTCCTACATCATGGAACTGAAGAGAGAGAACGTGCTTATTGAAGCCCTGCCTTATATGCAGGAGTTCTATGACTCAATCATGGTTATAAAAGTGGGCGGAAATGCAATGGTTAGCGCCCAGATCATGGAGGATATTATAAAAGATGTTGTGCTCCTGCGCTATGTGGGAATCAAACCTGTTATTGTACACGGGGGTGGGCCTGAGATTACGGAAAAAATGGAGCGGATGGGCAAGAAAGCTGAGTTTTTCCAGGGATTACGTATTACAGATGACGAGACAATGGAAATTGCCAGGATGGTACTTGTCGGAAATATCAATACCAAAATTGTATCTCTTATTGGGGTTTGCGGAGGAAAAGGTATTGGACTTACTGGATACGATGGAAGAATGATCCTTGGTCATAAGCAGGCTGTAAAGAAAGTAGTGATTAACGGTATTGAGACTGAAGTTGATATCGGCTGGGTTGGGGAGTGTGAGGTAATTAATCCTGATATTCTCAATATAGTACTTGAAAACGGTTACATTCCTGTCATTTCTCCTATTGCTGTGGATGCGAAAGGCAATGCCCTGAATATTAATGCCGATATAGTGGCAGGTGACATTGCTGCATCTTTGCATGCTAAAAAGCTTATTCTGATGACTGATGTCTCAGGGCTGCTTAGAGATATAAATGATCCCAGTAGCCATATCTCCCGTGTAACTCTGGACGATATTGATCACCTTATCGATGAAGGCGTTATACAGGGTGGCATGATCCCAAAACTCAAAGGCGCAGCAGTCGCAGTAAAAAACGGGGTTGAAAGGGCTCATATAATAAATGGAAGTGTTTCTCACTCCATGCTTCTTGAACTCTTTACTGATCGCGGAGTCGGAACCATGGTTCACAAGTTCAAAAAGCCAGAAGATTAATTATAAACGACCCGGAGCTTTATAACTACCTCTAGTTTCCGATTAATTTTGATATAAGAGTTCAAGAGGTATTTATGAATCTACTTATCAGACCTGTCAGGTTAAGTGATGCTCAGGACATCAATGAGATGCGAAGGCAAAAAGATGTCAGGGCACACACACTTGCCCTTCCTACCGAAACCATTGAGTTTACAGAAGGATTCCTGAGGAGTATGGGCAGCGATGACCATGTACTGGTATCCGAATCCGAAGGAAAAGTTGTCGGAATTGTAGGGATACATCTTCTAAAGGGTATCAGGCAGAGACATTCAGCCTTTCTTGGAATTATGGTAAGGACTGAATATCAGGGTCAGGGTATTGGGAAAAACTTGATGAAAAACATTCTCGACCTCGCCGATAACTGGCTTATGCTAGTAAGAATCGAGCTTGATGTTACTGCAGACAATAAAAAAGCTATCAGTCTTTACCAGTCTTTTGGTTTTAAGATTGAGGGGACAAAAAAATACGCAATAATAAATGATGGGAAATATGCTGACCTTCTCATGATGGCCAGGTACAATATTCCCGCACAGTTCAAATAAAGAGTCCAAATAAAAAAAGAATTTTTACGATTCTTAATCTAAAATAGGTGCTCCGTAGGTAAAGTCTTCAAGTTCCAGGACTTTCCTCCAGAGTTCTTTGCATTCACAGTCTGTTTTGCTGAGATCTTCTGGATTCTGGGTAAGTGAAAAAGTCCTGAGAGAGTCTGCGACGTCTGAGCTGCAGATTTTACAATTGTGAGGGCCGCGTTTTGAGCCTGCACCTACTGGATCGGACATAAGAGGAAGGTCTGGGTGAGCGGCTTTTGCCCTTTGCAGGATTTCTACAATACTCCAGAGCCAGGGAGGGCGATATTGTCCTTTTTCCCAGAGCGCTTCGACAAGGGTACCTTTCTGGACATTACAGAGGTTGATTGAGATTGTGTCAGAGTAAGGGGCCGCATCATCTATGGAACGGATAATGTCCTCAATGGCCTGGCGTTCTGAGAGAAAGAGAGGTTTTAGCATCAGGTAGGCTTTAACAGTTGCCCCATTTTTCCTTGATATCTCTGCGGCGCGAACAAAATCCCTGAAGGTAAAACCTTTATTAATAGAGTCCCTGCGGATTCTGTCCGAGCTTGTTTCCAGCCCGAAAGCCAGCTCAAAGGGCTTATTTTTCAGGATCTTGAGACATTCCTGT
The DNA here is from genome assembly GCA_023399215.1 of Methanobacteriota archaeon. Classification (GTDB taxonomy): domain Archaea; phylum Halobacteriota; class Methanosarcinia; order Methanosarcinales; family Methanosarcinaceae; genus Methanosarcina. Next base: position 10,539 of record JAEWQJ010000006.1, read on the forward strand.
ACGTTCTCTTCAGTTACGAAGTTAGGGCGGGTTTCCGCAAGTACCTTGACTACTCTGGGATCGTCTGCAAGAGTTTTGAGGATTTCATCTCTTGCCTCAGAAGGAACTTCCTGCTCGTCAAGAAAACTGCCTGATGTGAAAATTTTTACCATAAACTCAGGGAATTTTTCAGCTTTCTTCATTGCTCTTGCAAGCTGGGCCTTATAATCCTCCAGAGTTGGGGGCTCACTTGCGCAGTCATAGACATAACCGCACATAGTACACCCTCCGGCTTTTCCCCAGCGGCATCCTGCGCTCTTGAAGATTACAGTTAAAGTCTTTACCTGAGTTTCATTTACAAGGTCGACTCCTGTCCAGCTTGCGGCAGGTTCATTGGTAGGAGAAGGTCTAACTTTAATCCGTTGTCGGATTTCCATTACTGCTTTATTCAGTGTCATGGGCGTAAAAACTCGCTTTGTGGCTTGCTTCATATTGTAAAAAAGATTTGAAGCTGAGAGCCAGCTTCCTTATTCATTCCTTATATTCTGTACTTTTACTTTTATACTCTGCAACCCTAATTCCATTTAAGTGGCCTGTGCTTCACTCAAACTCAATAGTCGCAGGCGGTTTTGGTGTGATATCATAAACTACCCTGGCTACTTGCGGAATTTCAGAAGTGATTCTGGATTCCAGTTTTTTGAGCACATCCCAGGGAAGCTCAAGCGCTTCTGCAGTCATTCCATCTCTGGAGCCTACAGCCCTTACAGCTATTATCCAGCCGTAAGCCCGGATATCTCCTTTTACGCCTGTTCCCTTGCCAATTACAGCGGCGAAAGTCTGCCAGGGGCAGAACCTGTCAAGAAGTTCTTCTTCAACTATAGAGTTTGCTTCCCGTGCAACCTCAAGTTTCTCCTCTGTAACTTCTCCAAGAATCCGCACAGCCAGACCAGGTCCGGGGAAAGGCATTCTTTCACAGATTTCGTCAGGTAGCTTGAGCGCCCAGGCAACTTCCCGAACCTCATCTTTGTAAAGGTCCTCGATAGGTTCAATGATCTTCTTGAAGTCCATTACGCTGGGCAGTCCTCCAACATTGTGGTGGGACTTGATTCCGCCTTCTGACTCGATTCTGTCAGGGTAAATCGTGCCCTGGATCAGATAATCGGCTTCAAGTTTCCTTGCCTCTTCTTCAAAGACCCGGATGAAAGTCTCGCCTATAGCCTTCCTTTTCTCTTCAGGGTCAGTTATGCCTTTCAGGGCTGCAAGGAACCTGTCCTTTGCATATACAATATCCAGGTTCATGTGGGAGAAAATATGCTTTATTCTCTCGGTTTCTCCTTTTCTCATGAGCCCTGTGTCAATATAGATTGGTTGCAGCCTGCCCCCTATTGCTCTGTGAGCCAGTTCTGCACAAACAGAACTGTCCACGCCGCCTGAGAGTGCAATAATTGCTCTCCCGTCCTTTATTTCCTTGCTAATTTTCTCAACTGCTTTTGGAATGAATTTTTCGGGTTTTACCATTGAAATGCTCCTTAAATGATGCTGAACTGAAATCCTTTGAAAAAATGATCGTGATCAGTAAAGACTATCAGAATTATCTGAATTTGATTATTTTAGTGTGATATATGAATTTGTGCATGGGGTTTTTGATATTTAAAGGTATAGTAAAAGAAGTCTTTAGATAAATAAAACCATTTCACTTCTACTGAAATGAAATAAAATTTTAAATACATTTTCTTAATCTGGAAGCTATAAACGGGAAACTAATTTTTTAATTCCCAGTTCTAATTTTGTTTTATATCTTGCTGCCCAGTAACTTACTGGCTGGTAAGATAACTTCAAAAGAAGTTGAAATCTATTTCCTGAATACTTTATGGAAAACTACGCTTGATACGAAAAGCAAGTATTCTACATGGGCAGAAACTTACGTCTACTCTTTCCAGAAAATTAAAAATTAGAATTATATACAAAGCTTTTCAAAAAATATTCCCATTAAAATCTCGGAGAGGAATTGGTGATAGGAATGGGTAGTGAGAATTATGAGCTTGTCGATACGCTTGAAAGCATTGCAAAGTCCCTGGAAAGTCTGGCAGAGTCACAGAAAAAAATAGCTGACACTCTGGAATGGATGGTAAAAGACAAGAGATTTGTAGACTGACGCGGGAGAATAATTTTGGAATAAGGAAAAATATACCAGGAATGGAAAACTGCGGAAAACTGAAAACATAGCTGGTTGGCAAAATGGATTATCTTAAGAGGAAGATAAGAAGTGCCTGGGTGTAGCCGCACTCCTTATCTTCCTATCTTTACCTCATATCAAACATTAATAATGTTGACGCTAGAAACCAGTAAACCACTTGCTTATTACCGCTTTTCAATCCTTTTCCGAATTTTCCTAATTTGGTGATGTGATTTTTCCTTTCTAACCCTTTTCCTAATTTGGTGATGTAATTTTCCTTTCTAAGCTCTTTTTGAACTTTACTATCCTGATAACTATCTTACATGCATCCAGAGCTTACAGCTAATATATCCGAATACTTTCACCCTGCACACCTGCAACTTAAATATGATGAGCTTAAAACATCACAGCGTCATGATTCCATACCTGACACGTTTTATACTGATATCTAATTCCTTACTATACGGGGATAATCTATCATAAAAAAACAGTTTTCATAAAAATAGACAAAGTCTATTCTAAAAATTGAAATGTTGAGGATATAGCTGTGTATTAGAGCATATCCATACCTTAATTTTCCTGGGACTTCCGGGTCTATATTCTGGCGTGACATTGATTCTACAGGTAAAGGGTGATTCGAAAACGAGCACTGAATATGATTTCTTGAAGGCAAGTAAACGTGAGCTTGAGCCAATGCCTTCTCTGTCCGCCAGAATGTATTCAACCCTGCACCAGTATTTTGGATACACTTCCTTTCGCCCGTTGCAGGAGGAAATTATCAGGGATGTTCTTGAGAGGAAAGACGTTTTTGTGCTCATGCCTACCGGCGGGGGCAAATCGATATGCTACCAGTTGCCTGCTCTTCTCATGGAAGGAGTTACAGTTGTTGTTTCTCCCCTTATCTCTCTGATGAAAGACCAGGTTGACGGGCTTGAAGCAAATGGGATTGCTGCAGCTTGCATGAACAGTACCCAGAGCGCCAGAGAAAACCGTGATGTAAAGACGGCTTTTCTCGAAAACCGGTTAAAAGTCCTTTACGTTGCTCCTGAAAGGCTTATGATGCCAGGAACCCTTGCCTTTTTAAAGAAAGGAAAGGTCAGCCTCTTTGCAATTGACGAAGCGCACTGCATTTCCGAGTGGGGGCATGATTTCCGACCTGAGTACAGGAAATTGAAACTTTTGAGGGATCCTAAAACAGGCTTTTCTGATATCCCAATTATTGCGCTTACGGCAACAGCCACAGAAAGGGTTCGAGAAGATATCATATCACAACTCAATCTTCATCTTCCTCCGGAAAAAGGTCCTTACGTAGCCAGTTTTAACCGGAAAAACCTTTACTATGAAGTCAGGCCAAAGAAGGAGACTTTTTCCGAGATTGCTGACTACCTGCGCAGGCATAGAGGTGAAGCAGGAATTATTTACTGCCAGAGCCGAAATAGTGTCGAGGGCCTTACAAAAAAACTGAACCTTGCGGGTTTCAGGGCTCTTCCCTACCATGCAGGGCTTTCGGATACCGAGAGAAACCGAAACCAGGAGATGTTCATTAAAGATGATGTGGACATCATAGTAGCTACAATCGCTTTTGGGATGGGAATTGATAAGTCCAACGTACGTTTTGTAATACACTATGACCTTCCCAGAAATCTTGAAAGCTACTATCAAGAAACCGGTAGAGGAGGAAGGGATGGAAGCCCATGCGAATGTATCCTTTTTTTCAGTAGAGGGGACCGTTTCAAGATTGAGTACTTTATTTCACAGAAGACAAATGAAAAGGAGAAGGACATTTCTCTGGTGCAGTTAAGGCAAATGGTAGCTTATTGCGAGGGAAATAAATGCAGGCGTCAGACCTTGATGGAGTACTTTGGTGAAGAGCTCTCAGAGCCCTGTGGGAACTGTGACTGCTGCCTTACTCCGAAAGATACCTTTGACGGAACTGAAGCTGCTAAGAAATTGATAACCTGCGTTCAGGAACTGAATCAGCGCTTTGGCACTAATTATGTTATTGATGTCCTCACAGGCTCAAAGAATAAAAAGGTCCGACAAAACCGTCATGAAAGGTTGAAAAGTCACGGCAGTGGCCTGGAGTTCACAAAAGAACAATGGAAATCATTAGCTTCCGAAATGATAAACACCGGTCTTCTGGATATAAGTGGGACAAAGTATCCTTTATTGAAGCTTAATGCCATGAGCAGAAAAATACTGAAAGGGCTGGAACAAGTAGAGCTTGTCTGCCCTGAAGGCTTTGTTCCTGAAGCTGAAGAAAGTTTCGTGCCTTCTACAGTGACCGGTACAAAAGGCAAAAAAGCCGACGATCTAAGTTTCTCTGAGGAAAAGACTTTTCCTGAAAAATTTTCAGTTGCTTCTGACATCCTGAAAGCGTCAGAGGCGAAAAAATCTGTAATTTCCGGAAAAGAGCCTGATCCTATCCTTTTTGAGCGGTTAAGAGCTCTGAGAAAGGAAATTTCTATTAAGAGAAATCTTCCTCCTTACATTATTTTCTCTGATACTTCTCTTAAGGAAATGGCTACAAGATTTCCTCATAACCTTGAGGAGTTCCATTCCATTACAGGAGTTGGAGAACATAAACTAAAAAAATATGGGGATATTTTTCTCAAGGAAATCGAAAACTACTGCAGAGATTACAGTTTAGTACCTGCTGAGAAACCTGCTGAAAAACTTGAACAATTAGATGGCGTCTGTAAAGACTCTGAACAAAAGGGAATAAGCTCGAAAGAAATTGCTCAAAATGATGAAAATCTCAAAGCTGAAGTTGAGATATTCGAGACTAAAATGCCCAATCCCGAGGCTGGCAACATCAACAGCCTGGAAGCCTGCAACTTACCGACAAAAAAGGCAAGGTATCTGGATACGAGCATTCAGGACTGGTCAGAGCAGAACTCTTCGGCAGAGATCTCGCCTGAGTTAGAGGCTGCAAGTGTCACCAGAGCGGGTTCTTCTACCTCCGGTTCTTTTGAAGTGGATTCTCTGCAAAGAACTTTCTCTCTTTTTACGAAAGGGCTTGGAATCGATGAAATTGCTGACATCCAGGGTACGAGTACTAGAGCCATTTTCGGGCAACTTGAACAGCTCACTCTTTCTGGAAACGTCAAGGGTATTGGAGGACTTTTACCTCCCGAAAGACAAAAGCAGATAAATGCTACCCTGAAAAGTTTAGAAGTTGAGCTGGATTCCCTGCTTCGGACAAGGTTGGGTGAGAACTGTCAGGAAGAAGAAATGAAATTTGTCAGGGCCCTCCTTCTGTCCAGAATTTGCTTTTCCCAGTCTGAAAACGGCAAGTAAAACCCTTTTCTACAAATTTCGCTGTTTTTCTTCGGTTTTTATGATTTTCTGGTCTCTTTTGTTCTCACTGCTTTTTGTTCTCACTGTTCTTTATTTTTATCTATGTTTTATTCTTGTTTTTTTCCGAATTCCTGAAGATGGGGTCATTCAACGTTTTTCCCATTTTTTCAGGTTCATAATCTCAGACAGCGTCCCGCCTCTCTTGATTTCATCGAAGAGTCTTTTTTCGGTTTTGTAAACTTCTTTTGCTCTTCTTGCCAGCTCGTATGCCCTCTCTGCTGGAATTACCACAACACCGCTTTCATCGCCCACTATATAATCTCCTGGCTTGACGGTCTGGCCACCGCAGGTAATTTCAGCGTTGATTTCTCCAAAACCTTTAGGATCTCCGGCGTTGGGTACGGTATTACTCGTATAAATCGGAAGTCCCAGGGTTTCAACTTCATCAATATCTCTAACAGCACCCTCTATTACCAAGCCTGCAATTCCCTTGTTCAAGGCGCTCCAGGTTGCAAGCCCTCCCCAGCAGGCAACATCCTTATTTTCGTTGTAAATAACGATTACGTCTCCTTCTTTTGCAATATCAATTGCTTCCACGGGTTTTGCCCAGTCTCCGGGAAAAGTCTGCACGGTAACTGCGGTTCCTACCATTTTTCCTCTTACCAGAGGATGAATGCCTTTCATTGCACCTTTCCGGTGCATGGCATCAGAAATATTTGAAGTGGATACTTCCATAAGAATTTCTCTGATTTCCTGGTCTACAGTGCTAATACTGCAGATCTCTACAGCGTCTGGGGAGTCCACACTCTGCCTTATTTTTCTGGCGGCTTCGGTTACGTTGTCAGAATGGGTGATATTCCCTCCGACAATTACAACTTTTGCTCCAGCCTTGACGGCTTGCACTGCACTATTTGCATCAAGCCCTCCAGCGACTGCAAGCTGTACGTTGACTCTCTGTGAAATTTCCCTGAGAAGTGCTATGGGGTCTTTTCCCATCATCTGCTGGTCTATGCCTATGTGTACATTAACATAGTCCACGCCCAGAGCCTCAAGTTCAATTACTCTTTTTACAGGATCAGGAGCTGAAATGAGGTCTGCCATTAACCTGACTCCGTATTTGTGGGATGAACGGAGTGCATCAAGTAATGTAGAATCATCTGCACTCCCTAGCACAATAACAACATCAGCTCCAGCTTTTGCTGCCATCTCGACTTCTATAGCGCCTGTATCTACAGTTTTCATGTCTGCCAGAATCGTCCGGTCTGGAAAAGCTTTCCTCATGGTGCGGATTGCGTCCATCCCCTCACTTTTGATTAGAGGGGTTCCAATTTCGATCCAGTCCGCACCTCCTGCTATTGCCTCTTTTGCAATCTCTACCGCACGATCCAATTCCAGAAGATCAAGTGCAACCTGAATTATGGGAACTATAGTATCACCTCAAGCGGGAAATAAGAAAAGCTGAAATTTTCAAATATTTCTATATCAGCTGTTCTGTATGTTTTCATTTCTGTTTTACTCCGGATTTATTCTTTCGGACTTCCGGGTTTTTATATCGATTCTTTTAATTTAATTCTCTTAAATTTATCCTTTTATTTTTAATCGAATTATCTAATTTTTATATGTGAGTTTTTCATTACCTATATTTCTTTTTATTTGCGACTGTTTTTGTGTTCGTGATGTTATTTTATGTCTGACATTCACAGATAAAAAATAAATATTAGCCAGTTATAAAAAATGAATATTAGCCAGTTGTCGTAGGAATTTGATCAATGCTATAATATTTATTGGGGGATGACAATGGAAAAAAACCTTGGAATGTCCGAAAAGAATGCTTCTGGGAATTATATCACAGATGAGGAACGCAAGCAGTTGCTTTCGGCTCTGCATTCTCGTCTTTTCTGGGTAGGTCAGCGTATCCCGGATTATGTTGAGGTTGAGGGAGAAACTTATCCTCTACATAACTATGTGTGGGAACTAGTTCAAAAAGAAGAACTCAGTGAATCTGAGAAATCCAGGATAGAGAAATGCATTGAAATTCTTTCAGCAAAGGAAATGAAAGATGAAAAAGAACTTGAAGAGAAGTCTCTTACTTCGGAAGAATCAAGAAATCTCTATCATGAGACTGCAGGCTTATTGCGTGCAATCACAAATTTGAAGGAGATCGAGAGCGGAATCTTCAAGCAAAATACGAAACGCTTTCAGGAACAGTTCGCCAATCAGAGGGTTAGAGACGCAAAGCTCTGGCTTGAATTTATTACTAAAGTGTCTAAATGACGTGTTATCACTGAAAGTAACGTGTTATTACTGAGATACGAGACAGGATTTACTTTCTTAATACTCTTAGAAATTTCTGGAGCAAAGGTTATATCTCTGGGAACCACTTTATGAAAACAGGATGTCATTTAAGAACAGAAACGTCATCTCTATGAAGGACTTTTCGCGGAAAGAAATCGATTACGTTCTGGATACGGCAGAAAAACTTGAACCTGTAGCCAGAGGTGAAGAGAGGTCCCGGTTGCTGGATGGAAAAATAATAGCTCTTCTTTTTTTTGAACCAAGCACAAGGACAAGACTATCTTTTGAATCTGCCACGCAGAGACTTGGAGGGCAGGTTCTCAACCTGGGTTCTGTAGAAGCAAGTTCGGTAATGAAAGGAGAAAATCTTGCTGATACTATTCGTGTAATCAGCAAATATGCAGATCTTATCGTATTGCGTCATCCTCTTGATGGGTCAGCACGAATGGCTGCGGAATTTGCAGGTGTTCCTATAATCAATGGTGGAGACGGCTCTTTACACCACCCTACACAAACTTTCCTTGACCTTTATACCATTCGCAGGGAAAGCCATCTAGAAGGTCTGAAGATCGCTATGGCAGGAGATCTGAAGTATGGAAGAACAGTTCATTCCCTATGTCATGCCCTATCTCTTTACGGAGCTGAAATAACTTTAGTTTCGCCTCCTGAACTCAGGATGCCCCAGGAGATTATCAGGGATCTTCAAAAGAATAATATTCGAATTAGAGAAACCGATTCTCTTGAAGAAATAATTGGCGATGTTGAAGTTCTTTATATGACAAGGGTTCAAAGGGAACGTTTTCCTGATCCTGAAGAGTATGAGAAAGTCAAAAACAGGTTGAAGGTTACAGGTGACCTGTTGAAAAACGCAGATCCTGGCCTTAAGATTCTTCATCCTCTCCCACGGGTCAACGAAATCTCTCCTGAAGTAGATTCAACACCGTATGCATGTTATTTCAAGCAGGCTTTTTATGGGGTTCCTACGCGGATGGCACTTCTCGCTCTTGCTACGGGAGTGATTGAATGAAGGAAAAAAGAGACCTGAAAATTCAGGCAATTGAAAATGGAACAGTGATCGACCATATAAAAGCTGGACAGGCCTTGAATGTTCTGCGTATACTTGGAATTTCCAGTGCTTTTCGAGCTACTATCAGCTTCGTTATGAATGCGCCCGGCGCAGCAGGCATAAAAGATGTTGTGAAGATTGAAGGTAAGGGCCTCAGTGTCGAAGAGCTTAACAGGATTGCTCTTATATCTCCGAAGGCCACTATCAATATTATAAGGGATTTTGAAGTAGTTCAGAAAAATAAGGTTGTACTTCCTTCTTATGTTGAAGGTGTTGTACGCTGTATCAATCCAAACTGTATTTCTAATAGCAGTGAACCCATAAAATCCAAATTTTCCGTGGTCCAGTCCGAAGAAGAAGGAGTAACTCTACGCTGTCTTTACTGCGAGCATGTAATTTCGGAAAATATAGCCGAAAATTTGCTGTAAATGAAAATTTGCTGTAAATATATGACTTTCTGTGAGCTAAAAATCAATTTTTGTTTTTATCTTGAGGTTCTCTTACAGGACTGAAGTAATTGGGATTAATTCACAGGACATTAGTTCAGTGTAGTTCGAATATTATCCATTCGAATTAATTTTGCAGTTTTAACTGCTATTATCTTCAGGGGAAATTGCTCATGATAAAAAGAGATAATGATATGGAAGAGGCAGATGGAGAATATATTGGGTACGAAGAGCGCAATAAGCTACTCTGGAGTCTCAGGAGTGATTTTGCCTGGGCAGGAAAGAATATCCCTGAAAGCGTGGAGATTGATGGGCGCGAGTACAAGCTCAGGGACATGATCCGAGAGCTGAGCGAAAAAGAATCACTTGATACAGATAAAGCTGCCGAAATCAGAGCTCTTATCCCAAAATTGAATGAAAAATCAAAAGTAGACGAAGAACTACTAGAGACCGAAGAGCTTACAAAAGCAGAGGCTGAAGCCCTCTATGAAGAAGCAACTGGGCTTCTGCGTGCTTCAATGGAATTAAAAGACAAGCTTGAGGGGAAAGGTGGGGAAAAAAGCGTCGATGAGTTTAAGCGTATGCTCAATACCCAGAAAATAGTGGACGAAAAGCGCTTTCAGAATCTTATTAAAAGTTTAAAGTAATGAGTTTGTTTGTGATTTCTTCAGTGATTCCGGCTTCAGGAAATTTCAATTTCAGGACGGTCTTTCGATTTCTTTTTTATTTTCAATTTTCTACTCATTCTTATTTTTGAAGGTAGACATAATTTCTTCCGGTTCGTCGGTATAGAATTCCAAATTTAAGTTTGAGCGTGTAGTAAGTTTAAGGATCTGTTGATAGGGCACTGTGAGTTCGAAGATATAAAAATAAATAACAAGAACATATGCAATTATCCAGAAATCTACCATAACTGAGCTTAGTTTTATGAAAGCTGGAGCTGCTTCCATCTGCAAATCTCTGGTTATACTTTCTATGGTATGAGGTAGTTGAATTGCAAGGACAACAAGGAGAAACAAACGTAGTGGCCAACGTAAAGAATTGCCTTTGTTCTTAGATACTGAAGTCTGCACGATATCCTCTTTCTTTAATACAAGAGACCTGAATAGATGCCTGCGAATGATTATTTTTTCAGGAATTAACAGTACAGTAGTACGATTATAAAGAATAAAAGCCAAAAAAGCCAGATAAAGGATTAAGGAAGAAAAGAAATCGAAAAAAGAGCCTACTGGACTGCATAATCCCAAAATTAAACTGATTACTAACGCTGTAACGATGATTTTTACAGTTCCGTAGCCTCTATACAGGGCCCGCCCTTTCAGAACCTTACTTTCTTGCAGACTTGCAGGAGAGGGTGCCAGCCAGCTTCTGCTTTCCGGTTTGAAACCGGAAAAGTAGTTTTCTTGCTTTTCTTTTCTAAGAGAATTTTTCATCGGGCACCAGCCCATAAACTTTTTTATGTATCTGGATTCCCAGTTCATAGTTATCTCCCCTTTTCTCCAAGGACATACAGCTTTTGCTGTCCTTTTTCTCTTTTCATATACATTTTCATATGGTTTTTCCTCTCCCAGTAAATTAGCTGGAAATAGAAGCTCCACATCAGAACCAGAGTTCCTGATACGAAAGAGTCCAGTGCCTGATCATTAAGAAGATAAACTGCATGAGACGAGATATAGGGCAAGAAAGCCATGAGCAAAGTGAAACCCAAAAATAGGAATAAGAGCACACAAGCAAACGTTTTTCTAAATGAAGGAGAAATGACAGGATTTCTTTTCACGGCATCGTATTGATGCATCTGTTTTTTCCAGCCAAGCAAATAGATCGGTAAAGAAAGTGAAAGGCCAAGAAGGAAAGCCTCTGTATTTATACCTTTTAGAAATAGGTTTATATAAACAGGAGTAAAGAAAATTGGTAGTAGAAGAAGTTGGGTATCAAGCCTGGAATGCTGGCTTGGAACCATTGGATTTTTTGTTTTTTCTCTTCCGGATCGGTTATTTGCTTCAAAATTAGCAGAACTAATCCTTGGTCCGTTTTCAAATGCTTTTGCATAGGGACACCAGCCCATAAGCTTTTTAATCTGATCAAAAACAAAAGTTTTATTGGACATTTATTTTCGCTCCAGGATTACGTACGACTTCTTCCATGTTCCGTAGCTTTTGTCAAAATAAATCGTTACGTGATTAATTTTCTCCCAATATATTATTTGGAAATAGCTAAGCCAAATTCCAACCAGTAAACCCGCGCCGAATGAAACCATTACTTGCGGGATATGTTCGTGACCAACAATGATACTAAGGAAAAATATCACAAAATAAAGCGCATACGGGATCGTGAGTATAATACTTTTCTTCTTGTCTGAATGTTCAATAACTGACCGCTTTATCAGGGCATCGTATCTTTCCATTTGAATCTTCCAGTAAAATGCAACATCAACCAATGCAGTGAAAAATCCGGCAAGTAAAAAGATCGGGTTTATGCTTGTTTGATTAAGTACCAGAAAACACACGGATGTATAAAAAATGCCAAATAGAAGAATTCGAGTACTTGCTTTCCGAAGCCATCCGGGATTTCTTTGATCCCCGTCATCTCCCTTTGCTTTGTCCGGGATACTAGATTCAAAACTTTCAAAGTTAATGTGCTGTCTGGTTTCAGATATTCTGGCATTCGGGCACCATCCCATCAGCTTTTTGATCTGATCAAAAACAAAAACTTTAGCTGACATTTATTTACTCTCCCAAATTATGTATGACTTTTTCCACTTTCCATAACTTTTGTCGAAATAAATCGTTTTATGATTCTTCTTTTCCCAGCAGAGTATCCGGAGATAGCTAAACCAAAAGTAAGCGAGAAAACCTCCCGCGAATGAAAACAATGCTTGAAGGGCAGGTTCATGACCAAGGAAATAAATAGAAAAAATACCAAAATAAAGAACAAATGGAAGTATAATGGTGATTTTTTCCATTTTTGAGTTATCAATTACTGGTTGCTTTACCAAGGCATCATATGTTTTCATTTGAGAATTCCAAGTAAATATTACGAGAAGTAGTGAGACGAAAACTCCGGCAAGTAAAAAGATCAGATTTACGTCCATCAGATAAAATACCGGGAAATACATCAGCAAAAGAAAAATATCAACTAAGAGGGTTCGCGTACTTGCTTTTCGGAGCCATCCCAGACTTTTCAAATCTTCGCTTTCTCCTCTTGCTCTTTCCGGGATATCAGAATCAAAATTCTCAAAGCTAATGTTTCGTCTGGATTCGGATGCTTTGGCATTAGGACACCAACCCATCATTTTTTTTATGTTTTCAACTCTAAGGCTCACATTTCTCCCTCCTTTTCCCCAATAGCATATGCCTTTTGGAAGCCATTTTCACTTTTAATATAAATTCTCATGTGGTTTTTCTTCTCCCAGTGAATTAGCTGAAAATAAAAACCCCACATGAAAAAACAAAGAATTGAAAGTCCTAATAAGGCCAAGTGCCAGGATTGTATTATCATATAAGTGAGCAACATCATCGGAGCAATAAAAACTATGATTATCAAAAAAATCCAAAGATATGCTAATTTAGAGATATAACGGACAATAGGCTTTTTCGCGACGTCGTTGAACCGCTGAATCCGCTCATTCCAGTGAAATACAAAATAAAATAGGGGAGGTAATGGTGCGAAAAAGGATGGGAGAAGGTCCATGTGATTGTATATAAGGAAATGAACAAATGTTAAAAAAATAGCAAATAGAAGAATTTGATTACTTTCTCTCTGGAGCCATCCAGGGTTCTTTAAACGACTGTTATCTCCCCTTGCTCTGTCCGGAACATTGGAATCAAAATTTTCAAGACTAGCATGTCTTCTGTCTCCGGTTGCAAGTGATTTTGCATTTGGGCACCATCCCATCAACTTTTTTATGAGTTTGGATTCTCGGTTCATAGCTTTCCCTCCTTTTCCCCATTCCAGCTTATTCCCACTGAAATTGTGAACAAGCACCTTTTATCAAGAAAACTCATTCTGTCATAAATTCGGTACCTAGAGTCACTATCATCCTTTAATATAGAGAACAATGCCAATTAAAAATAGAACAGTCCCTATTCCTACCATGATCGATGATACGTTATCCTTTAAATCTAGAGCAAGTGACGAGACTGCCACTAAAGAACCTAGACTTGTAAGTAATAATCCTATTTTTTTCATACGACTAAGGTTGTTTCCGGCTTTTTCTCCCCCAGATCTATCATATGCCTCAAAATTTGCAGGAATATTTTGAGGTCCGGTTTCAAGCATTTTTGCATTCGGGCACCATCCCATCAGTTTCTTGATGTATTCCAGAGTCATAGCATCTCTCCGTTTATGTATTTACAATGTAGATATCTGGCATGTAACTCCCTTCCAGAAGCACGATTTTTTCGTTTTTCTTTTCCCAGTATACATCTGTAAGGTAATACAGAAAAGTTGTCAAACAAAAACCGGAAATAAATGCCAAAACAACTCTCCAGCCAACCAGTGAAGACTGTGTAAGCAGTGTTGTAAGGCCTAATAACCCAGATATGACTATCAATTTATTTTTTGTCTGAACTCTTTTGCTGGAGTTTTTTATTTTATTCAAAAAATGCCAGTTCCAGATGCAAAGAGGCAGATTAAAGATAGTTCCGATAATTAACCCAAATATGAAACTTTCATCTCTGAGATGCACCCCAAAAAATCCAATTCCCAACAAGGATACAAGAGTCAGCCCTGAAGACATCATTAAGATCCTGTTATGGCGTCTGCTCCACCAGCCGGAGGGTAAAGGCGAATTTGCGGCATCTTTTCCTCTGGACTGATTGTTCGCTTCAAAATATTCAGGGTGGATGGCATGTTGAGTTTCAATCGTTTTTGCGTTTGGACACCACCCCATCAGCTTCCTTATACTTTTTGTGAATACATTCATTTTTAACCCTTCACTTAATTTTACTTGGCTTTAGTCAGGCCTATTCTATCGATTCTTTTAATTTCTCAAACAATTCATCAGCTATCTTTGTGGGATCTTCCGTACTCTGGAGTTTGAGCTGCATCTCTTCTGCAAAGTCCCAGAGAAGTTCGATGCATTCTCTGTATCTTTCGCAAGATCCGCATTCACCTTCGTGTTCATACCAGACTTGCATTCCATGTTTTGCCGAGACAAAGATTATTGCGTTGGCTTTGAAAGGTATTGATTTTCCGAAGAGTATCCCTTTCTTTGAGTCAAGTTTTTCAACTTCGATTCTGTTTGCACTGGCCATTTCAAGTAGGGTTTCCTCGATGCGTTTATCCATACTGAGAAGGGCTCGCGAGACCGCCTGTCTGGAGACCCCGAAATGCTTTGCGATATTGATATTCGGGAGCCCGTTTCGGCGCAGAACCCAGAATTCAAACTGTTTTTCACCTGCTGGAAGGAACATATGTAAACATCGGAACGTTGACTATATATAACTTTCTCTCTCATTAACTTTTTTGAGTATCTTTCATGAAAATTTTTGCTAGATGGGGAAATCCTGAAGTTTTGTTAAGAATAGTTTGAAGATCTGGCCATAAGATATATATGGGACGATGTCAAGATTTATTTACAAATATGACTATATATTGAATAGTATAAAATTTGAATTAGATCTTATGGTAATATAAATTAGAAGCTGAGGATGTATTGAGGTTTTGATATGCTAAAGAGAATTGTTCATAAAAAAATTTAGGAACCCTGATTCGTTCGGAAGATTCCCGAAAACTGGCGCAGACTCTCTCCAATGTTAAACTCTATACAAATCCTGCAGCTTCTGGAAATTGAAAATATGTCAGCAGGTGAGCTTGTAGAAAAGCCCGGTTTGGGATTAAGTACTCTCAAATACAATCTTGATTCTTTGTTGGATGCAGATGTGATATGGGTTTCTAAGGTAAAATGGAGTCAGAGGGGCAGAAAAATAAAGATCGATGAACCTATTGAAAAAATAATGATTCTTGTCCCTGGATGCAGGAATGGCTACAAAGCGGAAATCCTTAGCATGTTTCGTAAAAATAATCAAGAAAACTTTTGCATAGACGGGGACTAACATTTTTTAGAAAACTTTGAAAATTGATATTATCTCCTCAGACTGCAGAAGTGACCGAATGCGTCGTTGCTCAATCTGTTCAAAATATGTAGGGATGATGATATCTGAGTTTTTAGGACTGATTCACTTTTATATTGCTAGTAAATGGAATAAAAGAAAAGAACTAAGTTTAAAGAGGGATGAATGTTGACTAGAATATCAAGTTCTCTCGTTATCGGGATATTTGTAGTAGTTATTGTAGGAGCCATACTTTCTTATTCCTATTCTGTAGGTCAGCTCCTCTGGGGCATTATAGCTGCGGGAATGATTATTCTGATTGCAGGTATACTGTTTTTTTTGCCGCTTATCACAGATCCTTTGAACTCATCCGGTTACAGGGGAAATGAGAAATCCGAATCTTTTGGCGTTGAATCTACATGTCTAGGCGATTCCATAGTTTATGAAAGACCATTTTTCTTCATCGGCGTGCCTTTCATTATAATTGCTCTCGGAGGTATATTTTCTAAACACGAGAGTATATTTTCCATAGCATATGAGAATGGAACAACATTGGTTCTATATCCTGGAGTCTGTTTTGTTTCAAAAGACGACAAAATTAGCATTAGGGGTAAATGGCACAGGGGAAAAAAGCTCGGAATACAGGGAAATGTCGTTGTTGCGGACAGGATTGAAAATTTGAGTTCTGGGCTTGTCTTCAGTCGTGAATGACTTACATGGCAATTGTTCTATCAGGATTCTAGTGTATTGATTCCAAAGTAAATTCATAAAACTTGACTTTTTAATAGATCCATAAATCACGAATTTTTATAGGAAAATAAGGAATTAATATTGGAATCGAAGCACTAGTGTCATGGCAATTTAATTATTTAGCATAATCTTTGATAGCTTCTTATCAACATATAGCAATTCAGAGTTAACATGTGATCAATAACTAAATTTTCAAGACACTAGTCTGTTACAGTTCATGGTTTTTCTTTTGGTTTTGAGTTTTTTTGTCCAAGCTTGTAGTTTTTCTTAGAATAGTTTTAATGGAATATTGCTTGCAAGCAAGTATCCCTATTGTTGTGGGATGATATTTTGAGATTTCAGGGCTAATATACTTACAAGCAAGCAGTATCCTATTTCCTATATTATAATATATATAACTTTCCAATGAACTGGTTAATATTTATCTCCTGAAAAATAAACCTGCTTAGCTTGAGTTAAAAAAGATTAGAAAAAAGAGTAAACAGCTCTTTTCTAAGTTAAAAAAGATTAGGCCTGATAAGGAAACTCAAGGCCCAACTAGTTGTTCTAAATTTCTTTTAAATTGCTGATTAAAGATGTTCTTATAAACCAAGCACATCGTCCATGGAATAAATTCCTGGTTTTTGCTTGCAGACCCATTCGGCTGCACGGACTGCACCTTTGGCAAAGATCTGGCGGGAGTGAGCCATGTGCTTGATCTCAATTCTTTCAGAATTCCCTGCAAAAAGGACAATATGGTCACCTGTGATATCTCCCGCGCGGACTCCATGAATTCCAATTTCTTTTCCGCGTGGGGCAATACCTTCCCTACCATAGACATATTCCTTTCCGCCGACAGCCTCACTAATAATGTCGGCTGCTCTAAGGGCGGTTCCGCTTGGGGCATCTTTTTTCTGGTTGTGGTGAGCTTCAATAATCTCGATATCATAATCTGCAAGATATTTTGCAGCTTCCCTGATAATCTTGAAAAAGACGTTAACGCCTACTGAATAATTGGGGGAAATGACGGCACTTACCTGCCCTTCCTGAATAGCTTCATCAATTACTGCTCGCTGCTCCGGAGTCAGTCCTGTAGTTCCTATTATGAGGTTTACTCCGGCTCTGGCTGCTATTGGAGCGTTAACTATGGTTGCGCCGGCTATAGTGAAGTCGATAAGGGCATCAGCCTTGCTTTCTTTCAGAACAGCTTCAAGGTCTTTTACATCCGAGATCTGGACTCCAAGGTTCCCTACGTGGGCAAATTCTCCTGCGTCCCTTCCAAAATAGTTGATGTCAAAAGCAGCAACAAGCTGCATATCCGTAGAGTTGACAACATTCTCCACAATTAAAGAGCCCATCCTGCCGCAGGCTCCGAGTACTGCTACGTTAATCATTCTATAACCCCCAATTTCCTGAGTTCATCTGCAACCTTCTGAGTATTTGTCTCACTAAGGGGCGCGAGTGGAAGCCTCAGGTTTCCGCTTGCCAGGCCTGCAAGTTCCGCAGCTTTTTTAGCTGGGATAGGGTTCGTTTCCAGGAAAAGGGAGCGAATCAGAGGGGCAATTTCAAAATGAATCTTCCTTGCAGTTTCGTAGTCTCCGGCAAGAGCTGCATTTACCATTCTGGACATTCTGTCAGGCACTATATTTGCGGCGACAGAAATGACTCCTCGGCCTCCTACAGAGAGAATCGGAAGAGTCAAATTATCCTCACCTGAAATAACCACGAAGTCTTCATCTATGGTATTTTCCAGAATCTGGGAAACTTTATCAACATTCCCACTGGCTTCTTTAATTCCCACGATATTTTCAACTTTTGCAAGTTCGACAATGACTTCTAATGGCATATCCTGTCCTGTACGGGAAGGGATATTATACATAATCATAGGAACATCGACTGCTTCTGCAATTTTCTTAAAATGCGCAAGCAGGCCTGCAGGATTTGGTTTGTTATAATAGGGAGAAATCAGAAGTACACCATCGACACCCGCGTCTGCAGCGTGTTTTGTAAACTGGAGAGCTTCTCCTGTATTATTTGAACCTGTTCCTGCAATTACAGGAACCTTTGAACATTCCACTGCAATATCTATGACTTCTTCATGCTCACTTGCGGAAAGAGTCGCAGATTCTCCAGTAGTGCCACAAGGCACAATCCCTGAAACTCCTCCCTCTTCAACAAATTCAATATTCCTTTGTAAGCCTTCCCTGTCAATCCTGTCATCCTTCGTAAAAGGAGTTATCAGGGCAGGCATTGTTCCTTCAAACATTTTCGATATCCCCACCTGTGTCCAGAAGTAAATCTTCTGCTCAGTGCTCAGTATACTTTCATGCGTGCAACTTTTCTTGTAACGTAACCTGCAACCCTGTTCCTTATAACTTTGCTTTCAATGGTCGTATACTTTGTCACAAGAACCTTGTTAGTTTCAAAGTCTTTTGTAAAGATATCCCTGTGGTTCTCAAGCAGTTGGAATGCTATTCTTTTTATGTTTGTCTGTCTTATATTTCCCATCGTATCTCCTCTTAGTTTTTGCTGCTTTTAGTCCAGTTATTCAATTCTACTTCTAGTTTATCTCACATGTTTTCCTGTGAATATTATGGTTAACGTGAAGCCCGAGGTAGAAAATAGTTGTTTGATATCTATTTTTCTTCTCTGGAATTGATAGGTTTAGCGAAAACTGGATACAATAATTTGATTGATAATGATTTTGCCGACTAATAAGGTCACTTGAGATTTATAAATTTTGGGGTCGACACTCTGGTCAAACCTGTGAGGCTTATCATTCCTTTTCCTAATTAATTGATGTGTAATTAGATGCTGACAATTCTCCTTTAAATATATACTTTTTGCAGCATCAGTGCAACAACTATAGTTAGATTCTGGGTACAGTTTTGTTATGTGGTATTTGGGTATGCCCTGCACTTAAATATCCTGTACCTTTATGTGGTATTTGGATATATCTTGCACTTAAATATCCTGTACCTTTATGTACTACATCTCTTATCTCTTCTTTACATAATCTGTTTTACCAAGAAAGCGGTCAAGAGTTCCTGCGTTAGTAAAAACACGTTCTCTTATCCCTTTACGGTTAATAAAGAGTCCTATTAATACGAAAAGCAGTCCAAGATCCGGTTTTGCTTCGACAGCAGCTGCTCCTATCAAAACCACGGAAGAAGCTGCAAGCCCTTTCATGGCTCCTTTCCTGTAAGAAAGGTAACCTGTTCTTTTAAAAATCCGGATATCCCGAAGGGTCAGGAAAAGAACTACAAGATAAGCAAACATTGCAATTTCTATATACATTCTTTTCTCCATCTTCTGTTTTTAATTTTGTCTTCCTGCTCCTTTACCGGATTGAAAATATGAGTCTGATTTCTTTTTGGTCTTTTATCCCGGTTATACTTTATTATCCTGATTATTTTTCAGTGAGCAGGCGAAGATTGATCAGTATACCAGTGTAAGCAAACAGATACACATTAAGTATGTTACATAATATAAAACCAGCTATAAAACCAGCAGGTTTTGGATCTGCTGGTAATTTTGAGTTGTAAAGATAACTAGAAGAAACTAATTTTTAGGTCTTTTTTAGACTTATTTTTTCACTAGACTTTACAGCATATTCAGATTGAGTAGTCCGCTTAGGAATAGAAGTCCGAGAAAAAGCGGTTGATGAATGAAGTATATGAGCAGAGAATGTTGCCCTGTTCTTGAAAACAGTCTGATAAGGGGATATTTTCCAGTATAGGGGATTTCAAACTGCCTTTTTCCGCCTGAGTACAGAAAATTACCCAGGAAAACTCCTGCTAGCAATACTCCAAACCAGGGAAATACAGGAAAGTAATCAAGGGTACTAAAATTTTCGGGTGTAAAGCCTAGCCAGAGCAGGCTTGAAAACCCAAAAGTCATATTCTTGAGGTGAAGCCCTATAAGGCCGAAAAACAGACTAAAAAGGAGATTTTCTTTCCCATATTTCAGGAAGGGATAGACGAGTACTGCCGAAACCCCAAAAAAATGCAGGATTCCAAAGACAATATATTCTTCAGGTAAAAAGATCCAGGTTATACCTGTGAGCAAAAGCCCCATTAAGTAGAGTTTTATTCCTCTTTTCAGGTACTTAGAAAAATTTTCGGATCTATTTCCAGCAGACTCTTTGTTAAGAGCTCTTGAATGGCTTATAGAAAGGGCAGCTCCTGAGATCAGTATAAAAAGTAAAGCTGAGAATCTGCCTGCATATAAGATAAGGCCGGATCTGAGCTGAACATCCGCAAGCTCGAAAAAGTCCAGATCATAAAGAAAATGATAAAGGAGCATCAAGAGAACAGCAAGTCCTCGCAGATAATCGATCTCCCAGAAGCGGTCTGTATATATGGCCATAAATTTTTCTCCGGAGCGCATCAAATTCCATTCATAAAGAGTGGCCGTCTTCTTTTAAAGACGTATATTTATAATTTCTGTTTCTTTCAGGAGAAAGCGGAAGGTCTCTTACTCTTTAGTCTCTTACTCTTTTTATGTAGTGACAATAAAGGCTCGATTCCTTCAGAAATTCTGATCAGCATGTCTGTTGTGTCATATAACTTCTCTTGCAACAGGAAAAAGGTAATCTTTGTGAGAAAATGGTTGCGTAAATAGTCAGAACTGAGGGTCTACCTCATTTCTATTAAGAATTAAGATTGCTTCTATTAAGATTGCTTCTATTAAGATCGAATGCGCTAACTTTATGGACTTTTTTCACTCAACTTTTACAGTGCTTTACATCAATCCAGGTATGGATCCTACATTTGGGATTATCCCAAACAAGAACACATTTATTGAGCCATGAATCATTACTACAAGGGGAAGACTTCGGGTTCTATAAAATAAGTATCCTAAAAAACCTCCTAAAAGGAAGGTATATACCATTTCGTATGGAGTGCCGTAAGTAGAATGCATTATCCCAAAAAGGAGGCTTGAAAGAAAAATTCCCCAGACTGGTCCCAAGAATTCTTCCAGTCTTGTCTGGAGAATTGATCTGAAAATTAGTTCTTCTATAAGCCCTACAATAAAAACCATTATAATTATGAGTATCAGCAGGTTTGTCAATGAGAGATCTGGTATAAGTTCTCTGGCTCCTATCATTATATATTCTATCCGTCCAAAAATCAGGCCTGTAAGGATAGATAGGGGAAGGTAGATCCATATCTTCCTCAGAGTATCTTTTTTTCTCTCATATATTACCTTCTGATGCACGGTAGCAAGAGTTATTGGAATTGTCATGGGTGCATAGATAAATATAAATGAATAAAGATTTCTCTCAAAAAAAACTGGCATTGAAAAATTTACCAATCTGAAAATTGTCAGAAGCAGGAGAGCCTGGTAGAGTTTCCGTATCTCAATCTTTTTCAGAACTGCTATTGAATATGAAAGCGAGAGCAGAAGCAAGATATAAGCTATTGAAGCTTCTCTTAACCTTCCTCCGAAAATCAACAATTCGATAAGAGTAATCGCAGCTACAGGGATTCCTGCATAAATTATCTTTTTCAGGAACCCGTTTTTTTCTTCAGTTTGTATTTTAAGCATTTTCCTGAGCTCCGGCAGAGAGACCTTTCTCCCTTCCAGCTCTGAAGATGTGAAATCCGAAATTGCCATCTTCAGGCCTCCCCAGTAACATTAATCCAGAGATGCAGGTTCCGATAAGGTATGGTTTTCTCAGTTTCATTAAAGAGCAGAAACTCTAGTTTCATATTCTTTCCTTCGAGAGGTGGCGTGAAAGTAACTGGTTGTTCCCAGGACATATTATTCCCCAGGCTTATCTGTTTCTTACTTCCTAGAAGCGACCTGTTTTCGAGCCTTACGTCTATTATATAATCCATTGGCCTGTACTCGTGGTTTATGATCCCTACAGTGACTGTTCCTTTTTCTCCCTGTACAAACTCCGTAGGATAGTCTCCGATCTTACTGTTATTTCCAAGAATATAAAATTCGGTAAAGTGTTCTCCTTCTTTAGGGTTTCCTATAATGTAGGCGAGGCTCCCCATAGAGGCTAGAATAGAAAGGGCAAGGATAAACGCAATAACCTTATCAGTTTTCGATTCGGGCTTTTCAAGAATTCTGGCCTTCATGTCAAGGTAACATCTTTTGAATGAAACTCCAAAGACTTCGGTTTCAGGTAGCAGTCTTCTTCTGTAATGAGCAACTGCACACATTAGGAGAGTAAAAATTGAAAATTCCGTCAGTAGAGGAATCTCCCTGATCCCCCAGCTGGAATAGTTCAGTCCAAGTCCCAGTAACGGGGCGATTGAAATACTCAGTCCGAAGGAAATTGCAGCTCTCTCAATTCCGTCAAGATCTTTTTTTGCCGGGAAGAGAGCTCCAGTGAGCGCATAGCCCGGCAAGAAAAGTACCAGAATAATTCCTAGGTACGTGCGCAGGAAACTGTCGCTAAGCACAGGTACGAGTATAAAGATGTTAGTAATAAGCACAAAACCTACAACAAGCAGCAGGTCCATGGAAAGTTGTCTATTTCCGGCCATCTTTACCACTAATAAAATTATTTCATACTGTGTCCTCTTTGAATTTATACCTATGCAAGCCTTCCACCACCCAACTCCTCTATTTTATTCCCAAGTACCCTTTGTTCTTTTAGATGATCCTTTCAGGTGGTTCTTGCAGGAAAACAAGGGAGAACATGCCTTTCCGTTTGAATTTAATTTTTGCTGGTATTGTTCTCTATTTATGAAATCTAGTTTCGAGGATAATTTTACTTCTTTCTCAGGCTCAATTTTCTGAAAAATACTTCAGTTCCCAAATTTTTTAGGCTCCCCCTTATCAATAAGGTCTTTTTGTATGAAAAATTTTCCTTTTTTGAAGGATGTTTTTCCTCTTTTGAAAGAGACCTTTTCCAGTTTGTTCTATATTTTGCACACTTCAGGAACGTTTCAACTTTATCTTATAAACCTCTGGGCGTGACAGAAAATTTTATGTTGTATTTTTCCCTTTCTGCAAGCATGAAAGTGCTGGTTACTGGAGGAGCAGGTTTCATAGGCTCCCACATAGCTGAATATTTTGCAGAAGCAGGACACACTGTCAGAATTTTTGATAATCTCGCCACAGGTTTTCTCAGAAATATTCCACAGTATAAAAACATCGAGTTCATTAAGGGAGATATCTGTGATTTTCCCTCCGTCGAAAAAGCGGTTTCGGGCATGGATTATGTCTTTCACGAAGCTGCCCTTGTATCCGTACCTTTAAGCTGTGAAAAACCTTCTGAAGCTTTCCAGATTAACACGCTTGGAACCCTTAATGTACTGCAGGCCTGCGTTAAAGCTGAAGTCGATAAATTTGTGACAGCGTCTTCAGCTGCGATCTATGGAAATAACCCTATCCTTCCAAAACGAGAGGATATGTATCCTGAACCGACTTCTCCTTATGCTATTTCTAAACTTGATGGAGAATATCTGGCAAGGATGTTTTATGAGGATCATGGGCTTCGTACTACTTGCCTGCGGTATTTCAATGTCTTCGGCCCTCGCCAGGACCCAAAATCCCCATATGCAGCCGTTATTCCAATTTTCCTTGAGAGGGCGAAACTTGGAAAGGATCTTGTTATTTATGGAGATGGACTTCAGAGCCGAGATTTTGTTCATGTTAAAGATGTAGTTAGGGCAAACGCTGCCGCTCTTGAGCATGGAGATGGTCAGGTCTTTAACGTGGCTATGGGAAAAAGCGTGACAGTTCGGGAACTTGCCGAAAATATTATTAAGTTAACTGATTCTTCTAGCAGGATTGTACATGCCGCTTCAAGGGCAGGTGATGTTCGGGACTCAAAAGCCGATGTCTCAAAAATCTCAGGCTGGTGGACCGGAGAGATCGAACTACAGGAGGGATTAAAGACCCTTATTTAATAGATTGTAAGAGCGGTTTACTTCCTATTATAAAAACGAAAGCTACTGTCAGTTAAACAGCAGCTTTCCCATTGATTCAAGGCATTTTCTTGTCCTGAGTAAAGATCCAAGCTGAGTTTTTCAGCGTACTATATATTATTTCTATATAGTTGAAGCTAAACCTTCTTGAAAAAGGTTCAATCTGGATGACTGAGTTATAATCTCAAACTCTTTAACTGAGAGCTCTTAAACTGCAGGGATGCAGCTTAAAGACTGTACTAGAAGCTACTAGCCTGGTAATTTAAGAGCTTTCTTAAGCTGTCTTTCCTGCCTGATATTTAAGTTTTCAGTTGTTTTGGTGCACTCACATTTACCCATAGATGAAGGTCTCTATAAGGCACACTTTTTTCAGTGTCATTAAAGAGCAGGAACTGAAGCTTCAGATTCTTTCCCTCAAGAGGAGGCATAATAGTAACTGGTTCTTCCCAGGTCTCATTATGGGCAAGATTGATATGTTTCACATTTTCCGGAAGGAACAGTGATTTATTATCAAGTGTTACTTCCATTGTGTAATTTACAGGCCTGTATTCATGGTTTACAACTCCAACTATAACGGTCCCACTTTGCCCGAGCGTGTAATTTGTAGTATAATTATCTGCTTTTCCTTCAGGTCCAAGAAGATAGAACTCTGTGAAATGTTCTCCTTCTTTTGGACTCAAAACCACATAAGCTAGAGTTGCTATGGACAGGAGAATGGAAATTATCAGGAAAACTGTGAGAGCTCTATCCAGCCTTGACTCTGAGGTTTCCATGACCTCGGCTTTGAACGAAAGTGCTGCTGCTTTGAAAGAGATATCAAAAGCCTCGCTTTCTGGGAGACTTGCCCGTCTAAGATATGCAAGTCCACACATAATAAAGGTAAAAGAGGACAGACTTATGAGAATTGGTAGAGGCCTGATCCCCCATGGAGTATAATTAAGACCAAGGCCTATTAATGGAACAACTGCAATACTCAGTCCGAAAGAAAGAGCGGCCCTTTCGATTCCGTCAAGATCAGATTTTGCAGGAAAAAGAGCTGCAATCAGAGCATACCCTGGCAGAAATAGCACAAGAGGCAATCCAAGTATATTCCGGAACATTGTTTCATTTATTCCAGGAGTGAGCACAAAGATATCTGTTAGGAGCACGAGCCCCATAATAATAACCAGATCTGAGGGAATTTTTTTTACAGTCATGCAGATCATCCAGCTTATAATAAAAATTATACTTTTTCCAGTTTCATTTAGGCGAGTAAATATTTTTCTAATCCATTTTATTCTTTCGATCTAATTTTCCAAGATTTAAAAAACTCAGATTTAAAATACTCAGATTTTTCTCCGATTTTTGTGCCTATCTTTCCGATCCATGCCCATTCTCTGCCATTGTACTACAAAGTACTTTCTTCTTTATTTGTAGCTTCCTTTTTATTTCTTTTCCTGAAATTTTTTTTTCAATTTCTCTGGCTGATACTTTTCTAATAGGGTAACTTAATTATTTTATATCGAATATTTTTGATACTGTCTCACTTTTTAATAGTTCTCTTCTCATCTAGCTAAGGCAAACTCCGAAATTCGTGTCATCTTCTACAATTTTCTTTATATCTCTTTTCTCAATATTAAAAATTGCGGCAAGTGGTGACCAGGAATAGTATAGTTTTGAAACTTAAGATACTTCTAAATAAGTTCTCAAGAAGATCCATAAGTTTGCGGGACTGAAATCTTAAAGGTCTGAGCTTCCGTACTATTGATTCTCAAACTTACTTTTTCATATGTTTATCTATATTTTTAGACTCTGTCAATTAATACAGATTTTCAATAGTCGATGTTTCAATTGTCCAATTTTATATTTGTACTGGTATAGGGTTGCAGTATGCTGATACTCACTGCATTTTATTTTTTTTAGAGTCGAACTGTCAATAAATTTATATATGTATTTTTCCAGAGTTCACTTTAAAAACTAATATTGTGATGATGTTTAAAAGATCTAATTTCTTTCCAGATTTAACAACTTTTAGGATCTTTATATATAAACTTACTCTAAATATATATATATAGATATACACTGGGGGTTATCAAGAATGAGTGATCAGCTACTTATGGAAAGTGGAACAGGGCCTATAATAAATAAAAGAAATAAATGTACTATAAGTAGAGCCTCTAAAAATGTCACAGTTGTCCTTTCTGCCTATAATGAAGAAACGTCTATAGGAAGCATTATACTTCTCACCAGGCTCTATGCCGATAGGGTGATTGTGGTTGATGATGCCAGTTCAGATCAAACAGCAGATATAGCAAAAAAAGCTGGGGCTGAAGTAATTATAAACAAAACTAATAGAGGCAAAGGTGCGTCTCTAGAAACAGGTTTTAAAGCTGCAGTCCGTCTCGGCTCTGATATAATTGTGACAATGGACTCAAGAGGGCGCCATAACCCTGAAGACATCCCCAGGCTCATTGACCCGATAATAACAGGAGGTGCAGATGTGGTCAATGGGACTCGATATTTAAACAGTGTGAGCAGGAACACTCCTGTTTACCGCCGTGTTGGGCAAACGATTCTGGGTCGATTCGCCAATAAAAAATCTGACAAAATTAGAGATTCTCAGGTCAGTTTCCGCGCTTTTATAGCCTCTAAAAAAGATATTATTCACTTCGATGTCCAGGATCTGGCAATAGAAAGCAAGATGCTTACAGATGCGGACAAATCTAGCCTTCGCATAAAAGAAGTCGAAATAGGTACCCATTATAACTTTGAAGACCCGGTACAAGCTCCAGTCAAGTATGTTCGTGGAATCCTGAGAACTGTAGCTAGGGATATAAAGGCCAATAAGCCACTATACTTCTATGCAGTGCCAGGTTTTGCCCTTGCAACATGCGGTTTTTGCATGGGTTTGAAATTTCTTGAAGCCTCTGTGCTTGGAATAGAAAATCTTCATTTCTGGTATGTACTTGTAATGATTTTCCTATCTATTTCCGGGGTATATATGACAGTGAAGGGAATTGTAATGCATTCCCTGGTAGAAGTAGCCCAAACTGAGGTGACATAATACGTATACACAATTACTCAAGATCATACTGTAGGAAAATCGTCAAATATAACATGTTAATATGAAAAAATAAGATACGGAAGACGCTTTTAACGGTGCGTGAAATAAACAGGTCAGTTCTCTTTTAGTTCATTTGAACAGGCTTTCTCGGGGTTTCCTTAGTTGGAGCCTGACTTTAAGTTTTCAGGTATTATTGTTTGAACGAATTTCTCAATTTTTGAATTCTCCAATTATCTTTTTCATCTGTGCATCGCTTTTCAAGATATACAGATAGTAAAAACAGACAATTACACCGGAAAAGATAACAAGCAATATCTGATTTATTTCTATAATTTTAAGGGCAATAATGATCGTTCCTGCAGGAATAAAGAGAAGAAAATTCGAAAATACTATTTTCAGGACTCTTGAAGTCTTTACTCCGGCATAGGACATCATCTTTAGGCAAAGGTAACCGTATACCGCAATACCTGACAGTGAAAAAAGAATTAGTGCCATGCGTGCATTTCCTAGCAAGCCGCCAATTGTAAGTGAGAGGAGGCGTGTTATCAGGTTGAAAAAATTATAATGAAAACCGAAGTGATATTTTTCGACTACTACGTATATAGCAGTTAATGGAGAGGAGATAAACCATACAAAAGCCCACAGACTAAGAATCTGGGCGTAGATGCCTGCTTCTGCCCAGGCTTTTCCGAAAATAACCGTAAAGACGTCCCCGCCGACAATTGTCAGAATAAGTATCGGGAACATACCTATAACCACGAGCAGTCTGAACACATTCTCAACAAGGAACGAAAGAGTGCCCTCGGTGAAGGCTCTTGAGGCTCTCTGGAAGAATACCTGTGAAATCGAACCTCCAATGAAACTCATCGGCAGCTGCAGAAGGCGAAAGCCGAGGGAATAAAAACCTACCACTGCAGGCGTGAAGAAAGCCGAAAGAATAAAAGCAGGAAGCTGCCAGGAGACTGAGTTCATGAGGGCACCCCATGTATCTACAAACGAAAACTTGCGGTACTTCTTAAATCCCTCATAGATTTTTTCCCAGCTCAGACTTTTCACAATTAATTTCCTGTCATCTCTCCAGATCTGTCCTCCAAGCACAAATGTTGCAATAGATTGACCGGTAAGGCTTCCAACTATCAACCCGCCTGTAATCTTTTCTGTAAACCCCAGGCTTATCTGTGTTGCAGTACTCGAGAACGAACTGAAAACTCTTGAAAGTGAAAGTCTTTTAAAAAGTTTTGTTCTTGAATTCCAGCTATTCAGTGCAAGAAATAACCCGTTTACAAAAATAAAAGGAGGTACAAGCCAAAGATGGTCTCCTATCTGCTGAGAATTTAGGATATTAACTATCGGCTCTTTAAAGTACCATATGGCTGGAAAGGTTAAACCGGTTACGAACAGCACTGCTAGAAAACTCAGTCCCAATAGGTTTACAGCCTCTTCACTCGATTCAGGTAGCATTATGGAATATTCGTATCTCATGCAGGCAATGACGCTGATAATACTGGTGATCGAAAGGTACAGAGCCCAAACTCCAAAATCATCAGGTCCATAGAGACGAGTCAATACAGGAGCAGCTAAAATTGTAAGTATTTGAGCAAAAGTTGTCCCGCCTGCAAGTGTTAGCACATCAGAAACAAAGCTTTCTTTCTTGCTGTTATCAGACTGCTTCCCTGCTGCATCTGCTGTTATTTCATCCATTTCCAGTACCTTATAAGAAATTTCCTTTAGAGCTGAACTCAATTTAGTCCTGTATTTTCAAGTTGTTTTTACCTTTGAAAATGAAATTATAGGGTATGATATTCTCAAGCTGATGCTGAATATTATACTTTTTTCCCTCTAAGCCCCCCATATAAATAAACACCTTGAAATAAATCTATTGGTTTCCTTAGTCTATATAACCGTTAACAATTGGAATCATATAATTTCTCCTGACTCCTCCTTTTCTCCTCCGTTGACCTTAAAACTACTCTATCATATTTTCTCTTTATAAGTTCTGGCGGGATTCCAGTCATAATGAAAATTTTTAACGCAACTTCAGTGTTAGTTTTTAAAGAATTTAGGTTTCAAAGACGATAGTAGCCACTTTATCTATCTCAAACCCCTTCAAAATTGAAAAAAGTTATTAATCATACCTGTTTTCGGCGTCGATTAATATTATTTTGATTTGTTAAAATATTTAGTGTTAATTTGATCGTGTTAATTTGATCATGTTAACTTGTTTAGTGTTAACTTGACCAGTGTTAGCTGGAGTTCTGTCAATTTATTTATTGTTAATTTTTATGTTATCTTACTTATGTAGAGAAATTAATATATTTTAGTGCCTCTGTGACTCTCAACTGATTTCGATCTCGTACCTGGATTTTTTCAATATCGTGGTTCAATATTGGTAGACCACCAGTTATATATTTCCTCCCCACTTGCAAGCCAGGCTTTTTTGCCGGAAACATATTTGAGGAATTTTTCGTAGTATTTAAGGCCTTCTCCATCAATGGATGTATTGTTGTGCCATAGAATTGTGATTACACCATTATACTGTTCGACTTTATCAACAAGACTTTTTGTGAGTTCCCAGGCCGTTTTAACGTCAAGTCGCATGTAACTTCTTAATAACGTCCGGTCCATAACTATGAGAGGCAGCTCAATGATATCTATTTGTTTTCCGGTGTTTATATTATATGGCCTGAAAGGATGGCACATACCATTTCTAAAGCCTGCACAATCCGAATACCCAAATGTTGTGTCATACTTAAAGTTTGCTTTGCTTAACAACTCCCACGTATCCGGTACTTTAAACCTTAAATAGTGATTCCTGTACCCTATAATTTCCTTACCTAATACTTTTTCAAGTCTCTGCTTTTTTTCCTTTATATCTTCCAAACTGCTGTAAGACTCATGCCCTCCATGCAACCCTACTTCCCAACCATGAGTGGATATAAACTTCAATTCGGCTTCGAGATCCTCAATTTCATAATTGAAGTCTTTCTCTCCAGGTCTCAAGGCCAGAAAATAAAAGCTGGATTTTGCATTATATTTTGCCTCCAGCTCCATTATTTCTCTAAGATTCCAGTAAGGGTTAAACTTTTTGCAAATTCTACAAAAAGGTGTCTTTATAGCATCTGTTAAATTTCCTTTAGCAAAGGCTTTGGCAGTTCCAATGATCGTGTAGATCTTTTCCGGATATATCACATCAATATCATGAGTAAGGCAGACTGCGAATTTTTTTCCGTCTGGATACTCAGGGTGTAACCCGTTTTCTACCAGAAATCTGGAAACACTAGGATCAAAAATATTCCTCTGGCTGCTTAAATAGTACGGAAACCTATTGTACTGGTCAGAAAAGGTCAAATTGTATTCTTCTCTTTTGCTAAATAGCTCCCAGAGTTCCTTATTTTGTTTCAGTTTCTCAATCATCTTTCATCCTTTTTCCAGATTTTAAAGCCTGAGCTAGTTTTTTAAATTAATTTTAGTTTACATTAATAAATGTTCGTTTTTATCGCCTCTCCCAATCCCTTTGTAGACAAATCCCTTACTAATAAATTCGTCCGGTTCAATTACATTTCTTCCATCTACAATAACTGGTTTTTCTTTGCCTGTAATTTTCTTTACCCAATCAACCTTTATATCAGAGTATGCACTGTGCCCTGCAAGAATAACCACAGCATCCGCGTCTCTGATAACATTTTCAAGATTATCTGAAATCTCAATTCCTGGATAGTTCACAACATAAGGGTCGTGCACAGTAACTGTCGCACCTGCCTTAAGGCAGAGGTCCCTGTAAGGTTCTGAAGGCGTGTTCCTCGCATCATCCGAGTCCCGGATGAAAGCCCAGCCGAGCATTGCAATCTTTGAGCCTTTCATCTCCTTTCCAATTCTTTTAAGAGCTGCAACAGTCAGGTTGTACATGTGAACAGGCATGAAATCGTTGACTTTTCTTGCGAGCACGTAGATTGAGTCTGCACCTTCCGGATAGTCAAGCTGCCCATTACCTATCTTAACTCCTCTCTCCAGGTGGTATGTATCCTTTGTAAGGCAGTGACCTCCAACGCCTGCTCCTGGCCAGAGTATAGCTCTTGTAATACCTTCTCCTTTTAAACTGTCTACTCCAGTCCTTACATCGTACACGTTTATGCCCATGGCTTCACAGTAAAGGGCAAGCTGGTTGATTGCTGCAATCTGAAGGTCGCGGAAAGTATTCTCTGCAGTTTTCGTTACCTCGGCTGCGGTTGCACTCATAGGAATTACTTTCCCTACAGTCAATACAGGAGAATATAGCTCGATAGCCCGCCTGGTACTTGCTTCGTTTATGCCGCCCACGATTCTATCATGTTCTCTGATATTCTTTAAAAGTCTGCCTACCATCACTCTTTCAGGGGCATGGGCAAGGGCAAAGTCTTCTCCGGCTTTCAGGCCTGATTCTTCCTCAAGAATCTGTTTTGCCATACCTTCGGTTGTGCCAGGAGTAATTGTGGACTCAAGAACTACGAGCATTCCTGGTTTCAGGTATTTTCCTACGTTTCTTATACCTTCAATGAGTGCGGAAAAGTCAGGTTCCAAATCTTTAGGATTTGCAAAAGGAGTCTGGATTGCAAGCGTGACGGCATCAAGTTCTGATATCCTTGAAAAGTCGGGCGTACACTCAAACCTGCCGGCTTTTACAACTTTGTTAATAAGGTCTTCTAGGCCGGGCTCTTCTCCTTTTAGAGGGCTCTCTCCATGGTTGAGCATACTAATCTTGTAACTTGAACTTTTTGAATTGCGCTGGAAGCCAAGAACTTTATTGAAACATGGGGCATCTGCGAAAAGAACCGCTGAAGGAATACCTACATAGCCCATTCCAATTACTCCAATTTTTTTGATCGGGCCTCTTTCCTTGAAAAGTTTTTCTAATTTACTCATGTTTATCACTTACTAAATTGTTTTTTCAGATCTTTTCAAACCTTTCTCATTTTCAAAAGTTTTCGAGATTTTACTTTTTCAGAGTCTTTTCCGGATTATTGTCCTACTTCAATTAATCTTTCTTCCTGGTAGGATTTTATAGCTGCCATTGCTACTTCAAGGGCATGTTTTCCGTCTTCTCCGCAGGGGTTCGGTTTTTTACCCTTTGTAGCACAATCTATGAAATAAGTGAGTTCATTTTTCAGGGGTTCGCTATTTTCTACTTTAGCTTTCCTTATCCATTCATTATCGTGTAACTGTACTGTCTGATTAATATAGTCCAGATAGGCAACTCCCTTAACTCCAATCGCTGTTAACTGCCTTATCTTGTGCGGAGTCAGCCAGTTTGTTTCCACAACCCCTGCAAAATTATGGTCCATACGCAGGATAATTGAGGCGTGATCTTCAAATGAGTGGATGTCAGCACCTGCAATTGCATAAACACTATTTATTTTCTTGCCGTAAAGATATGAGATCACATCTATATCATGGACGCCAATATCCAGGATTACTCCCACATCTCTTATTCTTGGGTTATAAGGCCCTACTCGTTTGGTTGAAATTGAGACTATCTTTCCCAAAATGCCTGAATCTATAATCTCTTTGAGTTTTATAACTGCAGGATTAAAGCGCTCGATGTGCCCAACCATAAGGATTTTTCCCGCTTTTTGTGCAGCTGCTATCATCAGGTCCGCGTTTTCAGTCGTATCTGCAATCGGCTTTTCTACAAGAACATGTACGCCTGCCTCAAGAGCATCAAGTACGACCTGCTTATGCAGTTTGGTGGGCACAACTACACTTACTGCATCAAGCCCTTCGGCTAACATTTTCTTATAATCTGTAAAGGCTTTGGTCTTGAACTGTGTAGCCATTGCTTCAACACGCTTCTGGTCTACATCCGAGATTCCGGCAAGCTCCACGTCATTCATTTCACTGTAAATCCTTACGTGGTTCTGTCCCATAGCACCTGTACCTATTACTCCTACTCTAATCAAAAGTCTCACTTCCTGGTTCTGAGAATGCGATAGCTGAAAAACTAATCAATCCTTTGCATAAAATTCTTTGGTTGCTTCAATTATTTCCTGCAAATCGGTTATGGATAATGCAGGGTGTACAGGGAGAGAAATAACCTCTTCTGCTGCCTTTTCTGATACAGGTAAGGAATCTTTGTATCCAAGCTCCTTGTAGACAGGTTGCTTGTGAATAGTTATCGGATAATAGACTCCCGTTCCGATTTCCTTCTCTTTCAGGAAAGCTGCCAGTTGATCTCTCTTTTGTGCCCTAACCGTATACTGGTGGAACACATGGGTGTCGTTGGCTCTTATTACTGGAGGTGCAATTTCTGATATACTTTTTAACCCTGCTGAGAGAATCTCTGCGTTTTTCTGCCTGGTTGCGGTAAATCCATCCAGCTTTCCAAGCTGTACAAGTCCGATTGCAGCTGCAATATCAGTCATGCGCAGGTTGAAACCCAGCATTTCATGCAGATATCTGACTTTTGAGCCATGGCCCCGAATCATTTTTGCTTTCTCTGCAATTTCCTTATCGTCTGTAGTGAGCATTCCACCTTCGCTTGTTGTCATATTTTTAGTAGGGTAAAAGCTGAATGCTCCTGTTCCGAAGCTTCCCACCTTTTTCCCAAGGCATTCTGCGCCATGGGACTGGCAGGCATCCTCAATTACAATAAGCTTATTATCTTCTGCAATTTCCATTATGGCTTTCATGTCTGCAGGGTGCCCATAGAGGTGGACAGGCAAAATAGCTCTGGTTTTTGGAGTTATTTTCTCCTGAACTTTTTCAGGATCTATATTATATGTATCTGATTCGATATCTGCAAAAACAGGTTTTGCCCCGGTATAAAGGACGCTGTTTGCTGTTGCAATAAAACTGAAGGGACTTGTAATCACTTCATCTCCTTTTCCTATGCCATGGGCAAGAAGCGAGACGTGCAAAGCTGCAGTGCCAGAGCTCACAGCAACTCCATACTCACAACCAGTGTATTCAGAAAAAGCAAGTTCAAATTCTTCGACTTTCGGGCCCTGTGCAATCATTCCTGATCTAAGGACCTCTGTTACTGCATCAATCTCTTCCTTACCCATCAGGGGCTTGGCAATTGGAATCATTTTGGAACCTCTTTTAATAATCTTGATAAAACTAATCTTACTTAATCTTGATTTTTTATGAATTTATATCCTATTTAATTCCTTTAAATCTTGTGGGAGTTCTTGTATTTTGGCAGGCACTCCAATTGCAAGTTTCCAGGCAGGCACATTTTTTGTCACAAGTGCTCCTCCTGCAACCATTGCTCCTTCCCCGATTTCAACATCGGGAAGTAAGGTGGCGTTTGCACCTATAGACGCACCTTTTCTCAAGAAAGGACCCTTCAACTCGTATTTCTTTCGAATAGGATATTTATCGTTGGCCAGAACAGCACAGGGCCCAATAAATACATTGTCCTCGATAATAACATTGGTTGGAATGTAGACATTTCCCTGGATGCTTACATTATTTCCAATTTTCACATGTCCATCTATAATGACGTTGGTTCCAATAAGAACATTGTTTCCAATTTCTGTATTTTCTCTAATCATTACGTTATGCCCGGTTTTGAAGTTTTTTCCGGTTTTTACGTTGGAAAATATTGTTGATCCAGCCCTTATTATTGAATCCGGGCCTATGGTACACCCTGGAAAATCAAAGTTTTCAATTTCGATATTTTGCTTCAGGATTTCCATTAAGATCCTATGTTCAGGGTATCCTAAAATCACATTTTCCATTATTACTGTGTCTTTCCCAATTACAGAAGTTCCGTATATCTTAGAAGAATTGTGAATTTTAAATTCAGTCGAGTTCATTGTTCCCCCCGTTCTTCTGGTTTTTCTTAGCCAGATAAACTTTCTGTAGGAGCATAAAAACATCTACTTACTTTTTGCAGTTTTACATAGCTTTTCATTTCATAGTTTTTCATTATTTATGTTCCCGATAATCGGGTTAATTTAAACTCTCAGGACAAAACCCAAGATATTGTTATTACTTTTCTATATTCATTTCTTTGATTTCCTAACTACTCCTAAATTTTTAGTTAAAAGGATTCTTTAATTATTTAATGATTTGGTTTATTTTTCTACTCTTCTTTTCTATTTTTACAATAATTATTCCATCTTTTACAAAAATTATTCAATTTATATTTTGCGTTTATAGCTTTACAATGTAATTTTTTAATTTTATTCTTTTGATTGCGAACTCAAATTCACAGTATTTTTGTTATCTATTAAGGGAACTTCCTACTTTTTTCCAAGATTCAAGTTTAATTTTCCTTCTCTTGATGTTTATCAATGGTATGAGGAGGATTTTTATATCTTATCGCGTATTTGTTCCTGTAATATGCTAATTAACTCGAGGAGTGCCTACTACGCTTACAAGTTTAATCACGTCTAACTCCGTTTCTTCAGGTGCGCTCTCAGTAACCACCGTAACACCGGGAATTCCTGAAGGCGCATCTGTGGCTGCGGCAGTTTTACTTTTATTGCTTTTGCTCAGGGACTTTCTCCCTGCATCGAAACACTGGGAAAGTACGGTAAAGGTTTCTTTGAATATGGGAATTATTCCACTGATGTTTTCCTTTGGTGCAATCATTCTCTTTAAGGTTGTCGCACTATTTTAATGGTTTTTCAGAGGGATGCCGTCTAAGTGTCCGCCCCTATTTCCATCTCAGCAGAGTTGCAGCTCTGCAGTGCACTGCCCTTTTTGTTACATTCTGCTTCGCTAATGAGGGCTAAATTATGGGCAAGTAACAGTAATCTTGTCTAAAGAGGTAATTTTTGGGTAAAATAACACTTTTTTAAGAAAAAATGTCGTAATTGACTCATTTCGGCTGAAGTGAGCAATTTCGATTATACTAGTGCCATGGCAATCTAATCGTTGAGCATAATCCTTGACAGCTTCTTATCAACATATAGCGTTCACAGTTATCATGTGGCAATAACTAAATTTTCAAGACGCTAGGCAATTAATGAGTTTCATTTACTTTTTTATTCTGGCAGAATACAGTTTATACCTAAACTCTCTGGTTAATTCTCAAAAATGTAAAAATGTGAAAAGCATAGGGAACTACTAATATTAGCTGCTAATATTTACTCCATTCTGTTTCCCTTATTATAGAAACTGAGTTAGTTTTCCTGATTATATGATCAAGAGTAAGTCCGGAAATAAGTTCCCACTATATTGAAACTTTCGCTTTTGGCTTAATTTTCTTTGATCGAACCCCTTTCTTTTTTGGAAGACATTAGTGGACGTAAGAGTTTAAAGGAGAAGGGGAAGAATCCCGAAAAAGAATACATTCATAAATCCATGAATTAACGCAACCAGCGGCAGGCTTCGGGTTCCATAAAATAGGTAGCCTATAACAGCACCTACTAAGGTTATGTAAAATATTTCGTAAACGCTCCCATATCCTGAATGCATTAACCCGAATAAAATACTTGTAACTATCAGCGCTTCCCTGCTGCCTACTACTATTTCTAACCGAGTCTGCAGGATCGAACGGAAGATCATCTCCTCTATAGGGCTCACGAGAAAGACCATAATTATGGTGAGATTTATGAGGTTAAGGATTGAAAGATCCTGAATAAGAGGATTTTTTCCGACTATGATATATTCTCCTGCTCCTAATAAAAGGCCCATGAATATTGATAATGGAATATATATCCCTATTTTTTTGAAGTTTATCCCAAGCTGCGCGGGAGTAAACTCCTGATTAATGGCTGCAATGCTTACAGGAATTGCCAGAAGACAGTATATGAAAATTAGGTTGTAAAGTTTTTCTTCATAAAAAATAGGCATTGAAAAATCTACCAGACGCAGGATCGGTAGAAGTAGAAAACTCTGATAGGTTTTCTGAATATCCTTGTTTTTTATATATATTATGGAAAAGGAAAGCCCAAGCAGAACTAATGCATATATTCCTATGGCTTCGAGTTTCCTTCCTGAATATATCATCAGTTCCGCAAGAACAATAGCTACAATCGGGATTGCTAGATAAACCCATTTGTTTTCTATCTCAGGTTTTTTTTCCTTCAGATTCTCAGATATCTTCGTTTTTATGTCTTCTGGAGTTTCCACGTTAGGATTCTCAAATGCTCCCATCTTCACACCTCCTCTCCAACATTTACCCAGAGGCGCAGATCTTTGTAGGGTATATTCTTTTCAGTTTCATTGAAAAGCAGGAACTCAAGCTTCATATTCTCGCCTTCAATAGAAGGTGTAATCTTAAGAGGTTCTACCAGGGTCTTGTTATTGGCAAGTCTGATATGCTGTAGATTTTCCGGAAGAGGCAGCGGTTGATTTTTAAGCCTTACTTCCATTGTATAGTCCATTGTTCTGTGCTCATTATTTGTTATCCCTATAAAATAGGTCCCGCTTTCTCCCTGTATATAATTTGTTTTATAGTCGTTAGCCGTTCCATTGGCCCCAAGGACATAGAACTCCGTATATGGCTCTTTGTCCTGAGGCACAAGAATGACATAAACTCCAGTTACTATCAAGATAAGGAAAGAAAAAGCAAGAATTATCCTGAGGTTTTTCTCCGTTTTAGAGTCAGACTTTCCCATTATTCCTGATAGCAGGGTGAGGGTAAGAGCCCTGAAAGGCACCTCAAATTTCCTGTCTGTAGGTAGATAGTTTCTTCTAACGTATGCTGTTGCCAACATAATCAGGGTAATTATGGAGACACTTGTAATGAGAGGCATCTCCTTGATTCCCCATGGAGTATAACTGAGTGCAAACCCTGTCAAAGAAACAACTGAGACGCTCATTGCAACAGAAAGAGCTATCCTTTCCATCCCTTCAAGTCCGCTCTTTTCCGGAAAAAGCATAGCTATGAGAGCGTACCCTGGAAGGAAAAGTATCAGGGGTAGACCAAGAGCTGTGCGAATAAAACTTCCGCTAAGTACAGGAATTAGTACGAAAATATCCATAAGAATTACAAGGCCTGCTACTAACAACAGGTCAGATGGGAACTTCTGGTTTCCGGCCATATAACTCCTCATAAAAAGTATGTTTTTTAGCTTCCCAGCCTTTTCGTTATTCGGGATAATCTGCCAATTTCTCTGTTCCCTTATGAGGTTTTTCGGAAACCTTCCGATTTCCTCTTACCGGCTGCTTTAGTCTTCAATCGCGAAGAGTTACGCCGGAAAGGTGAAAGCTGTCCGAGCTTTAATCCCGGTTTTCTTCTAATTTAGCAGAATATATTTCCTGAATTATATTCGTTTTCAAGAGTGTTTTAACCCGATCTACTCAATTACCTAGTTGTATAAAATATCTTTCCCTTTTTCCTGAATTGTATTTAAAATACTTTTCCCTTTATTTCTATCTCCTTGAAAGAAGTTTTAGCCTTTTAAGTCCCCTTCTCCATAATTTTTTAAATACATTTTTAAAGTTGAGCCTGCAGGGTTTGAGTCCGCAGGGTTGTAAACGTTGACATATAACAAGGAAGTCTTTGAGTTCTTATATCTGTGTAATTTTTTCTTTCATTATCCTCTTATTTTTATAACTAATTGATGCCTTTTAAGCTATTATTTCGGTTAACAAGTATCGGATATGGGTTTAATTATTTTTTGTTATCAGGGCCACTGATTAATTATTTTTCGTGTCTAAATGCTTATATAGCTCGTATATTAAAACAGGTACAGGTCTTGTATTAAATGCTGTGACTCACTTACAGAGTATTTATGTTCCTTCTTTTGGGTAAAAAGAGGAGAACAATTCCCCCAACTGATTCTCTGTAAATGTAGCCGTAAAAGACCTTTTGAAACCCTCTAAAAATTATGGAGCGATGACTCTGAAAAATATATTTGCAGAATTTGGAATTTTCACTGATTTTTCTCTAATAAAC
Source organism: Methanobacteriota archaeon (assembly GCA_023399215.1). Taxonomy (GTDB): domain Archaea; phylum Halobacteriota; class Methanosarcinia; order Methanosarcinales; family Methanosarcinaceae; genus Methanosarcina. Next base: position 49,348 of record JAEWQJ010000006.1, read on the forward strand.
TACGTTATCACGGAGACTTCTCACCTTTATCTTCAAAGAGGTAGATGATTGCATATGGCCATTACGATTGCAGCCATGCCTGCTTATAACGAAGCCCATGCCATTGCAGATGTTATCAAGGGTTGCAAAAAATACGTCGACAGAGTAGTAGTTGTAGATGACGGAAGCACCGATGATACTGTCGATATCGCCGAATCTCTTGGCGCCTATGTAGTTCGTCACGAAACGAATAAGGGATATGGAGCAGCCCTAAGAAACTGCTTTGAAACCGCCCGTAAGCTCGATGCAAATGCTATGGTCATAATCGACTCTGATGGTCAACATGACCCCTCCGAAATTCCCAAGCTCCTTGAACCCTTGAAAAATGGGTTTGATCTGGTAATCGGCTCAAGATTTGTCAATGGCAACGGTAAAAATGTCCCTATTTATCGTAAATTCGGGATGAAAGTCCTTGATATCGCAACCTATATTGCAGGCGGTCTGAATGTAACGGATTCACAAAGCGGCTTTCGAGCTTATGGAAAAAAAGCTATTGAAAACATAAATTTGAATGGCACAGATATGTCTGCAGGATCTGAAATTCTGATTCAGGCCAAAGATTATAAATTGAAGTTTACTGAAGTGGAAATCCATTGTAGATACGATCTTGAGGACTGCTCAAGTGAGAATCCTTTCATACATGGTCCTAGAGTTCTGTTCCGCATCCTTAAAGATATGGAGTACAGAAGGCCTTTGTATTATTTCTCCGTTCCTGGCCTGATTATGACGTCTACAGGCTTTCTTATGGGATTAATATTTTTACAGGATTTTCTTCAGGGAGGATCCCTGCGCTTTGGGCCAACACTCCTTATGGTTATGCTGACGGTTATAGGAGCCTTTATGGTGTTTACTGGAATAATACTGCATGCCATCTCAAGAATGATATTTTTAAACGAGCATATTCGAAAACAGTAATGTTAAAACGGGGCCAATTTGTATGAAATACCCTTTCGTTTCAGTCGTAGTAGGTATTCGTAATGAAGAAAAATTTATTGAAGAATGTATTGAGTCACTTCTTAATCTAGATTACCCGAGAGATTCTTACGAGATTATTATTGTTGATGGCATGTCCACCGACAAAACGCGAGATATAGTACAAAAATATCCTGTCAAACTTCTTTTAAATGAAAAAAAGAATGTTGCTGCGGCAAGAAACCTTGGTGTGGAGAATGCCAGGGGGGAATTTGTTGCGTTTACTGACGGAGACTGTAAGGTCGATCCTCAGTGGTTGAAAGCTCTTGTTCATGAAATGCAAGCTTCTCCAGATGATGTTGTGTGTTTTGGAGGCCCTAACCTGATCTTTGACACTGATCCTGTATTTGGCAGGGTGGTGGGGTATGCCCAGGAATCTTTCTTGGGGTCTGGAGGTTCAGCTCAGTCCAAAAACTCTACAAAAAAGCATTATGTCGTCTCTCTTCCTAACTGCAATGCAATGTACAAAAAAGCTGCAATTAAGAAAGTTGGAGGTTTTGATGAGCGGTTTGTGGTGGGTCAGGACGGAGACCTGAACTACAGAATCGGTAAGAAGGGTAACAAGTTTTTATATATCCCGAATGCACAGGTCCTGCACCATAGAAGAGGAACTCCCAAGTCCTTTTCCGTAAGGATGTTTAAGTATGGTATGTGGATGGCAGAACTTTTCAAGAAGCATGGAGAATTTGTCCGTTGGTATGCTTTTTTGCCTTCGATTGCCATCTTGTCTGCAGTCATTTTGCTTATCGCGTCTCTAAAGTATTCCACTCCAAGTCGGCTTCTTCTTGCACTCGTGATTGTGTACTTTATTCTTGTCTTTATTACCTCAATCCAGGTTACCTATAAAATGAAATCAAAATACGGTCTTTTTGCCCTTTTTATCATTCCTGTGCAACACGTTGCTTATGGGCTGGGGTTTTTGTACAGCTTTACAAATTCTCCTTTGATCTCAAAAGTTAGTTCCTGTTCAGATATCTAATAATCACAAACTATGTCATTTGTTTAAAAAGAAACCGAAACACTTGAATATATGGGAAGCTTTTCAGGGCAAAATCTTCTTAATCAATAAAGCCCTGATGAACTCTCACTGATTTTCAAACACAGAAGTTTGGATGCCAGGTTTGTTAAATTTATTATATGATTATTTAAGGTCATGGAGATAGTATGGTCGGATTAAGTAAAGAAGCAGGACACGGATTAGATAATGACCGTCTAATGAGGTTAATTTCTTTTCTGTTTCCGTTAGCTATAATCTTCGCAGTAATATTCGCCTTCTTATGGATGTTTGCAACCGGAAAATTCGGTTATGCACTTCGGGGGCTATTTACAGGAATACCTGCAATACTTTCCTGTCTTTTCATACTGTTCATTTACAAAAAAGATGTAAGTTTGCACGATATCGATATCTTTCAATCATTGAGTACAAAATCCCTTACGTACCTTTTTGGGATATTTTATATTGGATCCCTAGTTGTACTTTTGCTGTCTCCGGGAAGCAGGCCTCTGTACTATTTCTTCTTTATTTTAGGACTTTATCTGTCTGTATTCTTCCAAATTTTCTCTAAAGACGTAAATCCTTCCCTTATTCTGGCGGAATCTATCTTAATCGCAGGTAATTTAATTTTCAGTGTGACTTTAAATTATGATTTCTATGTCGGTACCACAGACATCCTTCCCCACATCTTTATTTCGGAAGTTACTGCACTGACCGGGAAAATAATTCCGACTTCCTTAAGTGATTATGCTTATTTTCCTCTTTATCATGTGTTTATTGCAGAAGCTTCTGAAATTTTGAATATAAGCATAAAGAACTCACTTTTTTTGGTAACTGCGCCTGTCTATGTAATAACCATAATTTTCCTTTATTACCTTTTTAATTACATAACAAACAACAGGCAGATCTCACTCCTCTCATGTGTACTCTTCTCCGCAAGTTCTACCGTACTCTATTATGGTACAAATGTAATCACTCGCACAATGGCATTCATAATGTTCATTGTATTATTGTACCTGATTTATAGTGTCAATTTCAAAAATGACAAACTTTCCTTAAAAACTCTCTCAGTAATTGTTGCAGTTTTTTTAACTTTGGTTCACAATGTCTCTCTTCCACAGCTCGTTCTATTGCTGATAATTCTTCTTGCAGCGGAATATGTAATAGGGAATAACAATTATATCAGTAGACCCTTCTTTATACTGCTTAATGTCATTTTTGCCGCTTACTGGTTCTTCGTAGCATACGTGTTTGTACAGAGGAGCCTGGCTCCCCGTTTGCAGAGCCAATTTTTGGATTCTATAGTTCTAACTGCCGGAGGTGCAGAAGTTCTTCAGGAAAGCTTGACTGATTTAGCAGGGCTTATGGATAAATCGGTATTTTTATTCTTTGCATTGATAGGAATAGGTTTTCTACTTAAAAATTACAAGAAAAATTATGCTGCAGTGCTAGGGTTATTTGCTCTGTTAACTCTTATATTTTATATCCCCAATCCTCTCAATACGATCTGGCAATTCAAAGTCCTCTTCAGAGTTGATCGGTTTATGCTTTTCGTCAGTCCCTTTATGGCTTTTGTAATGGGATACGGATTGTATATATTCTGGAATTATATGACTAAGTATTCGTCTAAGAAATCGAACTCTGCTCTCTTAGTGATCTTATTGTTCTCTATTTTTGTTTTAGTCTCCTCGGTCTACAGTATTTCAGATTCGGGTTGTCTTGGTCAAGAAGCAAAACACGAGTACTTTACTTCCGAAGAGTTAAGCGGTTTTAATCATATTTTCAAGTACGTTCCTGTCAATTCCTCAACTAAGTCGGTCTACACCGATTATTATGCTTCAAGGTTTTTTTATGTCCCGCTGATCCCTTCAAAATCTGCGGAATTGAATATCTCATCTTATGATAATTACAGAATTGGTGATGTAAATAAACTCCCGGAATACAAAGGTTATATAGTTCTCAGAACCAGAGAGTTTCTCAGGAGTGGATTATACTTTGGCAGTGAGGAAAGCACCCTGAAAGATACTGCCAACTATTTCTATCAGGGACTACCCAAAAACGAGCTTGAACTGGAAAACAACCTCAAAGGCCTTGATAAAATCTATTCAAATCCATCGACAGATATTTATATTCCACATCAGGGATTAAATAGTCCCTGATTTTTTTAAAGATGTCTTTTTGTCCCAGTACCTATTTTACTTCTAGATGAAATGGTGCAGAAGGCATTTGTATGTGAGTAAAAGCTTTTACGAGTTCTTATCTGCTATTCTGCGGGTTTGAGGGTCTGTGATTTGAAGCAGACTAAGGAATTAAAAAAGTATGAGGGACTCGGAACTTATTTCGAAGCTTTCTCTAAAAGCTCTGAGTATATATCCACAGTCTTTTTTGCATGGGCTTCCCAGGTTAGTCCTCTCTGAATTATGCTTTTACGCCCGAGCTTCCCCATGTTTTCTCTCTGGCTTTTATTCTCAAGCAGTTTATTAATTTTTCTGGATAATTCTCCAGGATTTTTTGCTGGTACTAGATACCCTGTTTCTCCATCAACCATAAGTTCAGGTATCCCTCCAACATCGGTTGCTACAACCGGGACCTCACAGGCAAGGGCTTCGAGTACTACATTTGGTCTACCTTCAGAAAGAGATGGCAATACGAGGATATCCGAAGCTGAGATCCAGAGCGGGATGTTCTCATGGTTTACAGGCCCAGTGAATCTAATGTGATCTGCAATTTTTAGCTCTTGTGCTCGTTTTTCCAGACCTTTTCTCAGGCCATCGTCCCTGCCTACCATAAAAAGATCGGTGTTCGTGTTCACAAAATCCTTTGCAGCTTCAATCAGGTAATCCACACCTTTTATTTTTCTAAGGGCTCCAACAAATAGGACGATATTCTTATCTTGCGGCAAGTTTAACAGATTCCTTGCATGTGCTTTTCCTGCAGGTTTGAACTTTACGGTGTCAACACCGTTTGGAACCACATGGACTTTCTCTTCGTTTATTCCCAGATTTACGATGTGGAGCTTAAGATCCTCGCTGACAGAAAGGATCTTATCTGCAAAATTCATTGCCTCTATAATCTGCTTTGATGTATAGGAACCTTCATAAGCAACTTTTCTTTCGATTGTCCCGAGTGCACTTATTACGAGAGGAACTTTCCATTTCTTTGCAAGTTTCATCATCCCATATCCGTCAGGATATGAAAAGTGTGCGTGGATTAGGTCTGGCTCTGGCTTTATATTTTTGAGTGCGTAATCGAAAATGAAATGAGAGTACGAAAACCCTGTTATGGGATAAAAATATTTTTTTGGGACAGCATATATATAACGTGGATAGTGAAGGTCATATTTTTCTGTATGCTCAATCCGCGGCAGTTTAAAAAAGTTATGATATGGAAATGCGGAAAAGGGAAGGACGAAGGGTTTTGGAGAGATAACAGTAACATCTACGCCCTGGTTTGCAATTGAGTCTATACTCTGTTTTATGAATGTCCCAAGTTGAGGGTAATACCTGTTAGGAAATTCCTGACATGCTTCCAGTACTTTCATAATCTTTTGCTCGTTTTCGCTTCGGATGCATCAAAAGCAGACAGAGGAGATAATTAATCCTATAAATACTTCTCTGCAAAATGTATTAAATTCTTGTCCATGGGTTTTATACTAAACCCTCTTCCTTAAACTGGAATAAATAATAAAAAAAGCTATGGGATAAACTAATTAACTACTTTTGCTATTCTGGTAACCGGATACCATTATGTTTAAAAAAGTAAATAATATTTTCCTGGTTTATTACGGCTCATTTAATACTAAATCAGGTTCGAATGTCCACATTCTTGAACTTCTAAGAAATTTAAAAAAATATACTGATATAGTCCTGTTTGCACCCGGACAGAAGAGTGTAGACCGTACTCTTCCAGGGATAAAATGCGTGCCTGTAATAGACAATAAATATCTTGTACAGCCCTCTTACGAATTCATGCTTTCTTTTTACCTTCTTTATTCTTGTATAAGAAATAGGCCTGACGTGCTCTATCTTCGCCAGAATTCTTTTCCGTTCTTTCCCATATTTCTATGTAAAATTTTAAAAATTCCTTCAATAGTAGAAGTCAATGGGATAGTTCTGGATGAGTTAAAGGTCGATCCAAATTCGCAGTCTTTTGCGTATAGAGTTTTTTCTCATCTTGCACTCCGGTCTGAGAACTTTAATTACAGGCATTGCGACAGAATTGTTTCTGTCACGGATAAGCTCAGGGACGAACTCGTGAGACTATACTCTGTTCCTGAGAGTAAAATCTATGTTATTAACAATGGGGCAAATACCGATGTATTCAAGCCTCTTGGTTTAGAGCAGACAAGAAAAAAACTGCAGCTTGAAAACTCAAAAAAGTATGTCTGCTTTGTAGGGAATCTTGCAGCATGGCAGGGAGTTGAATTTCTCATTCATGCTTCTCCTTTAATTCTGGAGAAATGCCCTGATACTCATTTCCTTATTGTCGGGGATGGAGTTATGAAGGATAAATTGATGGAAATGACTTCCAGGTTAGGGCTTTCGGATAAATTTACTTTCACCGGAAGAATACCCTATGAACAAGTTCCTCTCTACATTAACGCGGCCGATGTTTGCGTTGCTCCTTTCATCAAGGAAAGGAACTCAAAAATAGGACTTTCGGCGTTGAAAACTTATGAGTACCTTGCCTGTGGGAAGCCGATTGTGGCAAGCGGTATTTCAGGAGTCAAAGATTTAATTGAAGCTTCAGATGGCGGAATTTCCGTAACTCCCGAAGATCCTGAACAACTTGCGACTGCTGTAGTCAGATTACTTCTCGATGAAAATACCCGAGCCCTTATGGGAGAGAAAGGCCGAAGATATGTCGTTGAGAATCATAGCTGGGATGGAGTTGCAAGAAAAATTCTGGACATATGCAAAGATATCATTTAATTATCTCTTTATAACTTGTAAAAAGGAAAGTCTACAGCTTTATTCATGGATGCATTCATAAAACAAACACAGGCTGAGAAAGTAATTTTATAACCTACGGCATTTTCTGGCCTGAGTTGACTACCAATCTTCAACCTGCAATTTTTCATTATTTTATATATTACAGCTCTGCCGTAACAGAGTCAGGCAATTTATGATATTTATCTTAGTCACACTACTTACTGCAAGGATTTTTAGAAACTGACAATAAATTTACTCTTTTTCTCAATTTGCAAAATTTTGTCAAAATGTGAGTAATAACTCATAAATTCATAATTTTTTAGTAACTGCTGTTAAATTTCATGACTGTGAACAGTGTTACTACACAAATATCTATCTAACAGAAATAATTATAAATTTTGTTTTGATTTATACTAAATGATTTCGATGTTACAACAGGGATTAGTAATCTTTTTATTGATAGGTTGTCTTATCCTTGAAAACGTTATTATATATTTACTCTTCACGCTTTCCGAAATTAATTTGTGTATATAAAGCCTTCAAATTCTTAAAGAATCTAACGTTTTCAATATCTTGTCCAGTATACCCGAAAATATATGTGAATTTCTCCAAATTCTTAGTAATATATTATCAATTTTTTAGAGGTGTGAATACGTCACTACACAAATATTTAATTATCCAAAATATTAATAAATTTCATTCTGATCACTTTCATATGAAATCGATGTTAAAACGAGAATTAGGAATCCTTTTCTTGGTATGTTTCCTTATTCTTGCACTCGTTCCTACTGCTTTATGCCGAAGCCCTGCACCAACTGTTTATGTTGCAGGGGACGGTAGTGGAGATTTTAACTGCGATGGGAAAGATGATCATGTACAGATAAATCAGGCTCTTAAGTTTGTGGCCGATAATTCTGAATATACCACTGTTCACCTTAAAGGTCCTTTTACGTATGTTATTGACGATACTCTTCTCATCGGCAGCAATACTATTCTTGAAGGGGATTCAAACGCTGTTATCAAGCTGGTTGATCACGCAGGCTGGGTTACGATGAAACCTTTGATCCAGCAGATGAGCAGTTCCGGAAATAATAATATTGTAATAAGAGGGTTTGAGGTCAATGTGAACCATGACGGTAACACCGAGTTCGCTAAGGGTAAAGGGTACTATAATGTGATGTACTTCCTTTATTGTAAGAATGTAACCGTATGCGATATGTATATGCACGATGGTCACGGAGACGGGCTGAGGATAAAATACGGAAGCAATATTCAATTTTACAATAACAGGATATACAAGCTTGGACACGACGGTCTGTTTGCAATTCAGTGTCAGAATGTAGAGGCTTGGAATAATACAATAACCTGCAGGACTAACAGTGGTCTTAGAATCTGGAACTCGAACCACGTAAAATTCCATGATAATGTAATCGATTCTTTCTATCACTGGAGTGCAGGCGGGCCAGGGATTCAGGTAGAAAAGTCTGCAGGTACTATGGATGATATTGATATCTACAATAATAGAATCAATAACACCTATGGTCCTGGAATCTGGCTTTTCAACTATGATACCTCTACTACCAAAGACGAGGGGAAAAATATCCATATTCATCACAATGTCTTCTACAGCACAGGCACTAATCCTAGCATTACATGGGTTGGGGGTATCTTGGGAAGTGGATTCCATGATACACTCATAGAAAATAATGTCTTTGACAGTGCATATAATGTTGCCATTGTCAGCATGAGTCCTGATGGTTTTTTCTCAGATTATACGTCAAAATACACAACAATTGTCCGCAATAATATAATTGTAAATACCCAGAAGCGTACAAAAAGCCCGAGCGGAACAGGATACGGAATTGCTAATTACCTCCCGGAAACACATTCCTTTGAGATTGCATATAATTGCCTTTACAATAACGCAGCGGGTAATTATAAAAACTGCATCTCGAAAGCCGATATCCACATAAGGCCATTATTTGTAGACCAGGAAAACCATGATTATCATCTTCAATCAAGAGGTGGAAGTTGGGACGGGAAAACCTGGGTTAAATACAAAGTGAGTTCTCCATGTATTGATTCCGGATATCCATCCTCTGACTATTCCAATGAACCTGAAGATAATGGAAACAGAATCAATATTGGGAGGTATGGAAACACAGTCTATGCATCGAAGTCAAAGCACTGATGCACCGATATATTTATTGTTTCTCCGATCGCAAGTCCAGATGCCCGAGGTTACATTAATAAATTAACATTGGAAGTGCCTTAGCCGTTATGGAAAAACTAGATACATCGTTGAGAATCATAACAGGGAGGGAATTGAAAAAGTTCTGTATAACTTCAACGATATAATTTGATAGTGTTCTTTAATGATAGTGGGACATATTGTCTCAAAATGATATTCACTTCTATAATTGGGATAATTCATTGGTGATAAGGGTAAAAACCTGCATAAATTTTGGGATGATTTCCGTCTGAATTAAGTCAAAAATATCCCTCCCAATTATAGAAATTGTTAGAGTTTAAAGACCTAGTATAAATTTAAATAAAGCTGTTTCTGACTTACGTTTTTGTCCAGAATCTTCATAGGCTCCTCTTACAATTTCAAAAACTGGATAAAAATTTAAAAAGGCTGTCCAAATACTTTTATAACATTAAAATATTGTTTATAATGTGGACTATAGAAATCTAATCAAAGGCTAATACTCAATTTATTCTCTATGTTTCGGGGGGAACTTCGGTGAATTCGAGTTATTGGCCTGAAAGAAAAGGAGATTTCTTTTGGATCCTTTATTTGCTCCTTTAATAGGGTTCAGTAGCTTTTGCTATGAGCAACTTCTCTTATAATTTCTATAGCCTTGAATGTTTGAGAGTGAATACTATTTGAAAAATCTTATTCAACATTCCGTGAACTGAGCAAGAAATTTGTCTAATTATTTGGCAGACAATTTTAATTTTTGTAGACACACGGGTACTTTTTACCCGGTTCTTACTCTATCAATTTATTAATAAGTTTTTATAG
>JAEWQJ010000027.1 GCA_023399215.1 Methanobacteriota archaeon
CCTTGTGACAAATAAGGAAGTAGGTCTCTGGTATGAAAATAAGACTCAGACGCAGACCATAAACATCGAAGTCAAGAAGGAACCTTACTTTGAAGTTACAAACGTAACAGGTGACCTTTACCCTGATAAAGGTGGGATGCTTTACGTTACCTATAAAAACACAGGAGAAGAAGCTGCAAAAGATTCAACCGTTAGAATTAGTGCATCTGATCCATTCAGTACCACTGATGACCAGGCTTACCTTGGAACTCTAAAACCCGGAGACAGTGAAGTTGCTGTCTTTGATATGGATGTAGATGAAACTGCAACTGCAAAGCCATACTCTATAAGCAGCGAGATTTTCTATGAAGACACTGATGGACATGACCAGACCTCAGATACTATAAATGTCAATACCGAAGTTCAGGAGGCAAAACAGTCTCTTCCGGGATTTGAGCTTGGGACAGGCGTTACAATGGTTCTAGCTGTCTGTTTTATCATGTTCAGAAGAAAAAAACAGGATTGAAGCAAAAAGGTAATGAAATATAAAGTATGCACGTAGCCTTTTTAAAGGCTACAGTCCTTTATTTTTTGAAATATACTCGCGCGTTTTTTCGTGCAGTTTTATAACTTTTGAACTTTTACCTTAATTGTAAAGCAATAATTATAATTTAAGGCTCGAACCTATTGAGTATAAATGAATTAGTCTATTGCATAACTAAATTAGTTTGATTCTGTCACATCGGTACTTTTTATGTGAAGCAGATGGGGGATAAAATATGGAGAGAGAACTTTTTCGAAATATAGTTATTGCAACAGATGGATCTAAGAATTCCCAGAGGGCCATTTCTCACGGTATTGAGTTTGCAAAACTTAGCGGAGCCATTGTCCATGCTCTTTACGTAGTAAATACGCCCTCTACAATTTCTGAAAATTGGACTGCTGGTAAAGAAATGATCTATAAAATTATGAAAAATGATGGGCAGAAAGCAGTATCTAAAATTATGAAGATTGGAGAGGCCTCAGGTGTAGAGGTAAGAGGGATCCTTTTAGAAGGGTATCCGAGTAGTGAAATTATTGATTTTGCAGAAAATAACAATATTGATTTGATAGTGATGGGCACCCTTGGAGCAACCGGACTTGAAAGGTTTCTAATAGGAAGTGTTGCAGAAAAAGTAGTAAGAGACTCGAAAGTCCCGGTTCTGGTCGTCCGGAGTAAAAAGCAAAGCTGAACTTTCTGTTGACTGGAAGCCTTTGAGAAAATAAATAAATCAGAATTCAGGACTGAGAGGTGTAAACTGAATCTCAAAAAGATATTCTTTGCACCGGCACAAATCTTTGAGAAAATGAAGAATTACGAAAATCCAAAAATATACCATAAAATTATAAATTGCAACAAGTATAGAGAAATGATAAAAAATACAAATTCCATCTATGTATTGGAAAATGTATGCTTCTGTCAAATTGGGTTCTAATTTTTCAGTCGGAGCGATCTGTCTCCCTTGAATCGATTTTTGTAGGTTCTTTTTCACCGACAGGTTCCTTTTCACCGGCAATTTTTGCAACCATTACCTCGGTCGATTTGATGACCGCGTAAACTCTATCTCCGGGTTTGATATCAAGTTTTTCTACAGCTTCTTCAGTGACTACTGAGGTTATAACTGAAGGTTCCATTTCAATCGTAATTTTAGATACAAGCCCGTTTTTCTTCACTTCAAGCACTTTACCAGGTAGCTGGTTTCTGGCTGATAACTTGAAGCTTACGTTTTCCCAGGCTGTTTCATCTCCTATGGTTTCACAAATAAGCTGCTTACTGGCCTCGTACTCAGCCAATAACTTTCTTCCAAGGTCAGTCAGGAAGGTACCCTGATTTTTTCCCCCTCGCACTGTGACGACTGCGGGTTCGCCAAGGGCTTCATTCATTTTTTTAAGTACTATCCAGGCTTGTTTATATGATATCTCAAGCTTCTTACAGGCTTTCCGAAGTGAGTGCTCTTCTTCTATTGTCTTCAGTAACGTAGCTCTTCCAGCACCCATGACGGTCTTTCCGTCTTCCGTAAACCAGACCTTTGTTCTTGCTTTCACAAATTTCACCTTTTACACCGGAGCACATGGACAGAACTCGCCCTGAACTGGACATACACCGGAACTCCAGGAAGGATACCCATTTCCTCTGCTGATTTCAGGTTATGAGGGCATTACGAAGAACGCTGTAATCAACTTTCACCCAAACAAGAGCTTCCAGACCAGCTTTTAGTAACCTTGCCCTGTAGAGAGTTTCTGAGTCAGGGTTGTGCGGAAGTCTTACTTAAATCTATGTTTTTCAGGCATCAGAAAGGCATGTACCTGGTTTTCTATCTTAATATTCCCTGAAGCATGAATAACTATTTCCCTACTTTAATCTTTGGAAGTCCGCTGTCCACAGAAATGGCCTTGCCATTTAGTATATTCTCAAACCCTACAAAGCTAGCTATCCAACTGTCAACCGGTTTTTCGAAAATTTCGGCTCTTCTTTATTTTGTGCGGCTATTCTCATAATGTTCTCATAAAAACCAATGCAGTCTTGAATTGAGAATCATCTTATTCCATAGGGAACGGCAAAGAAAAAGGATACAGAGTCAGTCATAATTTACACAGGACTTACGCAGTTGAACTGAAAAATCAATAGCATTAAACCTTCAACTGTCTAAAACGTGACTTTAATCCATAATCTTTACAGTAATTGATTCTGTTCCTCAAGTACGTAAGTCCGATTACAGAACTTTCGGCACACTGCTAAATACTAAAAATAAACACATAAAAATAAAAGTTAAATAAATACAAACAAGAAAACTACAAACAAGAAAACTACAAACAAAAAAATACAAACAAAAAAATACTAATTAAAATAATAAATATTATTTCAATTCAAGTTAACTTGTGCAGGTGAAAAAACAGAGTTAACAAGACAGTGAAGAGTTAAATAAATATTGTGATGATAGTAAAAGTTTATTTATCTACATGTCAATACGATGTCAAAATAAGATCTGATGTCTCAAAAGTTGAATAATGTCCTGAAAATTTTGATAAAACGAGTAGCTCACACACCTTAATTAATATTTCTGAAGGTTTCTTTATGGATGGATATAGTATTTTTCTTATAATGCTCTCAGTCTATATAGCCGGACTTGTGGCTATTGGCTGGTACTTCAATAATAGACAGAAATCTATTACAGACTTCTGGCTTGCTGGCCGCAGGATAGGGCCTTCAGCCCTGGGTTTTTCAGCTGCAGCGTCCTGGCTGACAGCCGGAGGAATTCTTGCAGTCATAGGTTATTATATGCTTCAGGGAATGGGCTCTATATGGGCTTTTGTAGCTCCAAACATCATTTCTCTCCTTTTCCTTGCTGTGCTTGTGAAAAAAATCAAAAACCTGCCTGCAATCACCCAACCTGAACTCCTGGAACAGCGTTATGGCAGTATAGTCCGATTGCCAATTGCCCTGATCATAACTGTCGTAATGATTCTTTTTTCAGTATCCGACATTACAGGGCTTTCCCTTGTGCTGCAAACTTTTTATGGTCTTGATCCTCTCTATGCCGCAGCTATTGTTGCAATTGCGGTTTCCCTTTACGTAACTCTCGGAGGGTTGTATGCAGTTATCTGGACAGATACTATCCAGTTTTCATTCCTTGCTCTCTTCGCAATAGTAATGGCTTTTGCAACAGTAGGAACAGTCGCTGATGGCAACCTCAACACTTCTGCAATAAGCGTTTCACAGCTTTTCGGAAATGTTTCTGGAGACTGGTGGAACCCCTTCTCAATTGGTCTTCCCATGGTTCTGATCTTTTCCTTTGCCTTAATTCCGGGCTGGATTACAGAACAGGACCCCTGGCAGAAAGTCTGGGCTGCAAAAGATGAAAAATCTGCCAGTGTAGGAATGATGATTGGCGCTCTCATGATCACTGTGGTCTTTGCAGTCTGCGCTGTGATTGCAATAGCTCTCAACAATATATACCCTGAAATAGCAGGGATGGGCTACCCCGCAGGAATGGCCGCTGCAGAACCCGCGCTCCTGTCCTTTGTCAGTGAGCGTTTCGCCTCAGCACCGGTAGTAGTAGCCTTCAGTGCAATCGGGCTTGCAGCAGCTTCCATGTCCTGTACAGACACTTTTTCAACATCAGGAGCTTCCTGTATTTCGAGGGACATTTACCAGAGGTATATAAAGCCAGACGCTACAATGAAGGAAATGATGCTGGTAAACAGGGTCAGTGTACTGTTTATCATACTCGCTGCAACAGTAGGTTCATTCATAATTCCCAATATTCTTGATGCCATTCAAATCGCAACTTTCATTGCAAGCTCTTCTTACTTCTTCCCACTTATGGGAGGCCTGTACTGGAAAAGAGCTACTAAGGAAGGAGCGTTTGCAGGCATGGTAATCGGGTTTATTGTTCAGGTGGCTCTTGTGGCTCTGGACCTTATAAATACACCTCCTCTTGCCACTAATTATCTTGAAAGCATTCACCCCATTCTCATGGGCCACGGAGTTATTGTGGGAATGTCTCTGAGTGCAATTGCTTTCTTTGGAGTTTCCCTTATAACAAAACCCTCAAGCAAGGTTAACCTTGCACCTTTCTTTGAAGAGGAAGCAAAAGAACTTTCCCGCTATGAAACGAGAAAAATCAATGAGAAGGATCCAGAATATAGCGCTTTCCTTAAAAATCTTAACGAAAAAGTTACCGGAGAACGTGCACACCTCCAGCTCAATCTCCGTACTTCCGGAAATCTTAGCTGGTCAGAGTTAACTGAAAAACTTAAAGCAGTATCTCCTGCGTGGGTAACTCCTACAGGGATTGATTCAGTCTACAGGTTGACTCATGGAGATATGCTTGCTTGTGTTGCAGTCACAAGAGGTACCGGAGAAAGGGATATCTGGCTTAAAGCAGAGCCCAGGCTTGAAACCCTGGGAACGCAGAAGAGAGAACTTTTCACGGCCTATGAAGAGTTGAAAAAAGTGTTTAGTCAGAAAAATGTAAAACTTGACTACATCTAAGTTACTCAGAACTTATATGAGCTAAGGTTCCTGATCGGACCTTTGCTTCTTTTTTTCGCAATTTATCCTTTCTTATAGCTTGAAAGCGTTCTCAAGGGTATTTTTTCCAAAAAGAAGGTCTTCAAGAGAGAATACCTCAAAATTATAGACTCCTCTATATCCCGAAAGCAGTTTCAGGACTGAAAAATCCGCGCAACCTTCTCCGGGAGCCATATGCTCGTCCCCATCATACTTTTCTGTCCACTGTCCACTATTATCATGCAAGTGGAGATGGATGATATGTTTCTGCAGGATCCGGACAAACTCCCTGAGTTTTTCAGGATCGCCTCCACAGGTAAGGTTTGCGTGTCCTATATCAAAGGTGGCTTTCAGGTGTTCGGAATTCACAGCTTCTATGGTCTGGGCAAGCTCTTCGGCCTCACAGCAAAAGTTCGAGGAATCTGTACCTTCCTTGTTTTCAAGGCCCAGAGTCACTCCGTAATCTTCAGCCAGGGATGCAAGCTTGTTGAGGTTTTTAACCATAGATAAATAAGATTTTTCCCGGTCAGGTCCAATCCTACCCGGATGTAATACCACAACAGGGGCTCCTACCCGGCTTGCAAGCGAGATTGATTCTTCCATAAGGACAAATTCCCTCTCGCTCATTTTTGCAGTATCAACCTGGAGAGCTGAAGGATATTTTGAGTCTCCAGCAGAGTAAGGAGCGTGAACTGTAACTGCAAAATCATATATCGAGATTTCGTCAAGTACCCGGTCAAGCTTTTCAATTTCAAGTGTCGAATCATTGTATATCCCAAGTTTGGGGATATACAATTCTATGGACTCAACATGGTCCTTTAAATCCCCAGGGTTGCCGGCAAAAGATGAAGCTCCTAAAATCACACATTATGCAAGGAAACTAAATATAAAAATCCTTTTCTGATGCCTGCCTGAATTAAATTTGTGAGTTAAAATTATTAGCTAAATTCCAAATACCAAATTTCTAAAAAAAATTAATTCCTTGATAGGTAAAATTGAAAATATATAGTAAGTTTCTCTTAGATCGCAGCCAAACAGTTTTTATCTTATTTATTTAATAAACCCAGCCAACATATTTATATATAAATAAATGTTACCCCTGGAACAAACCAATTTTATTTATAATTAGTTTATATAATTAATATATAGTTTTTTGTGAAAAATAGATTTTGATTGTATGCACAAACAGTATTAAATATATTTCCATGTATGATACCGAAAACATACTTTATTTTGATCTCAAATAAACGAGGAAGTTAATAAATCATACATATTATAATAATTAATAATATAAAAACCACACCGGGAAAACTTATTAATATAAAATTAAGAATTATATTCTTAAAACTAAATACAAAAATTCATTAGTTACAATCGGAATCTTTATATTATATTGGGGTGAGTAGAATTTTTTTATTTATATATATATATGACTTTGTTTATTTTTATATGCGCGTTTCATCTTATAAAATTGATTGTATATTATATAATTAGATAATAATATTTTAAAAGCCTACATATTTCGAAAGGTTTATGAATGATCCTCTCTAATCAAAAAATTAACGCGCGTCATAATCATATTTCTTTGTAATGATATGGCAGACGATTTTAAAAAAATGTACAGCGTTTTTTAAATCCACCTTATTACATGTAATAATACAAAGGAGGAAAATGAATGGAACCACTCATAAGCATGGGAGTGCTTGCACTTATTGGAGTGGCTGCGACCATTGCAGGTGCCTCGGAAGACCTGGAATCTGATGTCGGTTCGCAGAGTAACCCTAACTCTCAGGTGCAGTTAGCTCCCCAAATGATGTTTCCCCACAGGATATTTAACAAAGCGATATCTGGAGAACCACCATCAAATGCATTAATGTGTTCGATTGGTGCAGCCGTTGCAACAGTATTAATAAGTGAGTTTACCATGTCTCCACTCTTTGCACTGGTATTTGGTTCACTTATTGCAGCATGCGTGCACGCAACCTTTGCGGTAACTGCTACAATGGGCAGATGTGCCAGTCAGAGTCGGTTCAAGCAGCCGATTTATCTTGATATGATAAGGAGTCATATCCCAGCAATTATGGGATATGCGTTCATAACAACTTTCTGTATTCTAGTGGTATCGTTCTTGATGACCGTTGTACTCGGACACCCATTCCCGCTAACTATGCTGGCTTTTATATGGGGTATCACGGTAGGTGCAATCGGGTCGTCAACAGGCGATGTTCACTACGGTGCAGAACGTGAGTTCCAGCAGTTTGAATTCGGTTCGGGTCTGAACGCTTCAAACTCAGGAAACATTGTAAGATATGCCGAATCTGGGCTCAGGGATGGGTTCGATAACTCCTGGTTCTGTGCCAAGTTCGGAGGTCCTGTCACAGGGCTTGCTTTTGGTATGACTGTATTCCTTGGAAGCTGGATAACCACTATTTTTGATCCTGCAAAAGGCCTTGGATGGCTCTCTGTAATTGCAGGCGTTGTCATTGTCTTTATTTTAATTATCTGGAACTGGAAGATGGAAGTCTATGCCCGCAAATCATATGGACCTTATAAAGAAGATAAGGCAGAGGAGGCTTCAGCATGATTGACGCTCTTTTAGGAAATATCATCTGGATGGCTCTTATCACAATCGGCGGCGTTTTGATTTCCTGGAGTGTCCACTTCGTGCCTGTGGGCGGTGCACCTGCAGCTATGGCTCAGGCAACTGGTATCGGTACCGGTACAGTGCAGCTGGCAGCAGGCGCAGGTCTGACAGGACTTGTTAGTGCAGGCTTCATGATGAACGTAACAGATAACCTCCCGCTGATTCTCGCCTCAGGCGCAGTGGGTGCAATGATCATGATCTCTGTGACCATGATTGTCGGTAGCTTGGTCTACGTCTATGGTGTGGGTGTTGTGCCTTCTTCCGCAAAAGTAAAGGTTGACCCTATTACAAAGTACAGGCAGGACCTTTATGTATCCCAGGGTACTGAAGGGCATGGACTTCCTACAGTAAGTTTTGTGAGTGGAATTATAGGCGGTGGCCTTGGTGGACTAGGAGGTTCCCTTGTTTACTATTCACTCATAGAAGTGGGTATGAACGCAGGCCTGGAAGCGGTTGGAGTTACCAACTCGGTCACAGGACATGAGCTTGTAGCAGTTGCAGCAATATTTGCAATAGGTATTTTCTTTGTGAACGCTGTAATTC
The DNA here is from genome assembly GCA_023399215.1 of Methanobacteriota archaeon. Classification (GTDB taxonomy): domain Archaea; phylum Halobacteriota; class Methanosarcinia; order Methanosarcinales; family Methanosarcinaceae; genus Methanosarcina. The sequence continues at coordinate 8,220 of JAEWQJ010000027.1, forward strand.
CTTCCTATAACATAGGAGGTACAATTGAAGGGTTCCACGATCCGAAATTCAAAAAATGGCCAAAGGCGGTAGTTTCTTCCCTCGTAGCAACAATACTGTGTGCTATCGTGGCGGTAGTTGCAATCGCACAGCTCGGAGGTATTTAATATGTCTGCAGGTGGAGCAGGAGGAGAAGCCAAAGGCGGATATCCTGCACAAACAATAATGGCTTTAGGTATAGTCGGCGGACTCGTCGGAATCTACCTTGGTAACTTCATGCCTCCAGCATATTCCTTCTTTGGAGGTCTTGGAGCAATCTGTGCAACCATCTGGGGTGCTGATGCGGTTCGCCGTGTTGCAAGCTATGGACTTGGTACAGGTGTCCCATCAATCGGTATGCTTGCTCTTGGTATGGGTATTTTAGCAGCTCTCTTCGGGCTTTCAGTAGGAGGCCCTGCAGGACCTATAGTAGCTATCGTTGTAGCAGCAATTATAGGTGGCGTTATTGGTGCCCTTGCAAACAAAGTAATCGGAATGGGCATCCCCATAATGGAAAAGGCAATGGTAGAAATTTCATGTGCAGGCACCCTTGTAATTCTCGGGCTGAGTGTTGTCATTGCCGGATCCTTCGATTATGCTGCAGTTGTCCAAAACGTTGTTGCAAACGGATACATTGCACTGATCTTTATAATAGGTGGTATGGGAATCCTTCACCCCTTCAACGCTAGCCTGGGACCTGATGAGACTCAGGACAGAACCCTTATGCTTGCTGTTGAAAAGGGAGCAATTGCATTAATAATTGCAGGCTTTGCCTCTTCACTTCATGAAGGATTAATGGCTGCTGGCTTAAACATGCTTATAGGAATTATCATCTGGTATGTCGCTTTCAGTAAGCACTATGCACTTATCAAGAGAGATGCATATGCCGTGGTTGGAAGCGGTATGCTGCCAAGTTCGGAGGAACTACAATGAGCATGGTTAGAATAGCTCCCGAGTTAAATTTAGTTATGGACCCGGAAACTGGAACCATAACACAAGAACGGAAAGACTCGATTCAGTATTCCATGGAGCCCGTATTTGAGAGAGTGGACAAACTGGATGCAATTGCAGATGATCTGGTGAATTCCCTTTCGCCCAGTAAGCCGCTTCTTAACTCCTTGCCAGGCCGTGAGAACACCTCCTATATGGCAGGATTTTATGGGAACACTTTCTACGGAGTCGTTGTAGGGCTTGCTTTCAGCGGGCTGCTGGCCCTTGTCGTATATATAGCAAGTTTGATGAAAGGGGTGGTGTAAAATGGCCGATAAAAGAGAACCAGCCCCAGGATGGCCTATCCTGAAAGGAGAATATGAAGTAGGCGATGTCAAGAACTGTGTACTGGTAATTACCTGCGGGTCACACCTTCCCGGACAGCCAATTCTTGATGCAGGAGCAGCCGTTACCGGATCATGTAAGACCGAAAACCTCGGTATTGAAAAGGTAGTTGCTCACATTATCTCAAACCCTAACATCAGGTACCTGCTTGTGACTGGCTCTGAAGTTAAAGGGCACATTACCGGGCAGTCAGTGATGAGCCTTCACGCAAACGGTGTAAAAGAGAACAGGATTTCAGGGGCACTGGGTGCAATTCCATATGTTGAAAACCTGAATGCAGATGCAATTGCTCGTTTCCAGGAGCAGGTTCAGGTTGTCAACCTTCTTGATACTGAGGATATGGGTGCCATAACATCAAAAGTGAAAGAACTCGCCTCAAAAGATCCGGGTGCTTTTGATGCAGAACCTCTGATCGTGGAGATCAGTGAGGAAGGCGAAGAAGAAGAAGAAGGCGGTGTTGTCAGGCCGGTCTCTGGAGAAATCGCAGTTATCCGAAGTAGACTGAAGGCAATTGAAGCCCGCATGATGGATATAGGAAACTTGAACAAGTTCCACTCAGGAGTTCACGCAGGAAAGATCGAAGGCGCCATGATAGGGTTGACAATAACCATATCCCTGCTTGGATTATTACTGCTAGGGAGGTAATGAAAATGGCAGAAGAATACGATAAAGGCGTCCCAATGGTGCTTGCCCCTCAGATGGGTGCAATTGATGCTACTGTTGAGAGTATTCGATATAGAGCACAGTTGATTGCGAGAAACCAGAAGCTGGATTCCGGGGTTGCGGCTACCGGATTAGCCGGCTTTGCAGCAGGTTTCATCTTTTCGCTGCTGATGGTCATTGTACTCCCGTTACTGTTCTGGTGAGAGGTGAAATAACATGGATGGAAAAGCACCAGCAGCATTTGTAGAGCCAGGTGAATTTAACGAAGTAATGAAAAGGCTCGATAAGATCGATGAAAAGATTGAGTTTGTCAACAGTGAAGTTGCACAAAAAATCGGAAGGAAAGTAGGAAGGGATATTGGAATTCTGTACGGCGGATTTATTGGCCTGCTGCTCTTCCTGATATATACCGTGGTATCATCAATGTTCATGTAAGTGAGGGATCAAAATGTTCAAGTTTGACAAGAAACAGGAAGTTTTTGAAATCGGTGGAGTTAAATTCGGCGGACAGCCGGGTGAATTCCCAACCGTGTTAGTCAGTACTATGTTCTATGCAAGGCACAAGATTGTGACTGATGAAGATAAGGGTATCTTTGACAGGGCTGCTGCAGAAACCCTCTGGAACACTCAGGTCTCACTGAGCGATGCCACTGGAAACCCCTACGTAAACCAGATTGTAGGAGAAACCCCAGAATCAATCAAGCGCTATATTGACTGGTTCGTTGAGATTGACGACAAGACACCTTTCCTGATTGACTCCTCAGCCGGAAACGTGCGTGCAGCCGCAGCGCAGTACTGTACTGAAATCGGTGTTGCAGACAGGGCAATCCACAACTCGATTAACGCAAGTATCGAGCAGGAAGAAATCGATATCCTTACCGAAAGCGACGTAGAAGCTGCAATCGTTCTGGCTTTTAACGCAACCGACCCAACCGTAAAAGGAAAGATGGACATTCTTGAAGTCGGCGGTTCTGGATTAACAAAAGGAATGCTTCAGATCTCAAAGGAATGTGGAATCAAGTATCCATTAATTGATGTTGCTGCAATGCCTCTTGGCGCAGGTTCCGGTCCTACTATCCGCTCGATACCCACAATGAAAGCAAAATTCGGGCTGCCAATCGGCGGCGGATACCACAACATGGCCTCGGCCTGGGACTGGCTCCGCAAATTCAAGAAGACTCAGCCTGACCCCAAGGCAATCTACATGCCTGCAGACATTGGTACCAACCTGGTAGCCCAGATTGCAGGTTCTGATTACCTGCTCTATGGTCCTATCGAGAACGTCAACCAGATTTTCCCGGCTGTTGCAATGGTAGACATCATGCTTGGAGAAACTGCAAAGGACCTTGGCGTCGAGATCGCAGACCTGGAAAACCACCCGGTAACCAAGCTGACATAAATAAAAAGGAGAAAATTACAGAGAGTCTCAGGACTCAAAAGCAGAGGAAATTTTCCTTTGCTTTTTCTTCTTTTAAAAAGTTTTGTAGCTTTTTAGCTAATTTTGGTTCTTATTCTTGGTCTTCTGATTTTTGCTTTCCACAGGCTTTCTACTTTTATTCTCTATACTACTTTGGAACATTTTTGTTTAACTTATCTACTTTCAGATACTCTGTTTGTCTACTTTAAAACACTTCTTTTGCCTATTTTTGAGTATAATCTCCAGATGTATCTGAATAGAATGTTTTGATAAACCAGAAAATACATAGTACTAAATGAATAGGAAAAATGAATTTATGGGCAAAAAAGGTGTTATGGATGAGCTAGAACGGAAGGGATGATTATTAAAAAGCTTCTGTCCTTTTTCAGGAGAAAAAAAGTCCCTGGCTGGCTAAATACTCCTATCTGAACCTGCCAGGTACTTATGAAACCACTCCCAAACTCGCTTTTTGGGACTGTTATCACCTCTGAAGATTGTGAGTTCTCAGGAAAATTGTAATAACCTGTGAGTTTTTATCCTGCGCTTAAGCAGGAGTTATACAATTTACTTAGAAACTCACGGCTTTTGAACATGTCAACCTATGTCCTCGAAATTAAATTAGGGTAGATAATCTAAGGTTTAACAAACTGTAAGGATAGGGTGAAATCAATAATGCGATCTTCCAGGTTATAGCAGTCCGACTTACATCCTAATATTTTTAATTGCATATTGTACACTCTCTTAACATATATATATAAAGAGTTGTGAATCAGTATCATTCGTTTCTGGTCGTTTGTTAAGCATTTAGTTTAACGTTCTAATAAAAACTTAATTAAACTTCGAAAGTAAGGTGGCATACAAAAATATACATCCAGGCAATTCGACGGAATTTTATAAGGGTGTCAATATTGTATTATGTTTTAAAATTAATTGGGACTTTGGATGGAATATCTTTTAATTCTAATCATCAAAGAGTGGTAATAAATAGAAAGATTTAATATTCGGTAGCACTTACCAGTAACATAAATAGAGCTCTAAATAAGAACTTTTAGGATCCACAGTGCACTTCTTTAGAAAAAATGTTTTTCTATACATCTAACCGGAAACTATCTAAAGTTCTGATCTTACGGGCATCAAAACGGATCATAGCATAAATAGCCAGGAAACCGGATCTATCGGGTGGAAATATGCTGATCAGAAAGAACATTTCCCTGGATGATAAATACCTTAAAAAGTTACAGCCCCTTCTGGATGCCAATAATGGAAATTTGAGTGCTGCAGTCAGGGATACCATTGAAGTTGCGGATACAGCTCTTTTATATCATAAAAGTATTGATGAAGCAATTCGATTTTTAAAAGAAACTCCTGCAAAAGAAGAGTTAAACGAGACAATCCAGAACGGAGAAAATATCGTTATAAATAAAACGATGCTTGAATGGCTGTTCAGGTGTACAAAGGGTAGGATTACGGATGAAGAGCTTGTTAATGAGCTTATCAATCCATTTGAGATTCAGGATATGAAACAACTCGAAGAGTACCTTAATAGGGTTTCCAGAAGCTATCAATGGGTAATTCGGACTTCAATAAAGTGCGAAGATATTAATAATCCTGAATCTGCACTGGTACTTATTTCCAACTCGACAGTGCACAGTAGAGACTTTTTTGCTCAGCTGGTAGCTCATTTCCTTTCCAGATGGAAACAGCTTGACGTTGAGCATGTTTTCAGGAGGTCAAACTCAACCCAAATTTCCTTCAAAAGAAATACCTCTATCTCATCAAATGAGATCATGCCCGGAATCCGGAAGCATTTTGGATATCTTGATGTTTTATGTAAGGAGTTGGACGACAATACCGAATTCTGGACTCAGCTAATGTATACTTATAATGCTGAGAGGTTCAACCTTGTGACTCTTCATCGGAGCCAGTTTGAAGTTTTTGCAACTGGAGAAGTCCCAAACCCAACAAAAATCCTTGAACGTCTTTGCAAACAGTCGGTAAGTGACATGACTCTTCCAGACTTGCTGGTTAATTTTAGAAAAATGTACCTTGCAACTCAGCTTGTCAAAAATATAGAAATCTCCCTTGACCCTGGAAACGAATCAGTAACCATTTTCCATGACTTCAAAGATGAAAGGGTTATTCGTAAGCTTGTGAAGTATTTTTCAAATATATTCAGGGAAAACGGCACGCCTTTTGAGACATTTTCATATTCAAGCATGATTATATTTAGGTTCTTTCAGGGGCGAGAACCTGACAGTTCAGATTTATATTTGATGGAATCAATGGAAGAGCCCTAATAACTTGACCCTAATAACCTGAAGAAGTTCAAAGGTCTACTGGAGTTTAAAGGTTTATTGACCAGAACCATAAAATGGCTAAAATATTTCAATGACTTAATTAAAAAATTAATGACTAAAATTAAAGGGTAAAACTTTAGCCCGTAGGTTAAAGTTCCCACAGAAACTTCAGGCACTGAAGCCTATAATTTCTGACACTTATTGTTTAAACCGGCCATTTTGCCTTAGTTAGCCTTTTGTAACCCCTAAAGGAAGAACTCTTGCGACCTTACGGGCAATTCCGAGTTCATGCACAACATTTACCACTTCGCTGCTGGACTTGTATACACCTGGAGCTTCCTCTGCAATGACTGAAGGATGGGTGGCTCTTACTGTAATGCCCCGAGCTTCAAGGTTTTCTTTTACGCTCTGTCCGCGGAATTCTTTCTTTGCATGTGCTCTGCTCATGACTCTGCCAGCCCCATGACAGGCACTACCGAAAGAAACATTCATAGCCTCTTCTGAACCGCATAGTATATAAGAAGGAGTCCCCATGCTTCCCGGAATCAGCACCGGTTGACCTACATCTCTGTATACGGCCGGAACTTCGGGATGCCCTGGAGGAAAGGCTCTTGTTGCTCCTTTCCTGTGTACATATACCTCTTTTTTCTTGCCGTCCACAATATGTTTCTCAAGTTTTGCCACGTTGTGGGCAACGTCATAAAGCAGATCCATGCCCAGGTCGTCAGCATCTCTCTCAAATATTTTTTCAAACGATTCCCTTGTCCAGTGAGTAATTATCTGACGATTTGCCCATGCATAATTTGCAGCACATAGCATGGCTTTAAAATAGTTCTGAGCTTCCCTTGACTGGGCAGGGGCACAGGCAAGTTGTTTGTCCGGAATTTCAATTTTATAGTTCTTTACGGCCTGAGAGAGTTCCTTTAAGTGATCAGTACAAATCTGGTGCCCTGCACCCCTTGACCCGCAGTGGATCATTACCGTAACCTGGCCTTCTTGAAGTCCAAAGGTCGAGGCTATTTCCTGATCATAGATCTTATCAACGTACTGAACCTCAAGGAAGTGGTTGCCGCTTCCAAGAGTTCCTAACTGAGGTTTTCCTCTTTTTCTGGCTTTCGTGCTTACCTGGGCAGGGTCGGCTCCTTCCATACACCCATTAGCTTCACAATGTTTGACATCAGCTTCTACGCCATACCCGGCTTCTACAGCCCAGTTTGCCCCTTCTAGAAAAGCACTGTCCAGTTCCTGGTCCGAAGCCCTGATCCGACTTTTGGAACCAACGCCTGCGGGTATATTACTAAAAAGCTCGTCGGTTAAACTCTTTATTTTCGGAACGACCTCTTCTTTCTGAAGGTTGGTGCGAATGAGCCTCACTCCACAGTTGATATCAAAACCTACCCCGCCCGGGCTGATAATCCCTTCTTCGACGTCAAAAGCGGCAACTCCCCCTATAGCAAAGCCATAGCCAAGATGAGCATCAGGCATTGCCATGGAGTACTTCTGAATACCAGGTAAGGTTGCCACATTTGCAATCTGGTCAATAGTCTCGGGTTCAATGCCTTCAAGCAAATTTTGGGATAAAAACAGGCGGCCCGGAACCCGCATGTTCGGGATGTGCCCAACAGGAATTTCCCATTCATTTTCAGAAAGTTTCCTGACCATACCCTTCACCTCCTTCCGTACATTTTCCGTGCTTAATTCCTCAATAGCTGTATCTTCACTTTCTACCATGATTTATGCTCCCTGCTCCTTTATGCTAAGATATAATTCTGGAACTACTAATTTATCTTCCGTTTTCCAAGGGTTCTGCAAATTAACCTGGAAACGTGATCAAGATACATTGTGTCAGGCTGGATTAAAGCCACAATGAATTTTGGAAACGGCTGATTAAGATCGGTTCGATATAACAAAGTCGATCTAAATATGACTGAACCAATTCAGGACTAGATAACTCAACTTGAGATATACTGAGATATACTTGAAATATTATAGTACTTGAGATATTATAGTACTTGAGACGTTATAGTGCAGAATAGGATAATTCCTATACATGAAGATATGCATGGTGCAAGTAGTTAGAGGAGAAACAGCCAGTATTCGGTAAACCAATTCCGGAGGATAGAAGAAAAGCTTCTGTTCCCTTAAATATCCACAACAACCTGAGCCTTCCAGCCATCAGCAGTCTTCGTTATTTCTAACTGGTTATAGGTAACAGCCTTAATTTCAGTCTCAAAGGGAAGGCTTTCGAGAGAGTACTTTTCACCTAGTGCCTGAGCTGTTATTGAATATTCACCTTTTTCTTCCCTGATTTTCTCAACCCGAAACTTCCTGAAAACGATTTCATCAACTTCAAAGAGATATAGAAGTTCAGAAAGCCAGTCCACAAGCAGGGATTCTAGGTCCGGCGACTTGAGACAAATTTCTCTTGCGGTATCTCCCGAGACTTTTTCTGTATCAATTATAACATTAAACATAGCGAGAGCCGCATTTTCAAATACTTCTTCCCTAGTTTTTCCGTAAGCCCGGAACTTGATATCTGCAGTGTGATCCAGATACTCATACTGTTTTCCTTGAGATGACATAGCCAGGTAATTGTGTTTTTGTTACATTAACTTATTTACAGAATAAATCTGTTTTCAGGCCTAGAGGATTTCCCTTAACTTTAATAGCAAACTTAGACAGCGAACCTTAACAACGAACTTAGCCAATGAATTGAAACAGAATTCAAATTGAAATAAAACTAAATTGAGTTGCAAAATTATTTAATGAGTATGTCGTTACTGCAACTCTTTCCATATATAGTAGATTCTCTGGATTGCTGTTATATGGCTGGTTACAGCGATCAGGATGACGGCCCAGCCAAGAATTGAAAAACCTGCAATTGGCGCTGGAAAGGCAAAGTTGCCGAAGGATGCAAGAATTATAACTACAAGTCGGTCAGCCCTGCCCATTATTCCACCATAGTATCTTCCAAGGCTGAGCGCCTGGGCCTGGGTTCCGAGATAGCTGGTAAGCAGCACACCTACAATTGCCGTAACTCCTAACTGCCAGGAGACGTAACCTGCAAAAAAGATGCTACATATTATAAAAACATCCGAGTAACGGTCAATTACGTGATCCAGAAAGTCACCTCTTGGGGTTGCTCTATTTGATTTTCGTGCAATTATCCCGTCAAGGGCGTCAAAAATAGAGTTAAGTATTACCAGGATGCCTGCCAGCAGGATAAATTCCCTGGACGCAGGCGAGTAATAAAAACTCAGTCCTGCAAAGAATGCACATATAAGGGAAGCTATGGAAACCGTGTTGGGTGAGACCTCATATCTAACGAAATAGTCTGCCAGTGGGTCGATACATTTTGAGGCAAAAGGTCTCAAGGTATTAAACGTCATGGTACTCGAGATTTTTTTAGGTGATACCGTAACAGAAAGTCGCCCCAGAAACAGGCGTCTTATCTTACTCGGTATTCTGGTTTGGATTCGCTTTTATTCGTTTCTGTGTTTACCTGCTTTTTTATATTTATACTTAAGCTGTATGGTTATCCGCCTATTCAATAGATAAGTTTACTCATTCTATTTCCTGTTTCTCATGCTTTTACTTCTAATCATGGATTAAACAAGCGAACGTTTATGACTACTCATTTTCTCTTTCTGCTGTCACACGATCTTACGGATAAACGAGGATCAAACGAACAAGCGTTTGCAATCGAGCGTTTATAGTTTATTTACTTTCCCTTTCTGTTTTCGCACGCTCGTACAGGTACTTAACTTTGCAGGAATGCTCAAGTTGCGTGGTCACTATATAGGCGTCTCCAAGCGTTCTCCCTATTGCAAAAGTTCCGTGACTGTAAACTATAGCGCCTCTGTGCCTTGAGAGTGCATTTGCAAGATTTCCTGCAAGCTCGCGACTACCTATCCCTCCTCCGACGACCGGAATTTCCCCAAGGAAGTACTGTCCTTCACTATCTACAGGTAAAATTCTTCCTTCAGGGCCTGCGAGCAGGGACTCAACAACCGCATACGGAGCATGAGCATGAATGATTGCAAGTGCTGAGGTCTGCCTGTAAATCTCTCTGTGTACGACAGCTTCGGAAGATGCAATTATGTCAAGGGAAGAAGTGTCCCAAACATCAACTTCAACAACGTTATTCTCTGTGATTTCATCAAGTGCGGCGCCTGTCCTGGTGATAAGCATCCTGTCGCCAGCTCTGATGCTGATATTTCCAAAGTTAGATTCGACAAGCCCGTGTTCAACCAGCTTGCGCCCATATTTTGCAATTTCCTGCCACATCGTAAGCGGTATATTATACCTTTGGTTAATAATACATATTGCTTAGAAGTTCACGGTTATGTTTCTAAAAAATATACTCTAATAATCCCTATTTTCTTCATAATGTCTAAAAAATCTGAAACTAAAATCAATTTTATCTTTTTAATTTTATGAAACTTCACCTGTTTTGAGCGTATGTTTTATGGGCACACTAACCTCAGCTCTATTCTTTAAAAGATCCTCAGGGTCCTTGTAGTCACCAATAACAGAAGCCTTTAAAATACTATACCTTCCTTTCTTCTAAGAATATTATACAAAAAGGAAAAATTAATGATTACTTCTTTTCAAGAAATTCTATAAAAAAATCTAAATTCTGCTCTTTCATTTGAATACAAAAATCATTATTTTTGTCTATATTTTTATACTGTTCGTACATGGAAGTTAATTGATTATACATTGTTGAGTTTACTGATTTATACCATTGTGCATAATCATGAATTATATTAACAGACATCGGACACAATAACAACGTTAAACCAAATCCTGTTTCATCATCCTGAAATATTACAAAAGGGAACGTTCTGCATGCTTCCGACCTGTTATCGTATTTCTACATTTTGAATTTATCAGTAATGGGCACTGTTCTACGGCATTTATTGCTTTATAACATCCTTCTAACTCTGACTTTATTCCACATTTCGTAAAGTCTTTTGTAAGTGTTCAGTTGTTTTTTGGGATTTGTTGTATCAATCCACTCTATGAATATAGATCATGTTTCAGTGCCGCAAACTTGAATTTAGTATCTTCGTTACGGAACATTAGTTACCCTGGATATAATGTCTTAAGCGAGATAAACACAGGACTCTCTAAGGTTTATGTACTATGACCTCTGGAACCTGACAAAAAAGAGAGAACAGATCACAAGCAAGTAAAGACGAATAGCTTCCAGATAAAGAATTCAGCCATAAAGTTTATCTGTGAGTATTGTATTTAGATAAGTCGCAGCATTTTCTAATTGCCTCGTTGGCTCAGCCCGGTAGAGCGAGTGACTTGTAATCACTAGGTCGCGTGTTCAAATCACGCACGGGGCTTTTTACTATTTTTTTGTTCAAAGTACTTTCTTTCTATTTTGTCCTAATTTTTTATTTAGAATTTCGTTAAGGCATAGTACTGTAGGCAGTGTAGCGAAAGTTCTGTAAGATATGATTGACTCTGTATCTTTTTTCTTTCACAACAAAAAACAGGATGTGGAGTCAATGGTTGCTATTGTTTCATTTATAACAGATTATTTTTTCGATCAGGAAGATGGAATCTGCCGGAGTAGGTCATGTTTGGTTATTTCTGAAGATATTATGTTTTTTAAATGGATTACTACCAATTTGGTGAATATTGGTAGTAATTGGGTTACTAATTGACTCGGATTTGTCCAGACATGAGTTTTGGGATAAGAGAGTCTTTAAGAGCAGGTCTTAAAATTAGATTGATTCTGCAATAGTGATAGTAATTACTCATTTGTACTGAAAACCGGTAACATTAAAATGTTAAATATCTAAAGTATGAAGTTTTACCATGATGTCTAATGTATTTGATTTCATACATCGAGCGAGTAAGCCTAATATAATAAATTTACAGTCTTTTAATTAATTTTATATTTTCTTTTAATAGTCCTGTGGTACCTAATGTATCTATTCTTTTTTGAATATTTAGTTTATACAACCCCATTCTATCATAGTCATATTTTATATACAGATATATTCTTAGGTTTTTATTTCGTGCTCTTAGGTCTCTTTTTTAAGTTCACTTTAAGGAATTTCAGTTATTTTTTTCGCTTTCCTCTTCATACTCCTTAAATTAAATTATTTATGAATGATTTGTTGAAGTCAAGGATTTATCGAAATACTCTTCAAAAAATTTAAAACTCTTTTATATTATCCTAATTTTCGTTAATGAATAATATTAAGGAAAAAATATTCTTCTTGATTTATCTATCCCCCTATTATCTAATTTAATATAACGGCGTGAAAACATTTGAATTAATTGACATAAAAAGCGGTTTATCTAACATAATATAGGAAGTTGCCTGCTTGGATAGGCCTTAAGCATGCTTTCTATCAGGTAGCCAGTCCAACGACTCGTTCCCTTTCAATTGTGAGTTCATTCAAAAGGGGCGTCTCTGTTTGGAAAAGAATGGAAGATCAGCTGAAGGGTATGAATTGTCACGAATTTAGGGGAGAATAAATGTATGCATTCATCAGAAAAATATCTAGAAGTACCACTTGATTTCAGTCCCGAAAAAATGAATAGCTCTTTTGCGGAGTTCAAGCAGAATTCTCCGGAGTTTGAAACAACGCACATTCTCGATGAGCTAAGGGATCTTGAATACGCACGCCTTGACTGGCATGATCAAATCTATCTGGATTATACAGGTGGGGGGCTATACGCTAACAGTCAGCTCCTCAAACATATGGAATTGCTTCAGTGCAATGTTTTTGGGAATCCTCACTCCGAAAATCCTACTTCAATAGCTATGACAAAGCTTGTGGAGCGGGCCAGAATTAAAATATTAAGCTTTTTTAATGCGTCTCCTGATGAATATGTAGCCATTTTTACTCCCAATGCTACAGGTGCCCTCAGGTTAGTAGGAGAAGCCTATCCTTTCGAAAAAGGAGATAGGTATTTGTTGACCGTAGATAATCATAACTCCGTCAACGGCATTAGAGTTTTTGCAGAAAGTAAAGGAGCTTCCGTAAGCTACATTCCTATGATTTCCCCTGAGCTAAGAGTGGATGAAGAAAAGCTGGAGTTTTATCTTGACCAGGCCAGACCTGAGAGAAACAACCTGTTTGCTTATCCTGCTCAATCCAACTTTTCGGGAGTGCAGCATCCCCTGGATTGGATTGAGAAAGCCCGGAAAAAAAACTGGGATGTCTTGCTGGATTCTGCTGCCTTCGTACCTACTAACCGCCTTGACTTGAGTCAGTGGCACCCCGATTTTGTCTCAATTTCATTTTACAAAATTTTTGGTTACCCGACTGGTCTCGGCTGTCTTATTGTCCGAAAAGATGCTTTGAATAAACTAAAAAGGCCCTGGTTTTCCGGCGGTACTATCAGCATAATTTCTGTCCAGAAAGAAAACTGGTATTGCCTTCATCAGGGCGCTGAAGCCTTTGAGGCCTTTGAAGACGGCACTGTCAATTATCTCAGCATACCTGCCCTGGAAATAGGATTGAAGCACATAGAAGGAATTGGTGTGGATGTCATTCACAAAAGAGTGATGTGCCTTACTGGCTGGCTACTGGATAAGATGCAGGCTCTGAAGTATCCTAATGGCCAGGCTCTGGTAAAGATTCATGGTCCATCCGGACTTGAGAGACGGGGAGGAACAATTGCTTTTAACCTCTACCATGCAGATGGAACGCCTTTTGATTGCCAGACAGTTCAGGAGGCTGCGAATAAGGCAGGCATCTCTTTAAGAACCGGCTGTTTCTGTAATCCTGGAGACGGTGAAGTAAGCCATAATATCACCAGAAAAGAAATGGCTTCATGCTTTGAGAATTTGAAACCTTCCAGCAGATATCCCTATGGCTCAGATTGCAAGAACCAGGAATCCTGTCTTGCTGTAAAAACTAAAATGTCAAGCATACGTGTATCGCTTGGTCTTGTGACAAACTTCTCAGACGTCTATCGATTTATGAACTTCCTTCAAGGACTGATGTGCGAACCGGAGGTCAGAGTTCTGAAAGCAGAAAAGGTAAAGCGAAGAGTATTCCTGAACAGAGGACCATAAACAAGAAGTGTGCAAGAATATTTTTTTCTGAATTATATGCATCCGGATTCAATCACTCAAAATGTGTCGCTTGAAATTGCCTAATTGTAAATAATTTCTAAAAGGCTCAAGACTTGTTAGAGAGTTGATGAGCTTCTCTAAAAAATTAAGCATTTGATATTTCTGTACTTGATATTTCAGTTCTTGATATTTCTGTACTTGATATTTCAGTAATTACTTAAGTTTTCTATATTTCAGCAGAAATTCACAACAAGTGGCAGATATTTGAGAGATAAGAATGACTGCATCGAATAGTTGGAGAAAAACTGTAGTTTATACTGCATTAATACTCTGCCTGGTCAGTTTTCTGTTGACATTACATGCTGGATATGAGTATTATCGCAACAATACAGACGACAAAATTCTGGAAAAGACAAAGGGAAATGCGTACAACAAATCCAACGTTGTTTTGGAAAATATATCGGGCGAACTTAATTCTACGAGCCTTCTGGCTGACGGAATTGCAAAGGAACTGCATTCTGGAGAACTGAAAAATGATTCCATTATCAGGCAGCATATTCTGGATAAAATGGAGGGCAATCCAAATATTTTCAGCATTGTCATTGCGTATTCCCCTGACTATTATGGGAAGCTTCATTCACTTCATTTCAAAAAGAATGGTTCAAATATCCTGGATTCTCCAATCCTGTACGACTATACGAACAATAGTGAAGAAACAACTACCTGGTATAATAGTGCCATAAAAAAGAAGTGTGGAGTCTGGAACCGGCCTTATTTCGGGATCGCAGATGGTACTTATCTGATAGATTATTCAACTCCATTTTATCTTGAAGAATTCAAAAATGGGAGCGAGGTTGCAGGAGTTGTGTGTGCGAGCCGTTCTATTGAAGGAATAAGGACGCAGATAGGAGGCCTTGATCTTGGAAATACGGGTTATGGTTTTATCTTCTCTGAGGAAGGCTTGATCGTTTCTTATCCTGTTCAGGATTATCTACTCAGAAATATTCACCAACTGGCAAAAGAAGACACTGAACTTAACCTTATAAGCGAGAACATAAGCAAAAACATGACAGACCGAGTTGTAGAAAATGATCGGACAGGGCAATCTTCCTGGGTATTTTACAAAAATATCCTTTCTACAGACTGGATACTGGGGACTGCTCTTCCTCAAGAAGAAATTTTGCTGAACAAAGATATAGAGCAGGATCGCTCTATTATTCAGGTCATGCTTTTAACTTTTGCTTTTTTATTCTTCTTGTCTCTGCTTTTTGTCTCCATTTTCAGTTATGGCGATAGAAGTCTCTGGCTGTTGGCTCTTGTTTTTTCATTCCTCTGCATCCTGGGAATGGGCATCATCTGGCACTTTACTTTAAATGAATCGTCGATTGAAGTCGACGAGAATGGTAATATTGTTGTTTTCGACATGGCAGATGTTGAAACAGTAATGCTAAATTCCGATACGAACCCGAAAGCTTTCAGGATTCCCACGGGGGTCTTTATTCAGTCCATAGAGTTTTCGACTTCTAATGACATCACCATGACTGGGTATGTCTGGCAAAATATTTCAGGGCTGAGTGCTGAGAAGGCTTCGCCGAGATTTAGTTTCCCGGAATCAAAAGAAAGTACAGTCGAAAAGGCCTATGTGGATGAGGACAAGAATATCGTAGGTTGGCGTTTCACGACTACTCTGCGTCAGCAATTCGATTATTCCAGATATCCATTTGACGAGGAAAATATATGGATCAAATTCTGGAACAACGCTTCTGAAGAAAGTGTTCTGGTCCCGGATTTTGATTCCTATGATAACCTGGCTCCGGAAAAACTTCTCGGCCTAGAAAACTCTCTCGTGCTTGAAGGCTGGAAGCCACAAAAAACCTTTTTCAGTTACAGGATGAATTCCTATAACACCAATTTTGGGGTAAAAGATTTTAAACATAGGAACTTATCCGAGCTTTACTTCAACGTTGCTATCAAAAGAGACCTAAAGTCTCCATTTGTTTCCGACTTACTGCCCATAGTAGTAGTAGCCATCCTTCTATTTGTGGTACTTTTGATAACGACCAGGGAAGACGAGAAAAATCAGTTCGGGTTTAAATCTTCGGGAGTCTTGACCTATTGTGCCTCTCTCTTTTTTGTTCTTATTGTTTCCCATGCTTCCCTCAGGGCTAAAATCCCTACGAATTGTATGATTTACCTTGAATATTTCTACCTTATACTGTATCTGGCAATTCTAGCTGTATCCCTGAATTCAATAGTATTTGCGTCCCATATGAATATCCCTTTTATTGATACAAAGGACAACCTGTATGTGAAAGTGCTTTACTGGCCTATAATTACAGGATTTCTGTTGATTATTACGCTCCTGAATTTCTATTGATGGATTAATTTTATTTGGAAACTGATATTGTTATCCAATTTCCTCAGTAATAATTGCCCCATATTTTTACATAAGTAGAAAACAGGAAAGTCTGGATCAGGATCTTTATTGTCTGAGAACAGAATTATGCCAGGAGTAAAATCCATATAATAGGCTGCTTTTGCTGAAAGGCTTATCTCTCTTCCATCCCAGGGGATTAAGTGCAAATGTGTTTTGCATTCTTCTTCTGTAGCTATTGTTACAAAAGATGAAAGCAATACCACAGCCATAGAACCTGTTCAAACAGCAATAAGCAGTAACTAAAGCGATAATGTGAGCAAGATTGCAAGTAAAGCAGCTGTAGAAATTCCGAAATCGTCTGGATTTGGGATAATTATTGAAGTTATCTACCTACTACGTGTATTAAAATATATTCTCTACTTGTTTTCCCAATATCTGTTTAACTATGAGAACATTGGAAAAGTAAACTTTCTTCTCTTTTCTCTATATATTCTAATCTTTTAATACAAATAGAGAACAATGGTAGTATTGGGGCTTATTTGTTAAAGGTTAGATAAATTTGGGGGGAATTATGAGGAATAAAAAGGAGCTATGTTCAATAAGTTTAACTTCAACATTTTTGATTTTCATTTTCTTAGTTTCCATATCAGCTACCGCATCAGCAAGAGAAATTACAGTAGATGATGATTCAGGAGCTGATTTCAGATCAATTCAGGAAGCTGTGAATAATTCTCTAACAGGGGACATAATAATCGTGAAACCTGGAACTTATACTGAAAACGTTCTTGTTAATGTAAAAGGTCTAACTATCAGGTCAGAGTCAAACAATGGCGATGCGCATGTAAAACCGCTGAACGAAAGTAAAAGTACCTTTCTGATAGCAGCTAATAGCACAACGATCAGTGGTTTAAACATAACAGGAGCCTGTAAGATGCATCATAAAAATGCAATCTTTGCTTATGGCAAGATGAATAATATAACAGGTAATACCATTGAAAACGGTTCTATTTTTCTGGGATCCTACATGCCAGAAAATTTAAAAATCATCTTTTATGGCAATATGAATAATGTGACAGGTAATAACATTGAAAACGGTTCTATTATTCTGGGATCCCAGATATCAGGCAATTTAATAGCCGAAAATAAAATTTCTAACGGCGAAGAGGGTGTATATATTTCCTGCTGTGGAGGAAATAATACAGTATCAGGTAATACGATCTCAAATTGTTCCACTGGCATCTCCGAATGGGATCAGGGAGCAGATATTCGTAATAACAGGATTACTGACTGCGATTGTGGGATTTGGCTTTCGATGTCAAGTTCAGGAATTGAAAATAATACAATATTAAACTGTGATGTAGGGATTATTTTAAGTGACGCTTGTACTGTTGACATAATCAACAATACAATAACATCCTGTACAGAATGTGGGATTTTTAATAGGGGAAATTCTGACCGTAAAAGAATCTACAATAATTATTTTAACAATAGTCTAAACGTAAAGTTTGGACCTGGCGAAGGGGGAAATATCTGGAACAGTTCACTTGCTTCAGGCAGTAACATTGCAGGTGGCCCTTACATTGGAGGCAACTTCTGGGCAAAACCAGATGGGACCGGATTCTCCCAGATCTGCGTGGATTTGGATAAGAATGGGATCGGAGACCTGCCTTATAAAATCTATGAGGATCCCTATAACGTCTATGAAGACGAATTTGACTATCTACCTCTTGTATCTATGTCCAGTCTGCAAAATTCAGTTACTCCAACTGCTAACTTTACAGCCAGTGTCACTAATGGGCCTGCACCCCTTGTTGTCAAGTTTACAGATCTTTCGAAAAACGCAATCCTGTGGAACTGGGACTTTGATAATGATGGTATATCAGATTCCAAAAAACAAAATCCTGTATATGCGTACAGAACTCAAGGAAACTATACAGTTAATTTGACAGCTAGCAATGGAATCAATACTAGTTCCAAATTTGTTAACATAACTGTTGGAAAAAGGGTTTCATCCACGTGGCCATTTGTATATATTACGAGCGGTGCATTCTCTGTAATTGACACAACCACAGGAACAGTTATAACATCTGTGAAAGTGGGACGTGGGCCTAAAGGAGTTGCAGTCGTACCTAATGGAAAAACGGCATATGTAGCGAACTCTAGAAGCAATAATGTCTCTGTAATTGATACTTCAACAAACACCGTTACGGGCACTGTGAAAGTAGGATATAATCCTTCTGAAGTTGCAGTCAGTCCTGATGGAAAAAGGGTATATGTGGTGAACGAAGACAGCAACACTACCTCTGTAATTGACACCTCAACAAATACTGTTACAGCCACAGTACCTGTAGGAGATACTCCTAGGGGAATTGCAGTAAGTCCAGATGGAACAAAGGTATATGTAACGAACTCTGGTACTACTAATACCCCCGAATATACCGTTTCTGTAATTGATACAGCGACTAACATGGTTACATCTACGGTACATGCAGGCGAACATCCTTGGGGAGTTGCAGTCACACCTGATGGAACAAAGGTGTATGTGACAACCTACTACTATGTCTCTGTAATTGATACAGCTACAAATACCGTTATAGCTACGGTGGATGTAAGAAAAAGACCTACTAAAGTTATAGTCAATCCAACAGGAACAAAAGTATATGTGGCTGGCGGAGATGGCTTTGTCTCTGTAATTGATACAGTTACAAGAAAAGTTATAACCAGATTGAATGTAGGAAAGTATCCTGAAGAAATTGCAGTCACACCTAATGGAGAAAAGGTATATGTGGTAACCAGGGGCGATTATGAAAACAATTATAGCAACAATATCTCTGTAATTGACACCTCTAGCGATACCGTCTCAGCAACAGTGAATATCGATCTTTTTCCTGGGAGACTTGCAATCATCCCTGATCCGGAATCAGTATTTCCGGTAGCTAATTTCAGCAGCAATGTCTGAAGGTTTTGCATTTCTCTCAGTTCAGTTTATTGACAGTTCAGAAAACGCAACAGGATGAAACTGGGACTCTGGGGACAACACGAGTTCAACAGCTAAAAACACTTTACCTACTTATAATGAAGCAGGGAAATATAACGTCAGCTTAACAGTAAAGAATGCTACGGGAGGTAACACTAAAATAATGTCTGGTATATTGTAGCCAAAAAAATGAACTTCTAATCATAAGTAAAATATAAACAGAAAGGCAAAAATGGCCGTCCATCTTGGACGGCAGTACATATCAAAACAATATAAACCAAATACCCATATATAGCAACATCCAGAAAGATTTAATTTAATTTCTAGTTTTCAAAAATTTTTTCCTGTAGTTGTGGTTGAAATGTAATTAGTCTTTCCTTTGCTATTGACATAGATTGTCTTTAAGTCTTTGAGCTTAGTAAGGTTCCTGGAGATTGTACTTTCTGAAATTTGCAAATGATTAGCTCAATTGCCTCATCGTTTGAGTTTCTCCACTGCACCAAAAAGAATATACACCATTAAAAGACACAGGCCAACCAACAAAGCGCAAGCCAGTTGATTTTTTGGGTCTCCGCTAAGTACAACGATGGCAGAAAGACATATACCGATTATACATAAAATTAATATGTCTAATATAGTTCTAAGTATAGTTCTAAATATCGTTTTTATCTTCATGGTTTATGCCTTCTTGTGACGATCTTGAAATGCCGGTAAACTGCAATTAACTTGAAAACTCAATAGAGAGTGAAACTATTTCTTTAGTATTATAATAATCGCTGCTATTTATTGCAACTAACTTAAAAACTGATTGGAGATTGAAACCATTTTCATTTTGGAACGTTGTTATAAGTGCTCCAAAATTGCAATTAACTTGAATCCAGACGGAAGATAGTTTTAAGAGTATATTTTATTCAGTTGAGTAATCTTTATTCAGTTGAGTGATCTTTATTCAGTCGAGTAATCTGCAATTTGATGCCAGGACGTGAATTTGTCCAATAATTGCAGAAAACTACACGACAATTGTTCCTAACCTCCTTTCTTGTGGCTGTATCAATTACAGATATCGTTGCACTGTCGTAATATGTTATTGGGAGCGGAACTTTGTGCAGTGGCTACCAAAAACACTTGTATATAAGCCATAAATTTTATTAATTCTAGAAGATTCTGACACTCTTGGCTTTCAGTTAATTGTTATCCTTGTAGACCAGTTAGAAGGCAAACTTGAATTATAAAGAGGTTATGAAAGTGAATTTGTTATAAAATTTGCAATACCGGAAAAGGAATAAGAATTCTTTCATGGACTTTCGTTACTCTTATATTTAAGTTGTATAGTAAATATGGGTATATGATTTCAATCTTCAGAAAAGGTTAGAGTCACTAACATTTCACCGGTTATTGCACCAACTCTGGATATAAATAAGAACAACAATGTCTGTCAGTTATTGAAAAATCACACGTATAAGAATTTCACTATGTTTACTCAAAAATAACAAATCCACTTATTTTTTATAATTGATTGACAATTCACGGGCATAACCTAAGAAAGATTGATTTTATTACATTTAAACGGTGTTTAACAATGTCCAAAAAAACTTCTAAACCGATATCTCGTAGAGAACACGATCAAATGAAACGCAATAGAATGAATAATACTAATAATAGCAAACCGGCATCGGATAATAGAGGTATAATTGAAAAATGCAAGGGCCTTCTCAGGAAAAAAAACTCAGAGAATTAAGTAAATAAGATTAAAAATTAATTTTACCACAATTTCAAGTTCACTATGCGTTTTTGGTAGAGAAGAGAAACAAAGTTTTTATAATCATTTAAAGGCTGTTGATTATTTAGTCCTTTTTATTTATACCACTTTTACTTTTGTTTCCCACCTCTTTTTTAATATGAATCACTCTTCACGTTATTTTTACGTCTTATGCCAGCTTTGAACCTCTTTTACATTCAAATTTTACTTCTCGTTGTCAAAGATGTCAAACTGCAAGCAGTGTTAAACAGGTCAGCAGGCAGACAATTTATTAAACATAGACGATTTTATTAAATGGGGAAGATTATTATGAGCAAAATTAATATCGGGGATAAAATTCAGGATTTCAGGCTAAGAGACCATAAACAGAAAGAGGTGCACCTCTATGATTTCGCTGGCAAGAAGGTTCTTTTATCATTCCATCCACTCGCCTGGACAAGCGTGTGTGCAGAACAGATGAAATCACTTGAGGAAAATCACGAAATGTTCGCCAGATTGAACACGGTGGCTTTTGGCATAAGTGTGGACCCTATACCTTCAAAAAGAGCCTGGGCCAAGGAACTTGGAATTACGCACATCAAGCTTCTTTCGGACTTCTGGCCTCATGGGGAGGTTGCCAGAGCATATGGGATATTCAGAGAAAAAGAAGGGGTCTCTCAGAGGGCGAACATAATTATCGACGAGGAACAGAAGGTTATATTCTTCGAAGAATATCCTGTGCACGAACTTCCTGATATGGCAAAGATTGCAAGAATTCTGGAACAAGGGAGTAAGGTTCAGCTCTAAAAAACAAAGCAATAGAGAGATAAAGTAAGTAATAAAATTACAGGAAGAAAGAAGGGGAAAAGTAAACTACGAATCATAGAATGAAGGTGGGAAAAAGAAAAAGGTCAGAAAACCCATCAGTTCTATAATTATTCAACTTTTTTCATTTAATTTACCCCGAATTATCCATTTATATGACTTAGTCCGTTGTAAATCCCATATTACTTAATTCCGTATCAATTCCCTCAAAGAGTTCCCTCAGTGCTATCCTGAGTCTGCGGACCTCTACCTGCCAGATTCTTTTGCTAACCTGCTTGTCTCCCCCGGCTTTAACAGCTGCTATCCAGGAGTATTTTCTTGCGATTTTTTTGTTGTTCGCTGGAAAACGGAAAGCTTTTCCAGTTTTCTGGTTAGCGTATTTCTCGTTGATCAGAAATTCATATATTTCCTGAACTCTTTCAAGTAGTTTTTTTTCACTTTCTGACCCTGAATATCCAAACAGCACAAGATTCCAGAGGCGGAACTGCACATTATGAAGCTCGTGAGAAAGCTTCTCGGAAACCGAGACTTCCAGCATCTTCCTGAATTCAAGGTAAATGTCCGTGTTTCCTAAACCTGAAGGCAGGATGTTTCCAAGCGAGATCATAATGTGAATACATTCGTGAAAAAGAATTCTGGCTATCAGGAACTCAACCCTTTCCTGCAAATTCCAGAATTTGTTTACAAGAGCCTCGTCCCAGAGCTGGTAAGGGTTAACGAGGATCATAGACCTGTAGACCATCCTTTTTTCTTTCTGTGATACCAGGCGCTTGGGATAAAGAGTCATTCCCAGCATTTTTCCGAAATATTGAATCCTGACAGCCAAATCCCAGCAATACTCCCACTCCCCTGAACTTACACACTTTACCCTGTAGTAGTTTCCATCAAAGTGAACTCCCTCAAGCAGCCGGTACATATCTTTACTGTGTACCTTGATCAACGACTTTATCATAGGTTCCCTATAGATCCGAAGGTCAAAATAAGGTACATTCGGGATAGGAGCAGGAAGTGAAGCAAGAAGTGAAGCAGGAAGTGAAGCAGGGGGTGAAGCAGGTGAGAAAATATTTAGATCCTGAAATCCATAAGACCATAAATTTGAGTTCCCGTTCAAGCCATTGACTTCCTTCTCAACTGGCATGGTCTTCTTTTTCATTAAATTCCCTCGCACAAGATCCCCTGTAAGATACCCTATAAGTATTATTACTGAAGATATATATAAATTGGTCAATAGACGGCAGGGAATTGAAATAAAGGTTTATCCTGATTTAAAAAGGTAAAAGTCTCATTTATTTACGCAGTTTTCTTTAAGATTTCCACAAACGGGGCAATTGTTTAGCTTTGAGAGTGAAATCTCACTGAAATTCCCTGAAAGTCCATTCCAGAACAGAAGGCGACCTTCCAGAAGCTTTCCCTGTCCTGTCAGGAATTTAATTACTTCGTTTGCCTGAATAGATCCGATGATCCCTGCAGTTGCCCCTAAAATCGGAAAAACTTCTTTTTTGGAAATGCGTGGGAAAATACAGTAAAAACAGGGAGTTTTTCCAGGTACTATTGTTGTTACCTGACCGTCATAACCGGTAACTGCCCCATGTATTAAAGGAATCCTTCTTTTTATGACAAGCCTGTTAAGCATATGTCTAGTTTCTAGATTATCAAGCGCATCAACTATAACATCACATTCAGGAACCAGGGTTTCGAGATTTGATTCGGTAAGCATCTCTGCTATGGTTTCAACCTCAATATCCGGGTTCATGGAAAGCAGTTTTTCCTTTGCTGACTCTATCTTAAGCCTTCCGATGTCCTTTTGATGGTGAAGGAACTGTCTGTTTAGATTGCTGGGATCCACGGAATCGAAATCTGCAAGAATTATTTTTCCGACTCCTGCTATTGCGAGATAGGTGGAAACTGGACTTCCCAGTCCGCCTGCCCCGGCAACCAGCACTTTTGCATTCTTCAACTTTTCCTGTCCCTCTTCCCCAAAAAGAAGGATCTGCCGGCTGTATTTTTCACGCTCGAAATCATTCATGCAAGGACTCCGGAATTTGGTCTATTTTCAGGATGCGATTTCCTATTTATTTTGTTACCAGGAATATTCTCACTCAGTTGAATTTGAATCATTCTCCTTAATCATCACCTTTCTTGTGCATAATCTCTTCGGCTCTCATAAAAGGTAGGATCAGCAGGATCTGCGGGAACTCTAATCAAGGTGGATACCAGCCCAACTTTATGGATACCAGCCCAACTTTAATCAAGGTGGGTACCAGTCCAGCACATAAATCTGATAAAAATCTGGGCTTCAGTAGTATCAAAGCAGAAAGATATATCTCAAAGCAGAAAGGTATATCTCTGAGAAGAAACATAGCCCGCAGGCATATCGGTGGTAGGGACAAGAATTTTTAGAAAAATTAATTAAGGCAAGGCCCATAAAAATAGGAAGTTCATTTTTTTTACATTATTCTAACCGGTTATTGCAGTTCAATATTGTAGCATCTTTCTTACATACTAAAGGTGGGATGCTGAAAAAAAGAAATTTATAAAGGTCTTGGAATTTATGAGAGTCCTGGATTTAAAGAATACGGTTATCAATATCAAACAGGAGTTTTCAGGCTACTTCAAAGAACGAGATGCTGAAATTAATGGGTCTCTTCTTGCACTCCTTTCTGGTGAACATGTCCTTTTACTTGGCCCACCAGGGACTGCAAAAACTCTGCTTGCAAGCAAAATCTGCGAAACTATAGAGGGGGGAAACTTTTTCCATTATCTTCTAACCCGCTTTTCCACGCCTGAAGAGGTATTTGGACCTCTTTCCCTCAAGGCACTTGAGAGGGACGAGTTCAGCAGGCGGATAGAAGGTTACCTTCCAACTGCGCATATAGCTCTGCTTGACGAGATTTTCAAGGCAAATAGTTCCATCTTAAACAGCATGTTGACTGTACTGAATGAGAGAAAATACCATAACGGCAAGGAGCTTATTGATGTGCCTCTTTTTACCGTTTTTGGGGCTTCCAACGAACTGCCGGAAGAAGATGAAAGCCTCGAAGCTCTTTACGACCGTTTTTTGTTCCGGTACAAAGTGGATTATATCCAGCACGAAGAGAACCTTGAAGACCTGATCTTCAAAAACACCGAAGATTTCGTGCCCTCAACGAAACTCAGCATAGAAGATATAAAGGAAACTCAGAAGAGAGCAAGAGACCTCCCTGTTGATCCTGAGGTTCGGTCAATTATAAAGGCACTCCGGAGAGAACTCAGGAACTCAAATATTTTTGTCTCGGACAGGCGCTGGAAAAAAATTGTAAATGTACTCAGGGTAGCTTCATTCGTAAATGGTCATACCAGTGTAGACCGGATGACTGCTGTCCTGCTGCAGCACGTACTCTGGGAAGTGCCGGAACAGAAGGAAGCAATCAGGAAACTTATTCTGGACAGGGTTGTTTCAGGGGGCACGGATACTGGCAAATTGAAACTGGATGTTCTTGATCTGAAAAACTCCATATACGGTTGTTTGCAGCAGGAACTGCCGGATCTTGTAGCCTGTAATAAATGCTACGAAGAAGAGAGAAGGACAACAAGCGGCCTGAAAAGTTCAAGGTTTTCAGGAGTCAAAGCGCAGAAAAGCCTCACATTCGACAATTCCCTTGACCTGCTGAAACACCATGCAGAGTTTCCAACCCATACTTACAATTTCGGGCTCGATTATAGCAATGTCAACAGCTCCCTTAACTTCGAATCCCTGGCAGAACAATTCCGCAGAAAATACGGGTTTGAATTCAAGATCAGCCTTGATTATGGAGATAAGAAGCTCTATGAAAAAGAGTACGAAAATCTTGAAGAAAGACTGAACTATTTCAAAAGGCAAATCCAGGAAGAAGAAAAAGCGCTTGAGGAAACCCTTAGGGAAAATATCTGGGTTTCAGGGCAGGACAGCCAGGAAATCCTGATGAAATATCGCTCTAAAAATACCGATGTTTACGAGATTGCAAACAGTCTAAACGAGGTAAGGCTCCTGCTTGAAAAACCCAGGGTATTTGATGTAACCATTGAAAAAGCAGGAGAGGTAGCTGAAACCTGAATATTTCCAAAATATAGCTGAAAAACTTTTGAAATATAGCTGAAAATTTCTAAAATATAAAACTCCTATAACTTATTAAAAACTCCTAAAACTTTGGAGAATTTCCGGAAAAGGAAAAATATGCAGGAATTAAAAAAGCGGAAAGAAGATTTCGAGGGTATTCACGGGTCAGGCTCATCTTTATCGTTTAGCCATGCCTTCAATCCTTCCACAATATTGAATATTGAACTCAGGGATGTCCTGGCGACTCCACGAAAAATGCCAAGGAAAGTCAGGGAAGAAATTGCAGAAATTCTTGTTTATGAGCTTTTTTCAGAAAATGGGTACGAAATAAAAGATGAAAAGTTGTTTATGAGTAAATTTGGAGCTTTTTATCCAATCTTTTTAGGTTTAAGAGATTTTGGAATCTGGGCTGAAATAAAAACTCTTGCCGAAGCCAACAATCTGGCAGGTGTTTTTATACTTAGGGCTCTGCTTGAAGAACTTTTTACACTTCTGGATGACTATGGAAAGATGGAATCTGAATTTTCAAAAAAGTTTGCAAGAAACCTGGAAAAAAGCCTTAAAGCTCTGGGGAAGCTAATCGATGAAACTCAATCGGTATGGGAACGAAACAGAATAAGAGATCTTGAGGAAAATTTCTGGTTGCAGGAAAATCCTAACATATCCGATCAACAGGTAACTCCCGAAAATAAACAGGAAAGTTCTCTCAAACAAGAAAGTTCCCTTACACAGGAAAGTTCTCTCAAACAGGAAAGTTCTCTTCCACAGGAGAGTTCTTTCCAGCAGGAAAATTCTCTTGAGCAGGAGAATTCCTTCCAGCAGGAAAATTCTCTTGAGCAGGATAACTCCTTCCAGCAGGAGAGTTCTCTTCAACAGGAAAATTCCTTTGAACAGGAAAGTTCCCTGCAAGACGTTGAGCACGAGACCTGGGAAAATCCGGATATGCAGGCTGGAAATACTGCGGGATCCGAAAGGCTTGCTTTAATGACTCTGAACTTCATGTCTTCGGAGAAGGCAGGAGAAGCCCTTGATTCTGTTATAGAAGAAAGCATAGCTGCAAAAATTGAAGAGCTTATCCCTGTGCTTGAAGACCACCTTGAAATGCTAGAAATTCTCTCAATGCTCTTTCCGGGCAGATCCTGGGATTACTCCTTGAAGGCTCTTCACAGAGAATACTTCGGAAACCTTGAAAAATACGCCGCACTTCTTAGAAAGAGCTCGGCTATTCACGAAATTCTTGAGCAGGTAGGAAGAATCGAGCTTGAGTACGGCTCAAAAAAGCTGAGTTTATCTCCGTACAGCAAAAGCGAAGTCCATTCGGTTACCCTTTCGGGTGATCTCCATACATTACTTCCAGCAGAAACCGTAAAGCTAAAAAATCCTCTCCTGAAGCGTAAATTCTATGCTGATATGCTTGAAGGAAAACTCCTGACCTACCAGCTAAAAGGAGAAAACTGGAACTCGGATAATGCAGGAAAAAAGAGAAAAGGGCCTGTAGTCGCCCTTGTAGACACCTCGGCATCGATGCGGGGAAGCCCTGAGCTTCTTGCAAAAGCCGTAGTTCTGGCAGTTACGAGAAGAATGTTAACAGAAAACAGGGATGTTAAAGTGATTCTCTTCTCTTCCAAGTGGCAGACAGTCGAAATTGAACTTACAAATAAAAAGCGCATGGGTGAGGAGTTTCTAGAGTTCCTGAAGTTCACTTTTGGTGGCGGCACCGATTTTAATACCGCACTTCGCGCAGGCCTTAAGGCTATGAAAAACGAAAAAGCCTTCGAGGGAGCTGATCTTCTTTTCCTTACCGATGGTTATTCCGAACTCTCAGAAAGGCCCCTTATTCGGGAATGGAATGAGATCAAAGCCGAAAGACGAGCCCGGATCTTTTCCCTGATAATTGGAAATTATGATGCCGGCGGACTGCAACAAATTTCTGACCACACATATCTCATAGGGAATGCCGAAAACTGGGATATTGCAGAAAGCCCTGCAAGTTTTGTGAAGGCGATAAGCAAACCTTACAGGTTTTAATTTCCCGGATATAAGTTCCTGGATATAAGTTCCCAAATATTTTTGATTTTCATATATTTTTGATAAAGTGGTATTTTTTAAGATGGTTTTGGTCCTTCGCACTGTAGCTATTTTTGGTCCTTCGTACTTTAATGCCTGTGCTTGAAAAGTTTCTGCAGACCTTCCCCAAAATCTTCCAGGTCTTTCCGTGCTGGGGTCTGGCGCCTGGATATGCTTGACAGGACAGAAAATGCCGCCTGTTTACTCCGGCTAGCTCCTTTAAGCAACCCTATTTCGATCATTGCAACAATTAATTCGGAAATGATTTTTTGGTCTCTGGGACTCAGGTTATTCCATTTTTCGTTGATCTTTTTCGAGGAGTCCACTATTGATTCTTTTCTTTCGGATGCTATTGTTGAGGCTTTTGAGGAAGCTGCTTTTGAGGCATTTATTATCTGTTTTCTTCCATAGGAAGCCGTTTCCAGAAAGACTTTGAAAGCATTCTCTGAGATCTTTTTTAGTCTTGCTCTTTGATTTATAGGGATTTCCTCTCCCGAAGCCTTCCGAAAATCACTTTCAGAGCCTCTACTTTCCATAATTTTACGGACCTCTCTAAAGATCTCCAAAATCTCCTCCTCAGACCTCGTTTTAAGGTATTCTCTGAGTTTTTCCAGAAGGTCCGAGTCGATTAGTTCTGAATCCGCTTCATAAGAGGAGTTCGGATTGTGGAAAAAATCCTCATCTACTTCAATATCATCTACTTCGACGTCATCTACTTCAACGTCGTCTATCTCAACGAAATCAGCATCAATTATAGGACTGGATCCAAAGATATCTTCACGTGATGAAACCTTTCTGGATTTGGATTTATTCCGGATTCTGAACCCTGCATCTGAAAGTCTGTCAAATACTCTGTCTTTAAGCAAGAAAATGCACTCCTTCCTGAAAATAAATGCCTTCCCTCTTAAAACAAAAAACTTTACTTGCGCGGAAATAATTAGTAGTCGGCAATTTTAGTATCAACCCGCTGTTAGATATAAGGTTAATTTAGGTACCTGCGTATTAATTTTACCTGCGTATCAATTTAGTTACCTGTCAGGAGTTTAATTTTGAGACTTGATATCTTTTTCTGTTTATCTCTTTTCAGCAAAGTTTGAGTTTCTAGATCTGGCTGGGAAATCTCAGAACCAGGCGAACAATCACCTGCCTTTTTTGAAGCCAAACATAAAAAACGGATAACAGAAATTGAGCTATTTAATCCCTTATTTTGTAAAAATAACTGCAAATTGATTTGCAGTTTGAGTAATTATTTTATAAGTTTCACACCTTAGTAAATAATGAGCGAGGTTAACAATATGCACATAATGGATACTAAGGCGTTAAAAGGAATCGTATGCGTGCTCCTTGTCGTAGCAATACTTTCGATTGCCTGTACAGGAGCAGAGAATGGGAATAGCTCCGTGCCTGCAACAGAAGAAGTGCAGTCAAAAGTCGGGGTCAGTGCTTCCAACAGTTCATCGTCTTCGAGTTGGGACAGTGGTTCCAGTAGTTCATCGTCTTCGAGTTGGAGTAGTGGTGGCAGCAGTGCATCATCTTCGAGTTATGCCGGGGCTTACTTCCCCAAGTTTCAGAAAGTCAGGGTTGATCCGGCTTATAAGCAACTTGAACTTGAACCTGGAGATCGTGAAAACTTTATTGTAACCGTTGAGAACAAAGACAACAAGACAATCGAGTTGAAGCCGAAATCTGTAATCCCTCCTTACACGGAAAATTTCATAAACGAAAGCTGGATCAGAATAAGTCCTTCAGAGGGGGCTCTGAAGCCTGGTGAAAAACAGGAATTTCAGGTAGAAGTGAACATACCAAAGGATGCTGATCTTGGAAACTATGTCATGCTCCTTTCTTTCACGGAAAAGGTGCCTGAAGGAGATGTAGCCGGGAGTTATCCGAATTCTACAGGCACAATGCAGCTGAACTTATATTTATGGGTTAAGCCTTCAGTCCAGATTCTTGCACCTTATGTAAATGACCTTGTTGAAGCCGGAAAGGATTATACTTATGAAATAAAGCTCAAGAACACAGGAAATAAAGATATTGCAATTTCCCCTGAGCTTACTGAAGGAGGCATCATCTACGCTGATGCAGTTTCCTCTGCAGGAATGTCGCGACAGGTCTTTGGAGACGATGCGTTACGTGTCGAAGCTCCTGAGAAAATAAAAGCCGGACAAACAGCTATCGTAAAACTTGAACTTGCAGTTCCTGCTGATGCAAAAGGCAGCTATAGAGGCAGCTTTGACTTGAATATTGACGACCCTGGAATTCGTGAATATGAGGAAAGGGTTTCTCTGAATTTCCGTATTCTTCCAGTGCCCGGGAAGCCTTATGAAAATACCTTTGAAGCCGGGACAGATGGCCCTATCACCCTGGAGATCAAAGCCAATCAGTATGGTTACGGCCTGTATACTACAGGAGGAAACCAGAATCTTAAACCTTCCTTTAATGTGAGCCTAACAGATCCTTCAGGAAATGATGTTACCCCTACTCTTGTAAACACAAAATATAGTGGCTCGATAAGTATAGTGGATGATACGTATCCACAGACGTCTTATTCTCTTCCATATATGTCCTCAAGAGTTACGAGCAATATGGAAACTAGATACCAGGGAAATTATCAGGGAGGCACTACAACCTTTGTTGAAACCTATACCGCGCCTGGAGCTGCAGGAAAATGGACGCTTTCTATCTTTCCCAAAAATACCGAGAGCTTTGATTATACCGTAACAATTGGAGCTGCTGAAAAATAAACAGGTTCCACCTTTTTTCTTTTAATTTCAAACATTTCGGATATTGAGTGAAAGTCTAAATTTTATATACTTTGTAAAAATGAGGAAGTTTCAGATTGCTTAAGGCTTTTGAAATTTTTTAGCCCTCTTTTGGCAGCTGAAAGTAGAATCTAGTTCATTTTTTTACTAATATTGTTTTTCTCAACTCTTTACATTATATCTAAATCAATTCCTCTAGCTAGGTTATCCCTGTCATTCTCAATATATAATTATTGTGTAAGGGGAAATGACAAAACATTGTTAAACAACTAATCCTTATGATAATGATTTCTAATTAAATTCATAAAATATACTACTAAAAATTATTTATATATAAGTATATTTACTATCAAAATAAGTTAGGCTTTTACTATCACATAAGTTATACTTTTACTATCACATAAGTTATACTTTTACTATTACATAAGTTATATTTTTACTATTACATAAGTTATATTTTTACTATCAACATAAGTTATACTTATATACTCTTGGTTTTCTGGATCTATTGTGTTAATGCTTTTCGATTTGATGTCTAAATTCTAAATCCAAAGTGAATAATATTTCCTGGAATGTGATTTTATGGTATACTGGAATTGGAAATTAACAAGGAATGGAGCAGTAAGATTTGGTTTACTGCTTTTATTATTTTCTTTTGTATTCCAGAATCTAGCATTGATCAATGCTAAGTTTTTGTCACAGTTTCCTGTAGGTGATCTTTTACTGCTGGCTATAGGTATTTTCTTATTACGTCATGTCTACAGAGTACTAAAATGGTATAAAGTTTGGTTTAAATATGGAAGAAAGACGATTTGGAATGTAATAGTTCATCTATGTATATACCTGATAGTGTTTTCAGTCGTTTTATCGTTTCCTCTGGATTTAAAGCAGGTCTCACCACACAATGATAAAGCAATAACTGATAGGGAGATAACTAAAGATACAACTCCGAAGGCTGTAACACCCGAAGCAAATAATGCAGTTACATCAGCAGTTGTGCCAACAGTTACAACAGCATCTGATGAAAGTAAAAAACCGCAAGACAATGTAGTAAAATCAACAACAGAGGCATCCAGGTATAAAACAGATCCGAAAACAGTAAACTATGAATATATTTTGCGTGGTAATCGTGGTCACATCTCGTATACTGTATACGGTGGCCTCAACGATCATCTCAAAATATTACCTAGAACCATCACTTATTACAATGATATGCCTACAGACATCGATTTTATTAATCGAGACTTAAATAATGAAGACCAGAAACAGTTACTAGACCCACTAATTACAGAAATTCAGAATATTACTTCAAATAAAGATGATCAAGCCAGAATTGCAATAAGTCTTGTACAGCACCTGGATTACGATTGGGATGCCCTTAAATCTGGGAATATAGAAGGAAAATACCCTTATGAGGTCTTGTATACAGGTTCTGGTGTATGCTCTGAAAAGACTAAGTTACTTGCTTATTTATTACGAGGCTTAGGGTATGGGGTCTCGATATTCCGCTTTGATGAAAATGGTGATTTTTCAGGGCATGATGCTATTGGTCTTGCTTGTCCTCAACAATATAGCTATGAACATACAGGTTATTGCTTTGTTGAGACTACGGCACCGGCTATTATTACATACAGCTCAGGGGATTATTATGCATCTGATAACAGTACATCGTTTATCAAATTACCTACAAATCCCCGCTTATTGAAAATAAGCGATGGTAATTCCTTTAATAGTGTTGCGGAAGAATATTATGATGCCATCGAATATAATCGTTTAACACATGAAGTAGAAATATTGAGCAGTAAAAATTACGACAAATGGAATCAGTTAGTAACTAAATACGGAATGCAAACTAATAATTGAAACACAATTTTCTAAATTTTATAATTGTATGTTTTTAAATTCATTTTTTAATCTTTTTAGTTATTCGTGCCTTTCTTTTTTACTTGTACTATTTTCATATCTGAAAAATACAGGCTAAAGAGCCAGTGTACCTTAAGCTAGATTATAATCAACAATTATTATACTGGTTAATCTATAATTACATGAGGCACAATTTTTAGGATTCTATAAAAAAATAGAGGAAAATACTTCAACGGGAGCAAACTTTTGTATGTAAAAAGGGAGTAGTAAACCCGAAGGAATAAAATAGTCTGAAGATAAGATGGGGCTTCATACTATCAAGAGATTCACACAATAAAGAGATTCGCACGATTAAAAAATTGATGCGATAACGAAATTGGCAAGATAAAGAACTTTACGTGATAAAGAACTTTACGTGATAAAGAAATCGACGTGGTAAAAAAATTGACGTGATAAAGAGAAAATCTATAATATCATAATTTTAGTTTCATATTTCTGCTGGAGGTAATAAATATATGAGAGAAGGTCCGGACCCATTTGGGGTCAGAGACACTATTGAAACAGCTGCCGGAAAAGCTACGATTTACAGTCTGGGTAAACTGGAAGAAAAGGGCTATGAGGGAATTTCCCTGCTTCCTTACTCCATAAGGATCCTGCTGGAATCTCTGCTCAGGCATGCGGATACTGAAAAGCACATAATAACTACCGAAGATGTGGAGGCTCTTGCTCGCTGGAGCCCTGAAAATGTAAGTGACAGGGATATTCCGTTCATTCCGTCAAGGGTAATCATGCAGGACTTTACAGGCGTTCCAGCCGTAGTAGACCTGGCAGCCCTCCGTTCGGCAATGCAGCGCCTTGGAGGCGATCCCGCAAAAATAAATCCTGTTATCCCTGCCGATCTTGTTATTGACCACTCGGTCCAGGTGGACTCCTACGGCACAGCATACGCTCTCGAGGAAAACGAGAAAAAGGAATTTGAACGTAACACGGAACGTTATTCTGTCCTGCGCTGGGCTCAGAAAGCCTTTGACAATTTCAGAGTCGTGCCTCCAGGAAGGGGCATTATCCATCAGGTGAACCTTGAGTATCTGGCTCCGCTTGTGCACCTTAAAGAGAAAGATGGGGAGTTATCTGCGTTCCCTGATACTCTTGTAGGGACAGACTCCCATACTACAATGATTAACGGAATTGGAGTACTCGGCTGGGGAGTAGGAGGCATAGAGGCCGAAGCTGTAATGCTCGGGCAGCCTTATTATATGCCTGTGCCTCAGGTAGTGGGCTTCAAGCTTTACGGAAAACCTGCACCTGGAGTTACTGCTACCGATCTTGTCCTGACAATTACGAAGATGCTCAGAAAAGAAGGAGTTGTCGGCAAATTCGTGGAATTTTACGGGCCCGGATTAAATTCACTGAGTCTTCCGAACAGGGCAACGATCTCCAACATGGCTCCTGAGTATGGGGCAACTCTTGGGATTTTCCCGCCTGATGCCGAGACGCTTGACTACCTGCGAAGAACTGGCAGAAGTGAAGAGCAGGTTGACCTTGTGAAAAAGTATCTGGAAGCTCAGGGCCTTCTCTATTCAACTCACGAACCAGATCCTGTTTTCAGCACTACCCTGGAACTTGATATGAGCACGGTAAAGCCCTGTCTTGCGGGCCCGAAGCGTCCTCAGGACCAGCTTTTCTTGAGTGAGGTGCCTGAAAATTACCATGAAATTATGAGGCAGACCTTTATCCGAAAGAAAGAGTCAGGGCTTGAACTTCCCCAGGATCCTGCTTACCAGCGTTGGATAGAAGAGGGAGGGGCACCTGTAGAGGAACCTGAAACCCCTGGTGCCGAAGAGAAAATAAAGGAATCCTCGGAAAAGGCTTACAGGGTAACACATGGCTCCGTAGTGATTGCAGCAATTACTTCCTGTACCAACACCTCAAACCCTTCAGTTTTAATAGGGGCCGGGCTGCTAGCCAAAAAGGCTGTAGAAAAGGGCCTGCATGTCAAGCCTTTTGTAAAAACAAGCCTTTCCCCAGGTTCAAGAGTAGCTACGGAATATCTGAAAGCCGCAGGCCTTTTGCCCTATCTCGAATCCCTTGGTTTCCACCAGGTTGGTTACGGTTGTACAACCTGTATAGGAAACAGTGGACCTTTACCTGAGAAGGTTTCAAAAGAAATTAACGAAAATGACCTTACTGTCGCAGCCGTACTCAGCGGAAACCGGAACTTCGAAGGACGGATTAATCCTCTTGTCAGGGCAAACTACCTTGCTTCTCCACCTCTTGTCGTGGCCTATGCAATCGCAGGCACCGTGAACATCAACCTCGAAACCGATCCTCTTGCTTATGATCCCAACGGACGCCCTGTTTACCTCAAGGATATCTGGCCTGCAGAGGAGGAGATAAGGGACGCTGAAAAGAACAGCATCAAACCTTCAATGTTCGAAAAAGAATATTCGGGTGCTTTAGAGGGCTCCAAACGCTGGAAAGAGCTGGAAGCTCCAACAGGTACCCTCTATGATTGGAACCCTATGTCTACATATATTCAGGAACCTCCATACTTCATGGACTTCCCGCCTGCTCCACCTTCGCCTGCGGATATAAAGAATGCAAGAGTTCTGGCTCTTTTCGGGGACAGCATTACCACGGATCATATTTCCCCTGCGGGTGCCATTCCTTCAGACAGTCCTGCAGGCAGGTACCTGATTTCCTGGGGTGTGAGCCCTGAAGATTTCAATTCTTATGGGTCCAGAAGGGGTAATCATGAGGTAATGATGCGTGGAACCTTTGGGAATATTCGGCTCAGGAACAGGTTCGTGGACAGGGAAGGAGGATGGACCGTATACCATTCCCGGAAAGAAGATTTCCCAGAGGAATCCTGTGAAGGAATCCCAATTTATGACGCAGCTATGCTTTATGCGGAAAATAATATTCCTCTGATCGTTATCGCAGGAAAGGAATACGGAACAGGCAGTTCCAGGGACTGGGCAGCCAAAGGTACGTTCTTGCTTGGAGTTAAAGCAGTTATTGCCGAGTCTTTCGAGCGTATCCACAGAAGTAACCTTGTCGGCATGGGAGTTCTTCCATTGCAGTTTAAAGAAGGCAATAACGCCGATACCCTGGGCCTTACAGGAAAGGAAAGCTATGATATTCTGGGCATTGAACACATGGAACCCCACGGAGATCTTACTGTAAGGGCAAAGGACGAAAACGGTAGCGAAGTACAATTCCAGGTAACCTTGAGGTTGGATTCGGCTGTTGAAATCGAGTATTACATCAACAGTGGGATTTTGCACAAGTTCCTGCGGGATTCGGTGAAGAAAAAATAATAGGTTATCAATACCTGAATTAGGTATCGAATCTTTTTGAAAAGGTTTCTTAAGCTCTCATAAGTTTCCTGCTTTCTTGAAACCTTTTCATTTTCCTGATCGGAAAGAGAGCAATAGAGAGTTATTTTAATTCTTACGGACATTTTAAGGAAAACTTTATTCTGAAAACAGCATATTTTATTTTAATATAACCGCGAGGCTTAATGTCTTTGCTTTCTTAATATCAAAAAATAATTATAAAGATCCTGGAATATAATTTCAACAAATTTAATATACTTATTCGATGATAATAAGAATGCATTGTCACCCTATTTTTGGGTCTTATAGGCCCTTCGCGTTAAATTTTCCACATATAAGCAGAGGATTCCCCAAACTTCAAAGTTTTTTGAAAATCCTCTTGGTATAACTGTGAGGTATAAAATGAGTAAAAATATCTGTTTCATAGATGGGTTGGAGGGCGTTCTGAAATACAGGGATATAGACATCAACCAGCTGGTTGAGCTTCCCTATGATGCCGTTTCCTATCTACTTATCCTCGGTTATCTCCCTGGAGATCAGGAACTTGCCGAGTATTCAGCCTGCCTGCATGGGGAGCGTGAAGTCAACAGGGAGGTGATAGACGTTATCCATATGTGCAATTTCAATATTGACTCTATAGAAGCGCTGCGTACAATTGTTTCTTTTATATCACAGTTCGATCCGGACATTAACGACAGCTCTCCTGAAGGAAATATGAGAAAAGCTATACGGTTAATTGCCAAGATACCAACCATAGTTGCTACGTATTATAGAATCGCAAACGGAAAAGAACCTGTGCCCCCTGATCCATCTCTTTCTCATGGAGCTAACTTCCTTTATATGCTAAGAGGAAACAAGCCAAGTCAGCTGGAAGCTGAGGTCATAGAAAAAGACTTTATCCTCAGCGCCGAGCATGAACTAAATGCCTCTACTTTTTCTGCAAGAGTTACTGCCTCTACCCTTTCAGACCTTTATTCTGCTGTTGTTTCCGGACTTTGCACCCTTAAAGGCCCTCTGCATGGAGGGGCAAGGGCAGAAGTCACAGCTATGATCGAAGAAATTGCTTGTCCCGAAAATGCAGAGAGTTATGTCCTCGATAAGCTGAGTAAAAAAGAAAAAATTATGGGCTTTGGACATAGAGTTTACAAAACTTACGATCCTAGAGGCACAATATTCAAGCAGCTTGCTAAACAACTCGCAGAAGCAAAAGGGGATATGCACTGGTACAACACTGCCGAAGTAGTAGAAAACACTGTTATCCGTGAACTTGTAGAAAAGAAAGGAAAGCCAATCTATCCTAATGTTGATTTCTATTCTGGAGTTATTTATAAGTATATGGATATTCCCCCTCAACTTGCAACATCAATCTTTGCAATCGGCAGGGTCTCAGGCTGGATAGCTCACTGCTTTGATCAGTACGAGAAGAAAAAGATCATAAGGCCCAGGGCTTTCATGCTCGATGAATGCTAACATAATCTTTGATCAAGCTTTTTTTAAAAAGGTTTACCTCGCTGCGAAGGATTTTCGCTCAAACCTTTTTTGAAAAGGTTTGTGGTCAAGTTTTTTTTAAAAAGGCTTGCAGGCATGTTTTTTAAAAGTTATTCTTAAAAAACTTGTCAGATAATCTTTTTATCATCTGAAAGCTTTCTGATATCCAGATACCCATGAGTTTTAGAACTTTTATTAACCAGTTAAAAGAAAATGGAAAACTGGTAGAAATTCTCCAACCTGTGTCCCCGAGGTTTGAAGCTTCAAGAATTGCAAAAAACACAAAAGCTCCCGTTCTCTTCCATGATATCTCAGGTTCGAAGGTGATTATGAACCTGCTTGGGTCAAGGGATGAACTGTCTTCCATGCTCGGAGTTCCTAAAGAAGAGATTATAAAGAAGCTTTCGGAAGTTTCTCCTGAAGGGGAAGTGCGGCTTGTATCAGAATCTCCAACGCTTGAGGTCATAGAAGATCAGGTTGATCTGACAAAACTTCCTATCCTCACGCATTTTGAAAAAGATGGAGCCCCTTATATAACAGCAGGAATTGTGGTTTCCGAGTACGGAGGTACGATTAATGCTTCCATCCACCGGCTTATGCTAGCAGGAAAAGATAAACTTGCAGTCCGCCTGGTCCCTCCAAGGCATACTTATCTCCTGCACAAAAAAGCCGCCGAAAAAGGCGAACCTCTGCCTGTTGCAATTGTACTTGGCTGCGACCCAACAATTATTTACGCGACTTCGACAAGGGTTCCTGTGGGAAAAGAATTTGAATACGCAGCCGCTTTGCGTGGAGCTCCTGTTGAACTTTTTGAGTGCGCAAACGGGGTAAAAGTTCCTCATGCCGAGATTGTGCTTGAAGGTTATATCGACCCCGTAGAGAGGGTTGATGAAGGGCCTTTTGTTGATATAACCGGAACCTATGATGTGATAAGAAAAGAACCTGTTATCCATATCACCCGAATTATCCATAGAAAAGACCCGATTTATCACGGAATTCTGCCAGCTGGCCCTGAGCATCTCCTGATGATGGGAGTGCCTTACGAGCCAAGGATTTACAGGGCTGTAGGAGAGGTTACTACGGTCAAAAACGTGGTGTTGACCGAAGGAGGATGTTGTTATCTCCATGCAGTCGTTCAGATTGAGAAGCAGACTGAAGGAGATGGAAAAAACGCTATCATGGCAGCCTTTGCAGCCCATACAAGCCTTAAACATGTAGTGGTTGTGGACGAAGATATAAATATTTTTGATCCTAACGATGTCGAGTTTGCAATTGCTACCAGGGTAAAAGGCGATATTGATATTCTGATTATCCCCAATGTTCGGGGAAGTTCCCTTGACCCACGAGGAGCTCCTGACGGAACGACCACAAAAATGGGAATTGATGCTACAAAAGTGCTCGTAGAAAAGGAAAATTTTGAAAGGGCAGTAATTCCGGAATAATTCCGGAATAATAGGTAAAAATTATTTTAAGCATCTGGCAATTACCGAGTGAATTTCAATGTATCTTACAAAAGAAGAAGAGCAAATCCTGAATGGAGAAGCCGGGGAGACTCTAAGGCAGGCTATTGAAATCCTGGTGGCTCTTGGAGACATTTACGGTGCAGACAGGCTTATCCCCATCAAAAGTGCTCAGATAGCAGGAGTTTCCTACAAAACTATGGGCGATGCAGGTCTTGAATGGATTTCAGACCTGCAGGGGAAGGTTAAGGTTCCTGCGATTCTAAACCCTGCCGGGATGGATCTGCAAGACTGGGAAAGGCTCAGGATCTCGCCCGAATTTGCGGAAAAACAAAAATTGATTGTTCAGGCATACGAAAAACTGGGAATTCGGTGTGAATGCACATGCACGCCTTATACTCTCGAGGGTTTTGATGTCGGTTATGGCGACCATCTGGCATGGAGCGAATCGTCAGCTGTTTCCTATGCAAATTCCGTACTTGGGGCCAGGACAAACCGGGAAGGTGGGCCATCAGCCCTTTCCGCGGCACTCCTCGGGAAAACCGCAAACTATGGATTCCATCTGGATGAAAACCGTGTGCCTGAGATTTCATTTGATGTAGAGTATCCTCTTAAAGGATCGGATTACGGTGCTCTAGGTTATGTAGCTGGCAAACTTGCAGGGAGCAAGGTGCCTGTTTTTCATCTAAGGAGTACTCCGGATGCGGATGAGTTAAAAGCGCTAGGAGCTGCAATGGCAGCTTCGGGAGCAGTTGCTCTTTACCACGTTGAAGGAGTTACTCCTGATATTTGCAGGGTGGATTTTGAAGAGCCATCCGAAAAAATAACTATTGAGAAAAGCCAGCTCAATGAGGTTTATGAGAGCCTGAGAAAAGTCTGTAAAGAGCCTGAATTGATAACCATAGGGTGTCCTCACTGCTCGGCAGCAGAACTTGAAAAAGCAGCCAAACTCCTGAGAGGAAAAACGGTTTCAAAAGAGTTCTGGATCTTTACTTCAAGGGAACTTGCAAATCGCTATCCGAAGTATGTCAGGACCATTGAAAAAAGTGGAGCTAAGGTTGTCTGTGATACCTGCATGGTAGTTTCTCCTGCTACTAACAGCTATTCCTGCGTCATGGTAAACTCAGGAAAAGCGCTTGCTTATGTCCCAGGGATGTGCGGAGCTGAAGCTGTATATGGAAGTATGGAGGCCTGTGTCGAGGAAGCAATAGGCGGAGCAGCAAAGAAGGTAGTAAAAAAGGCAGGTGATTCCA
Source organism: Methanobacteriota archaeon (assembly GCA_023399215.1). Classification (GTDB taxonomy): domain Archaea; phylum Halobacteriota; class Methanosarcinia; order Methanosarcinales; family Methanosarcinaceae; genus Methanosarcina. Next base: position 48,226 of record JAEWQJ010000027.1, read on the forward strand.
ATTAAACTTAAAGGCAGGAAGATTTCAAGAGGATGTGCAAAAGGAGAAGTACTGCTTTCCAGAGACCCTATTTCCTTCCTCGGGAATGTAGACCCAAAAACCGGGGTCGTAATTGAAGAAAATCACGCCCTTGAAGGAAAATCAATCCAGGGTAAAGTTCTTGTTTTTCCACACGGCAAAGGCTCTACAGTTGGCTCGTATGTTATGTATCAACTGAAGAAAAATGGAGTCGCACCTGCAGCGATAATAAACCTGGAAACTGAGCCCATAGTTGCAGTTGGAGCCATTATTTCCGAAATCCCACTTGTTGATATGCTTGAGAGAAACCCTTACGAAGTATTAAATAATGGAGACTTTGTTCTGGTTAACGGAAGTAAAGGATACATTGAACTTCTCAAACAGGAAACCATTGAAACTGAAAACGAGTAAAACTGAAAAATAATCAGCAAATGAAAAATGGTTATTTAGTCCTGAAAGCTGTACGGGTAAAGCTGAACTGATACAATTGAACTGATACAATTGAACTGATACAATTGAATTGATACCATTGAATTGATACCATTGAACTGATACCATTGAACTGATACAATTGAACTGATACAATTAAATGGATAAGCCCGAAAATTAAGTTTTAAGATGGGAAATAGGAACTCCAAAATGAACCCGGAAAACCATAAGAAAGGCAAAGGAAAATTCAATGCCGAGGAAACAGTCTCGCGTTTATATCCTTATATATTCAGGGTATTCGACGTTTATGAGGTCCAGAATTCCGGGGAAGCTCTTTACTTCTATGGAACTCCTAGAACCAATACCGAAAATATTACAGGAGAACTCTGGGAGCCTTTACAGCATTTTGGGTTCGGATGTACGTTGAAGTATGAGCTTGGAGAATATGTACTGCTGGTTTTTCCTGAAAAGAAAGCAAAGGAAAAGACCTGGATAAACCTTGTCCTTTTCATAGCAACCTTTTTTACAACCATGGTTTGCGGAGCCTGGATGTCAGGAGCAGACCTCGAAATCGATTCCTCCCAGCTTATCCGAGGCTTACCATTTACCCTTGCGATAATGACAGTTCTTGGTTCCCATGAGATGGCTCACTATGTAATGGCCAGATACCATGGGATGAAGGCATCTCTTCCGTATTTTATTCCTTTTCCGACTTTTATTGGCACTATGGGAGCACTAATTCGTTACAGAGGGCCTGTACCCAGTCGAAAAGCGCTTTTTGATGTGGGAGTTGCAGGGCCACTGGTAGGCCTGGTCATGTCAGTTGCAGTGACGGTTATAGGACTTAACCTTAAGGCACCTGCAGTAAACCCTCTGTCGGATTCCATGATGCTTGGTCTTGGCCTGCCTCCCCTTTTCGTGTTTATCCAGAACCTTGTTGGAGTTACAGGAGAAAACCTTCATCCTGTAGCCTTTGCAGGCTGGGTAGGAATGTTCGTGACTCTGCTCAATCTCCTTCCTGCTGGGCAGCTTGATGGTGGGCACATCCTCAGGGCTATGCTGGGTAAGAAAGCGGAAAAGATTTCATTTATGATGCCGCGTGTCCTGTTTCTGATAGGGCTTTATGTAATTTACTGGATGAAGGAAGACGGATTTATATGGATTTCCTGGGCTTTTTTCCTCTGGATTTTTGCTGCGGTAGGTCATCCGTCTCCCCTGCATGATAAAGTCGAACTGGATAAAAAACGTATCCTGTTAGGGATCATTACCTTCATCCTGGGCTTACTCTGCTTTACTCTGATACCTTTTAAGCCAATTTCCTGAAAGAGCCTGGATTTCTAAAAAACGGAGGAGAAAAATAATGAATGTGCACTTCCGGTACAGCAAAAAAAACTCTTACAGCTTTGCAGTACTTTCGCCTTTACTGCCTGAAGCTGGTTTTGTAGACAGACCTGTAGATGGGCTCATGATCTACAGTTTTACAACGCGTCAGGCAGCAAAGGTATTTCTGGAAGTGAAAAATGCAGGCACGGATTCGATTTTTATTGCTGGAGGACCTCATCCATCCGGTGCTCCAGAAGAGACACTCGAATACTTCGATTATATTGTGATTGGGGAAGGGGAGGAAACTCTTCCGGAACTTGTGAGAACAATTCAGGAAAGGGGAGACCCTCGAAAAGTACCTGGCATTGCATACAGGGATGCAGAAACAGGAAAGGTTGTCATAACTCCGAAAAGGCCATATGCAAATCTTGATTCCTATCCCTGCTTTGACCCTCATAAACTCCGGGCTCCTGTTGAAATTAGCAGGGGATGTCCCTGGGGCTGCAAGTACTGCCAGACTCCAAGGCTTTTCGGAAGAGAAGTCAGGCACAGAAGTGTAGATTCCATTGTGAAAAATGCAGGGTACTATAATGACCTTCGCTTTATAGCCTCCAATGCCTTTGGTTACGGTAGTGATGGAATTCATCCCAGGTTTGATAAAGTGGAAAAATTGCTTTCTGCACTTCATAAACTGCCTGATAAGAAAATCTTTTTCGGGACTTTTCCTTCGGAAGTGCGTCCTGAATTCGTAACCGATGAATCAGTTGAACTTGTACGAAAATACTGCGCAAATGATAGCCTTAGCCTTGGAGCTCAGTCAGGCAGTGATCGAATTCTAAAGGAGATCCACAGAGGGCATACGGTTGGAGATAGCATTTCAGCAGTTGAGTGCTGTCTGGAACATGAAATTGTTCCTGCGGTTGATTTCATTTTTGGCCTCCCCACCGAAACTGAAGAGGACCAGGAAAAAAGCCTTGACCTTGTCCGCTGGATCTGCAAGAAAGGAGGTACTGTAAGGGCCCATTACCTTACTCCCCTGCCGGGAACTCCATATGCATCGGCTGTCCCCTCAGAAGTAAGTGATATGGTAAGGCGAGAGCTTGGAAAACTTGCCCTTGGGGGCAAACTTACAGGATACTGGGAAAAACACCGAAAATTTGATAAAAAGTAAAATTAGAGGGATAAGGTTGAAGGCCGATATATGGATTCTGGTATCGGCTTTGAAACCAAATCTCATTGTTCTGGATTCTATAAATTCCCTGAGATGTTAAAAGCACAATTTATTTATTTATTTTTGAAATTTACGCACATGCTATCTACTCTGATCCTGTTACTATCTTCTCCTATCAACTCCATAACCTGAATTCGAGTTTTAGTCCAGAGTTTCAGTTCATAGTTTATTTTTGGAATAGGTTCTATTTGTTCTCATTTTGACTGCATTTTCACTTTTTATATTTATTTGTTGGTCTTGCACTTTCGATTGATCTTGTACTACCGTCTGTTCCTTTAATCAAACTAATACTTCGAATTTTTACTGCATTCTCAGTTTAGAATGTATACGCTTTGAGCTTCGGAGGCTCTTATACTGACATACTTATCTAAGGGAGAACCTTTTATTTTTAGTCCCATATATAATAAAGTAATTAATGTATTTATAATTTGTTGCTACGAATTTACAATTAAAACACACTAACCAAATAAAATATTTACCTGAATTCTGCAACCTTCCCGGGAAAAACTTAATCAAAGGCTCAAAGTGGTGTAAGTCTTTTAAAAAAAGGCTTGAGCGAAAAACCAAGCAATAAGGCGGTCGGCGTGATCAACCGGCGCAACGGTTGTGGGACAACGGTTGTGGCACAACTCTTCTAAAAAAAGGTTTGCTCGCAAGCCTTTTGAAAAAAAAGCTTGAGCAAAAACTCTAGGAGAGATTAAGTACTTATTTGGGAGTTGAAGCTTTTTCTGCTCTTATGACCATTTGCAGGCCTTCTTGCATGAGTTCTTCGGCTCGTTCTTGTTTCTTTGCTTCGGCAAAGATTCGGAAAATCGGTTCCGTGCCTGAAGGGCGGATAAGGACCCAGCCGTCTTTGTACCAGATTTTGACCCCATCAATGGTGTCCAGCTTAAGCCCGAGGCCTGAAGCTTCGTATTTTACTTTTTCCATTGTAGCTTGCGTGTTTACAGAGGGGACTTTGGTTTTTGCGTTGAAGTACTGAGGTACACTCTTTGCAAGCTCGGAAAGCTTTTTCCCGCCAGCCAGGATTTCAAGGATTTTGGCGCAGGCCATTGCCCCATCCCTGCAATACTGATGCTTGGGGAAAATAAGGCCTCCGTTGCCCTCGCCTCCGAATACTGCATTTACTTCCATCATCTTTCGGGCGACGTTGATGGAACCAACTGCTGTCCAGTAAAGTTCGACGCTTTCTTCTTTTGCTACGTCGGCCATCCGCTGTGAGGAGCTAACAGGAGTTACTATCGGTCCTTTTTCATGTTCGAGCATATATTTTGCCATCATAGCAAGCAGAACCTCTTCATTTAAGAACTCGCCATTTTCGTCCATAAAGACTATCCTATCCGCATCTCCATCGTGAGCTGCTCCTAGATCGGCTCCAGTAATTTTTACAAGTTTGGAGAGCTCGGTTAAAGCATCAGGTGTTGGTTCGGGATTTCGCCAGGGGAAGGTCCCATCGGGTTGAGCTCCAAGAGTCAGCACATTGCAGCCCAGTTCTCTAAGCAAGAAGGGAAGGGTGAGTGAACCTGCTCCGGAACCAGTATCAACGACTACCTTGAGTTTGCGGCTGCGAATCTTTTCGACATCTACTGCGTTAATAATATTTCTGATATAATAGTCATTGACTCCTGGATCGACCCTGAAACTGCCGGTCTTCTCCCAGGATACAATGGAATATTTTCCAGAGGAGTATATTTTTTCGATTTCTCTTTCTCCATCCCTGGGGAACTCCGTACCATCTCCGGCAATTAACTTGATTCCATTATATTGTCTTGGGTTGTGAGACGCAGTAATAACGATCCCCGCATCGGCATGATCACGCACATAGTACTGAATAGAAGGAGTTGGAAGCGTTCCCACGTCAATTACATTCAGACCTGTTGAAAGAGCCCCGGCAATTGCGGCAGACTTCAGCATCTGACCTGAAATCCGGGTATCACAGCCTATAGCAACCGTGCCTTTTGAACCCATATATGTACCAAGGCTTCTGGCTAAATTGACTGCCAGCTCTGGAATTATATATTCATTGGCGATACCACGTACACCATTAGTTCCGAATAATGCCATGTAAGATCTCCATCTTTGTAATTTGAATGAGATTCTGCCGTTCAGGCAAATCTACTCTTTAATTTGAATTATTATAACAAATGAATCTCTAATATGAAACAAAGCTATGGTAATAAAAACATTACAACGATTTCAAGATGCCGCTATTTTGAGAAGATTCTCAAACTTAAAAATAGTATCACCAGGTAAAACCATAAATCTCCTCTGTCGGCTGTTTCAAGTTGCCTGATTATAGAGCTGGCAAATACATATATCTTATTAGCTAAAAACCAATTAATAATGGCCAATGAAAAGATAGAACTAATAAAGGAAGCTATAAAAGCCAGAGAAAGTGCGGTCATTGCATTTTCAGGAGGAGTAGACAGTGCAACTCTTGCAGCTCTTGCTTTTGAGGTACTTGGGGAAAAGGCTCTTGCCGTAACCATAAATTCCCCCCTTTTTCCAAGGAAACAACTTGAAACAGCTGTCGAAACAGCCTGTGAGATAGGAATTGAGCACAAAATACTCTCTTTCTCTCAGTTAAGTCTTCCTTATTTTTCTGCAAATACACTAAACAGGTGCTATTTCTGTAAAAAGGCTCTACTTGAAACTTTACTCGATTTCGCGGAGAAAGCAGGATATAATGCTGTACTTGAGGGCACTAATTCCTCTGAAATACACGGGGAAAACCGTCCGGGATATAAGGCAATCCAGGAAGCCAGAGAAAAGGTTTTTTCTCCTTTTGTGGAATTTAACGTGACAAAAGATGAAATAAGGGAGGTCGCATCCGGTCTATTCCTTTCGGCAGCTCGCAGACCGTCTGCAGCCTGCCTTGCCACCCGCATTCCCTATGGGGAGCCAATAACGGCAGAGGCTCTCCAAAAAATCGAAAAAGCCGAAGAATTTCTTTTTTCTCTGGGTTTTACCCAGTTCAGGGTCAGGATGCACGAAAATCTCGCCCGGATAGAAGTTATTCAGAATGAACTGGAAGATGCTTTGCGGAAAAGAGATAAAATTTCACGGCGTTTTAAATCCCTAGGATTTGACTACGTAACTCTTGATCTTGAGGGCTTTCGGAGCGGTAGTATGGACGAACCTTATACCTTGAAAAAAAGCTGATTGACAGATGAAGACAGGCTGACTACCAGAAAACAACTACGAAAAACAAGGGAAATCATGAGAGATATCCATATCCGAAAAGCCAGAAAATCTGATCTGCTGGCAATTCAGAGGTTACTGTCAACTTACTTTCTTGACATGGAAGGACTTGGACCGGAAGATTTCGTGCTGGCTGAGATCAATGAAAAAATTACAGGATGCGTTGCCCTTATAAAATCCGAATCCTACGGTAAAGAGTTTCTGGAGATTCATTCTATTGCAGTCCATCCGAACTTCCGGGGAAAAGGGATTGGAACCAGGCTTGTTAAGCATCTTCTAACAACTATTGGAGACCAGTGCTGCGACTTGTATGTCAGGACAACTGCTCCTATCTTTTTTGAAAAACTAAATTTCACAAAAATAGATAATACTGAAAAATTATCTCTCTGGAAAGATTGCGAAAATTGTGAGCATTTTGAGAGGTGCACACAGCACGCAATGAAATATTCTTGCAAGTGTTGAGTTTCCAGCTCAATTATTAAGTCTCTATTCCTCAGTCTTGATCTGGATCTCAATATAAATTCTTTAATGTCTTCTTGTTCTGAAAATCGAGATGGTAATAGTCTTTTTCTCATGCTCTGGGTTTTTGATTAATCGTTCCTCTATTAGTCGAATTTGTATCTCATTTTTACGATTTTATTTTCTATGATCTACGAAGGAATGAAAAATATTTCAATACTGTTTTATATAAGGGCGCACTTTACTTTAATCTAACAACTATTGCAAATAATCGATAATTTTAATAAACTAATTTTTAATGTTTTTCCGGGTTGTTCATCAATGGTAGCCGGTTGCTGCATTTTCTGCGAAACTCCTTCCGGAAAAGCACCTTGACTGTTACATCTACTGACAAAAGTACGGGAGTGCCGATTAAATGGAAATGGGGTTTTGTAGACGGAACAGTTTCAAGAGAATAGAATCCAAAGCATCAGTATTCACAGGAAGGAAACTATAAGATTACACTTACAGTGACCACTGTTGCAGGCAGCAGTACCGTAACAAAAACAAATTACATAAAAGTGACAACAAATCTTTGATGAAAAGATCACTTTACTTTTTATGACCAGGTTTGGAAGTCATTTGCCGAGTTACAGTTTTTCAATATCTAATTCTCAAAACCAAATTTTTAATTATTTTTTAAGCTAATCTGAAACTTTTAATTTTTTCATGCTTTTACTATGCAAAATTGAAAAATCCCCATATAAATTCACTTCTACGTGTACCTTTTTCCGGAGTGGCTTCTTTCAAAGTAGAGAGCTTCTATAAAACTAAGATTCAAAAGAAAAAGTTTAAAAACTGAAACATAGTTAACATTAACATTTTTTATATGAAAAATAAACGAAAGATGAAAGAGTAGAATCTATGAAAACAAACAAAAAAATATATTCACTAGCTTTAGCATCAGCAGTTCTAGTTTTAGTTTTAATACTTTTTTCGTCTATGGCGTCTGCAGCTGCTGAGAAAAGTGCTTATCCCAATATTACTATAACTCAAATTACCACAAGCGGAATAGCAACCCGCCCCGATATTTACGGCGATAAAATAGTTTGGGAGGAGGACTACAGTAATGGATACGCATCTAACATCCATGTGTACAATCTCTCTACACAAGAAGAGGAAACTGAATTTGGTGCCAGTGGATCACCTTCATGTCCTGTAATTTACGATAACACGATAGTGTGGAAAGATTGCCGCAATGGATACAGAGACCATAAACAATATATTAGCTCCAGTGATATTTACATGTATGATCTCTCCACGGGAAAGGAAACACTTATAACTGAACCACCACGTAATGCTGGCAGCCAGGATATCTATGGTAACAGAATAGTGTGGGAGGACGGTACAAACAACGTCAATATTTACATGTACGACATTTCTACTCATTACCTCCACAATATAAATCAACTCGGCACTTGGAGATCATCAATTAATCCTGCTATCTATGGTGACAGGGTAGTATATCAGGATGGACGCAATGGATATCCCCAGATCTTTATGTACAACAATTCCACTCAAACTGAAATTCAGATCAGTAGCAAAGCGGGGCTCAACCCTGCTATCTACGGCGACAGGATAGTGTGGCAGGATTCCACTCAAAACAACGGTAATATCCACATGTACGATCTTTCCACGTCCCAAGAAACTCAGATTACCACTAGTGGATCAGCATCGGATCCTGCTATATACGGTGACAGGATAGTATGGGAAGATTATCGCAAGTTAAACCCTGACATTTATATGTACGATCTCTCCACATCCCAAGAAACTCGGATCACCACCAGTGGATTAGTATCCAGTCCCGCTATCTATGATAATAGGATAATATGGTCATATGGGCGATATCGAGCATCAGACATCTACATGGCTACTATCTCAGAAGAGCCAGAACTAAAAACACCTGTTGCAAACTTTACCAGCAGTGTTACATCAGGTAAAGCACCAGTATACGTTAAATTTACTGACACAAGCACTGGCTCCCCAACGTTCTGGTTCTGGAATTTTGGAGACGGATCAAAGTCATACCTCCAGAATCCAACTCATAAGTATTCAAAAGCAGGAACATATACTGTGAACTTAACAGTAAAGAATGCGGCAGGACGTAACACGGTAACTAAAACAGAATATATAAAAGTTGTAACAAAACCTGTTGCAAACTTTACCAGCAGTGTTACATCAGGAATAGTTCCATTAAAGGTTACCTTTACCGACACAAGCACTGGCTCCCCAACGTTTTGGTTCTGGGACTTTGGAGACGGGTCAAAGTCATATCAACAGAATCCGACTCATAAGTATTCAAACGCAGGGATATATACTGTTAACTTAACAGTAAAGAATGCGGTAGGCCGTAACACGGTAACAAAAACCGGATATATAAACGTTGTAACAAAACCTGTTGCAAACTTTACCAGCAGTGTTACATCAGGAATAGTTCCATTAAAGGTTACCTTTACCGACACAAGTACAGGGACACCTGTTGCATGGAAATGGGACTTTGGAGATGGGTCAAAGTCATACCAACAGAATCCGACTCACAAGTATTCAAATGTAGGAACATATACTGTTAACTTAACAGTAAAGAATGCGATAGGTCGTAACACGGTAACAAAAACAGAATATATAAAAGTTGTAACAAAACCTGTTGCAAACTTTACCAGCAGTGTTACATCAGGAACAGTTCCATTAAAGGTTACCTTTACCGACACAAGTACAGGGACACCTTCTGGATGGAAATGGGACTTTGGAGACGGATCAAAGTCATACCTCCAGAATCCGACTCACAAGTATTCAAATGTAGGAACATATACTGTTAACTTAACAGTAAAGAATGCGATAGGTCGTAGCACGGTAACAAAAACAGAATATATAAAAGTGATCACGTAAAATTGATGCCAAATAAAAGGCCGGAAATATATTCTGAAAACAATAAACTCTTCAACTGAAACACGCAAAAAATAAAGGCTAAACGTAATGATTAAAGGTTTGTTCTGGTCGCAATGGAAGAATCATAGTGAGTGGCTGAAACAGACCTTACTTCTGTTTTTTCTTATTATGTTTTTATAATTAACATCAGTTTTTCCTGATCCCCCGTACCTTTATCTTTTTCTGAGTGATGAAACTTCAACCTTCTGCATTAGGTTGAAATTCAAAAACTGACTGAGTCTAGTTTTTATCTAATGTCTAATTTTTATCTAATGTCTAAGAGCCTATCTAAATCTAAGAACCTACCTTAAATTTACATTTGATTTACAATTTTGAATGGGCTGAAGACCGAGTTTTTTGCAAATTCAACCCGAATTTGGATCTCACAGTATAAAGCCGCATCAAATAACCCATAAAACAGAGATTGTAACCAAAAAAGAAGTTATTGGACAAGAATTAATAACTTTTTAATATAAAAACTCTAAATATAGAGCAAATCAGTGATCGTGGAGTAAAAATAGCTAACCTATCGTCATGAAGGATCTAACATATAATCAATATAACAAAGTTCCTATAATGGTTCTTATAGAGAATGTGGAAACGATATAATTACCGATGGTGGATGAGTTCAAGATGTAATGACGTAAAAGTTGAACTACGTGAATCAGGCACTTAATTAATTTTTATTAGGTCTGTAGATTATCTATAGCTACATCCCGATTTTCATGATTTTATAAACTCCGGTTCAATCTGTGAATTAAAAAATGTGGTTATGTAGAAGTCTTCTGAAATCAAGAACTTCCAATTGTTTAAACTGAACTACTTGATACATTATTACATATTTATTTCAGAGCCTATTGAACCTGATTTAGATAGTTTTTCCACAAAACCAAAAACAAAAAAACTACTGGATTTTGGAACTGGATTTTAGAGCAACAAAACCTGTGTTCAGCAGGTCGACATTAAGATTTGGATATTTTTCAGAATAGATATCCTCTTCAAACTGTACGGGAAAAATAGGTTTCATATATTTACTGAAAGTTTAAAAATTTACTCAAGTCTAAAAAATAAATTAAGATATAAATAACTTTCAAAACATGTAATAAAATTATTCCAAGTTTTTTGGTTAGAACATTTTTCCTTGAAATGAAGAGGATGTCAGGATAGCGCTTTTCAAATGCCCTAATTAATTTGATCTGTATTTAACATGTGTTAACATATGGTCCAACCATCATTATAAAAAACGACAGGTCTTTTTTGCAGTCGTTTAGTATGGGATGGAATGCAAGTTCCCATAAAAACGCTATCAATGAAAATATTTGAAATAACAATTTACCTGCTGGATGTAGGACGAAATATAAGGAGTGAGATAATGAAAATGAACAAAAAACTGTGTTCAGTATCTTTAGCTTCAACAGCCATTGTTTTATTTTTAATTTTGACATTATCTACTACATCGGCAGCTACTGCACAAAGTACTTCGAGCACGGCTAAACACGCCTACATTACGAATAGCGGCAGCACCACTGTTACTGTAATTGATATCACAACAAATAAGGTTACAGCCAAGGTACTCGTAGGAAAATATCCTTATGGAGTTGCAGTCAACCCCGCTGGAACTAAGGTATATGTATCAAAAGAAGCAAGCAGCGTTGTCTCCGTAATTGACACTGCAACAAACAAGGTTACAGCCACAGTGGGGGTAGGAAAAAAGCCCTGGGGAGTTGCAATTAACCCGACTGGAACAAAGGTATATGTGGCAAATGAAGGTAGTAAGACTGTCTCTGTAATTGACACTGAAACAAATAAGGTTACAGCTACAGTGTATGTAGGAAATTATCCTTGTGGAGTTGCAGTTAACCCAGCAGGAACAAAGGTATATGTGACGAATACTCTCGATAACACTATCTCTGTTATTGACACAGCCACAAACAAGGTCACAGCCACAATAAAGGTAGGAAATCTCCCTACCGGAGTTGCAGTTAATCCAGCGGGAACAAAAGTGTATGTGACGAACGAGTACGATGTTTCGGTAATTGACGCAACAAAAAATAAGGTTGCTGCCACGGTGACTGTAGGAAAATATCCATGGGGTGTTGCAGTAAACCCTGCTGGAACAAAGGTATATGTGACGAACTATGGTGATGGTACTATTTCTGTGATTAACACAGCCACAAACAAGGTTACAGCCACAGCGAAGGTAGGAAGTTGTCCATTAGGAATTGCTTTCAGTCCTGACGGGACTAAAGCATATGTGGCGAAAGAAACAAGCGGTGCTGTCTCTGTAATTAACACAGCTACAAACAGGGTTACAGCCATAGTGGGGACAGGAAAAGATCCTGTTGCATTCGGAAAATTTATTTCCACAACATAATATTTCCTGTTGCAAACTTCAAAGGTTCGTTACTTTCAGGAAAAGCACCGTTAACTGTGTTGTCTTTACTGGCAAAAGCACAGGAACACCGATTAAATTGAAATGGGGTTTCGGAGTCTGAATCTCCTTAACCCCCAGGATCTAACGCATCAACTGCTGAAGGTTTAGTTTACTGACAAAAACACCAGATCAAAGCCAAGGGATAGTGAGAAAAAGATAAAAGCTAAAGGGTCTATGATTACTGATCAAATCTTGAAAATATGAACCTGTTCTCCTTATTTATTGGAGCTTGAGACGGTCATTTTCTTTACATTTTATAGCTGCTGACCCGAAAACTCGCTATCCTTTTCGCGATTATATCTTCAACTTTCTCTCAATTTTTTCTCAATTTTTTCTCAATTTGTTTTCGGCTTTCTCTTAACTAGCTCTCAACTTTTTCTCGACTTTTCTACTTATTTTTAACTTTGTCTTCACTTCTTCCTTTATTCTCATTTTTTCGTATCTTTTCCTATTTTATATCAATTTTTCTTTTCTTCACCTGTTCCGCCTCAAGAAATAGGCTGCTCCTACAGCCAGCCCCACAATTCCAGACCCAGGACCAGGTGATTCTTTTTCTCCTGAACCCTCTTCATTGGTAGCATTTTTGTCAGTAGTATTTTCATTGGTAGCGTTTTCATTGGTAACATTTTCGTCAGTAGCATTTTCGGCTGCTGGTCCTGTAGCTTCTTCGGTTTTGTTTACAGTGGTTTCGGAACTGGTTGCTTTTTCCATGTCAGTCAGGCCCTGTTCATAAGCACTGGCATTCAGATTGCTTTCAAGGGTTTTAACGGCATTTGGGACTTTTGGGAAGAGCGGGTAATTATCAGTTCCTCCGCCTGTGATGTTATATGAGGTATCACAAATTCCGTTGTTGTTTTCGTCCACATCGGTTTCGCTGTAACCTTTACCTTCAAGGTCAGCCCAGAAGTTACCTCCTATGTAAGGTCCCCTGACAATATTCTGTTTTGTTTTGAGGGGGCTTTGCCAGAGATTTTCTGCGTTTGCAGCTTTTTCATCCACGTTTTCGGCGTTTTTGAAGTAATTATTATAGATAAGATTCTTGCTGCTCGCCTCAAGTGAGATTCCCGGACCGTAATTATAGGCAATTGTATTGCCAATGATATCATTTGAGTTTGAGCTTTCGAGCCTTATTCCTTTTTCATCAAGAGTAATGAGATTGTTGCTTATGGTATTGCTGTCAGAACCTTTGAGAAGAATGCCATACTCGGCTCCCTTAACTCTATTGTTGTTAATATAGCAGCTTTTAACCCCTTTAAGCAAGATTCCTGCTTTTTCCGAGCCCTCAATGGCAAACCCGCTAAAAGATGCCCTATCCACGCTGATTTCAACAGCGCTTTTCGTGGGATCGGTTGCTCTTATCACAGTATCTTCCGGATTTCTTGATTCCGACCAGATCTGGACTTGCTTATTTATTTTGAGATTTTCAACATAGGTTCCAGGGCTTACAAAAATCGTGTCTCCAGCTTCTGCTTCATCGATTGCGGCCTGTATGGAGATATAGTCCCCTTCAGTTGCCGAACTTACTCTTAAATTCGAGGCCGAGGAGGCAGAGCATGTGCAGAGAACTGCCAGAGTAATCGCAAGTGCTGTCAGCTTAAAAGCTCTGAAATTCTGTCTTTTTATTCTTCTCATACTAGTTCTTCCTTTACATTTTGAAGCTGCTGTTTTCTTTAGTCAGGCCTAACTCTTTAGAAAAAAGAAAGCCTTCCTTTTCCAGGTTTTTCATTGTTTTTTAATAAAAAGCTCTCTCAATACTTTGTCAAGGAAGTAATTTTATCCCGAAATTAATATACCTTTGGAAATAAAAAATTCTAAACAGCTATCCTTAAATAATAGTTCAATATCCTCTGATAAAAGAAATTAATCTTCAATTAAAGCCTTAAATACTGTAAAATCTGATATTACACTGAAATTTTATTGTTTCACTATTGTCTCGAATGGAGGCCTAAAAATGGATGAGAAGATTGCGCCCCACCTTGAAGAGTTAACCAGGGCGCTTGGAGACCTTGAAAAGACTGGCATCCGGGCAGAATTTGAGAAACTCATTGCTTTTCGTGTTCCGCCTGATGTCGCAAAAGAGAGTATCCTCCGCAAGTATGGAGGAAAAAGGAAAGTTTTGAAAGTAAAAGATCTGTCTGCCAATCTTAAGAATTTTGAGCTTACAGGCAGGATTCTGGACATCGGGGAAAAGTCAATCCGTCCGCAGGCAGGAGCTCAGGAAAAACCTTCCAGGCTTTATACCGGAGTTCTTGCGGACGAAACCGGAGCAGTTCTGTTTTCTTCCTGGGGGAAGCTGCCAGGTTCAATTGGAGATGTGATTAACATCAAAAATGCCTATACCCGAGTCTGGCAGAACCGGATCAGGCTTTCTATAGGAGAACAATCTCCGGTATCGAAAATTTCGGACTCTTCACTCCCTCCCTTGTCTGAACTTTCAGCAAGCCAGAAAAAAAAGTTAATTGACATAGGAGCCGTGGATTTTTCCGTAGATACAATAGCCTGTGTGCTTCAGCTTTCATACAGGGAAGTCTTTGTAAAGGGACGCAAGTCCAGAGTGATCTCGGGCGTACTTGCGGACGAGACTGGGAGGCTGCCTTTTACGGCCTGGATTGAACTGCCTGGCATTGATATCGGGAGCATTATTCGAATTGAAGGAGCTCAGGTGCGGATGTTCAGGGGAATGCCATCAGTAAATATTCTGAACAGCACAAAAGTTTCTTCGATCGGGCCCGACGAGGCCGGAAAACTTACTTTTACCTTTGAATCCGCAGCAAAAGATCCTACCCCTATCAAAATCCAGGAGATAAATTCAAGAAACAGCATGTTTGACGTGTCCATAGCAGGTAACCTGGTTTCAGTCAGACCCGGTTCAGGTATTATCTCCCGCTGCCCTGAATGCAGTCGTGTAATCCAGAAAGGAAATTGCAGGGTTCACGGTAAGGTCGAAGGCATATGGGACATGCGGATCAAAGCCATACTGGATGATGGAACAGGTTCCGTGTTAGTTATGTTTCCAAGGGAACTTGCGGAAATCATCTATGGAAAAACTCTTGAGGAAGCCGAACAGCTGATGTTCTCTGATGTCTCAAAAGATGCAGTCTATGAAGATTTAAGGCGGTTTCTTACGGGTCGTTATCTTGAAGTACGAGGTAATTCTTCAAAAAGTGAATTTGGGGTTTCTTTCGTGGCTGAAAATGCCTGGGTACCTGAAGATGATCTTGCGGTAAGGGTGGTTGAGCTCCTTCGCAGGCTCGGGCCGGATGAAGAGGATGGACAGGAGAAAAATTCACAGGTTTCCAGGGGAGGAATCGAGCTTGCTTAAACGAGAGGTTGCAAAAAGAGTTTTTGCAAGAGAATTCGAAGCCTGCAGAGAACTTGAAAAACCTGAACGGGTTGACTCGGAAGCCGCAGATTCAAAAACCCCAAACCTGCTTATTAGCCCTCTGGGGCTTATTCTCAATCGTGTTTTTGTGGTTGGAGTAATCACAGAACTTGACAATATCGGAACACAGAGTGAGATGTGGAAAGCGAGAATAGTTGATCCCACAGGGGCTTTTACGGCATACGCAGGGCAGTATCAACCTGAAGCTTCGATCTTCTTTTCAACGGTACAGGTTCCTGCTTTCATTGCCCTTACAGGGAAAGCCAGGACATATGAACCCGAACCAGGATCGGTTTTTGTTTCTATTCGGGCTGAAGAAGTAAATGTAGTGGATGAGGAAATCCGCAACAGATGGGTCGTGGATACCGCAGAACAGACCGTTGAGAGGCTTGAAGCCTTCTCGGATGCTCTGACCAGCGGGTATCGTGGAGAGAAACTTCGGGAATACCTTCTGGAGAAAGGCATTTCTTCCGAGTTTACGGAGGGGATTATAATTGCGCTTGAACGGGAACGCTCTCCTGATGAATTTGTAAAACTCCTTCGGTCTTCCATCAGGGAGGGCCTCAAAACCCTGGATCTGGATTCCGAAAATAGTACAGATGCTAAAGCTGACCAGAAGGAGTTCGTGCTCGAATTACTCAAGGAAATGGGCGGAAGCAAAGGAGTTGATTACGCAGCTTTTATGGATGCTGCGGTTTCCCGGGGCATTTCTGAGCAGGTTGTAGAAGAGGTTATTCGTTTCCTGCTTGCAGGCGGGCAATGTTACGAACCGAAGATAGGGATAATAAGGCTTGTAGGATAAACCAGAGATAAGATTTACAAAGTTTGTGTGGTAACCAGAGATAAGATTTACAAAGCTTGTGTGGTAACCAGAGATAAAATTTACAAAGCTTGTATGGTAACCAGAGATGGATTTACAAAGCTTTCAGGAAAATCGCGGGGAAGTAAACCTGCAGTAAAAATAAAATTTGAAGGAATTAGCTCTTATATGTGTGATAATGCTTAAGTGTGATTAGGTTAATTGGTATTCTCTGTTAAAATTTAATATCTCATATTTATTGTATTAATTGGAGAAATTGACATGAAAGTATTGGTCAGCGACTCACTCTCCAATGAAGGTTTGGAGATTCTAAAAGAACACTTTACGGTTGATGTTTCCACCGGGCTTTCCGAAGAAGAACTGGTGAAAAAAATTAAGGATTACGATGCTCTTGTAATACGCAGTGGTACTCATGTTACCCCGAAGATAATCGAAGCTGCCGACAACCTGAAAATTATCGGAAGAGCCGGGGTCGGAATTGACAATGTTGATGTGGACGCAGCTACAAAGAAAGGCATTATTGTGGCTAACTCTCCCGAAGGCAATATGATTTCGGCAGCAGAGCACACAATTGCTATGATGATGGCAATGTCCAGAAACATTCCCCAGGCAAATGCTTCGCTTAAAGGCAAGGAATGGAAACGTAGCAAATTCACAGGTGTCGAGGTCAAAGGTAAGACCCTGGGGATCATAGGTCTCGGAAGAATCGGTTCCGAAGTCGCAAAAAGGGCTTCAGGGCTTGAAATGAATCTGATGGGGTATGATCCTTTTGTTTCTGAAAAGCGGGCTCTTGAGCTTGGTATCAAGCTGGCAACAGTTAACGAAATCGCAAAAGAAGCCGACTACATCACAGTGCACACTCCTCTTATTAAAGAAACCAGAAACATTCTTGATGAAGAGCAGTTTGCCCTGATGAAGCCTACAACCAGGGTTCTCAACTGTGCCCGCGGCGGCATTATCAATGAAGAAGCTCTGGCAAAAGCTCTTGAAAGCGGAAAAATAGCCGGTGCAGCAATAGACGTTTTCGTTGAGGAGCCTCCTTTTGACAGCCCTCTCCTGAAATTTGACAATGTTGTAGTAACCCCTCACCTTGGTGCCTCTACAAAGGAAGCTCAGGTCAATGTGGCAGTAGATATTGCAAAGGAAGTCACTTCTGTCCTTACAGGTGGATCTGCAAAGAACGCAATCAATATCCCCTCGGTAAAGCCGGAAGCTATGGCAGTCCTTGCACCTTACATCAGGCTCTCGGAAATTATGGGTAAGATTGCAGGGCAGCTCGTAGACGGAAACTACGAAAAAGTCGAAATTGGATATAATGGAGAGATTTCCGGAAAGGATACAAGGCCTCTTACAGTCTCGGCTCTTAAAGGGCTGCTTGAAATGGCTCTTGGTTCCGGAGTTAACTATGTCAATGCCCCCACTCTTGCAAAGTCCAGAATGATTGCAGTCGTGGAAAGTAAATCCGAATCTTCTGAGGAATACTCTTCAACTATCAGTATCAAACTTAGCAGCAACGGCAAGACAAAGCTGGTTGCAGGCACTGTTGTCGGAGACGATCCAAAGATCGTTGCAGTTGATGATGACAGAGTAGATATCTTCCCTGCAGGCCGTATGATTTTTGCCAAGCACATCAACAGGCCCAACGTTATCGGACCTTGCTGCATGGTACTCGGTAAAAACAATATCAATATCTCAGGCATGCAGGTTGGCAGATCCGAAATCGGAGGTGTGACCATGATGGTTCTTAACATAGACTCCGAAGTTTCTGACCCAATCCTTGAGGAAGTCCGGAAAGTCGATGGAATCCTCGATGCCAAACTTGTGACACTCTAAACTTTCCTTTTCAGGAAGACTTTACTCCGGCAGAAGTTCAGGGTAGAAAATCCTGAGCCGGAGACTTTAAATTTTTGAGTCTTTATCTTAAATTTCTTGGTTTTAAACTTCTTTATCTTAAATGTTTATATTACACTTTTATTAATATTATATTTTTCAATAATATTATATTATAGTAGTATACTTTCAACACTTTCAACAATATTATACTCTTAACATATTATATATTCAACAATATTATACTCTCAACAATATGATAGTAGTATACTTTCAACAATATTATACACTTAAAATATTATACTCTTAATATCAAATTAAACTCTCCGTGCCAGATCAATTTTTATGGGTGCAGTTAATGGAAGAACTTAAACGCGTAGTCTCCGTTCCTTTTAAAAAAACTCTTGCAACTTCTCTCTCGGAAAAGGATTTTGAGTATTCCCTGGCTTTTGACCTGAAATGGTTTTCCCCGAAAACTGCCTCAAAAGTAAAGGAAAAAGCCCTTGAAGCAGGTTTTCTCATACTTAAAGCCGGGGTTCTTGTGCCCGGTTTTGATGTGGAAAGTATCCGGGTTCCACATGCTTTCAAGCCGTCAGAGAATTTTCTTGAAAATCCAGACATTTCTGGGGAAAAAGTGCAGGTCAAAGAAGAAATTTCCTTTGAGCAGGTTCTGGAATTTATCTCCGCAGACATTGGGATAAGCCGACAAAAATTGGTTTCCGAGATTAATTTCATGCAGGACCGGCTTTCCTATCTTGTGGATATCCGGATCGTGGCACTTATTGTAGCAAAAAAGTTCGGATGCAATATTTCGGGAATTTATGACAGGGTTTCGAGGGCGGTACTGGGCATATCTTATTAATAAATTTCTGTAACTACTTAAGCAGAAGAGAAGTCGCAGCTTTCTCGAGCGGTATAAATTACTCAAAGAGTTAAAGTTTACTCAAGTAGTTAAGGCGAAAGTAAAGTTTACTCAAATAATTAAGGTGAAAATTGTACGAGAAGATAACTCTCCTGCAACTCCTTAATAAGGTTTAATTATGCGTGTCATACGTTTTTGTGAATCGTTTCCATAAGCGAGGGAGCCGATAATTTCGGTGTAACTATTTCTATGTATGCACCCTTTTTAGCATTATCCAGCTCTCTCATGACCTTATCAAGGTCTCCGCAGGTAGTAACCTTTCTCGTAATCCAATCATTGCAGCCGAGAACATCCGGTAATTTATAGTATTGCCACTCTGCAAGGTCATTATAGCAGTAATCTACTTTTTCAGACAGCATTCTTTCTATCAGGTAGCCTTGGTTATTCAGCACGAAAATAATAGGCTTCAGATTATGGCGATAAAACTGGCTGATCTCCTGAGCAGTCATCTGGTGTGACCCTTCTCCAGTAATAAGAATTACTCGTCGGTCAGGTGCAGCAAGTGCAGTGCCAAAGGAAGCAGGAGTAGCCCAGCCAATTGCTGCCCAGAGCATCTGGCTCTCGAACTTGGCTCCTTTCGGTAAAAGTAGGGGCAGTAACCCATAAAAGGATGAGCTTGAGTCAGCTATAATTATGTCATCGGGCTTAAAGAACTCCGCGTACTTGGCATATAAATAGTCAGCCGTTATTGGATCTTCAGCATTTACCTCTGGAACGGCGGGACGTCTGGCAACAGGGCCACTGATGTCGGTACGCTTGTTAAGCCTTCTGGTGAGTTCCTCCAGTACATCAAGCATTTTTACATTGGTATAATCAGTATCCCCTATATGGACACTTGAAGGCATGATATTGATAATTCGGGACTTATCCAGCTTAGCCGTGAACTTGCCTGTGTTAACATCAGACAAGATAGTGCCTATCGTAAGGATGCAGTCGCAGGATTCCACAAATTCCCGGATTTCAGGATTGATAAGTTGTCCCATGTATAATCCCAGGTAGGAGGGATTAGTCTCTTCAAGCACTGACTTATCCAGAGCCATAGTAACATAAGACAAACCCGAAGCATTAATAACAGCCATAGACAGGTCCTTGAGGCCAAACCGGTCAACAAG
Organism: Methanobacteriota archaeon; assembly: GCA_023399215.1. GTDB lineage: Archaea > Halobacteriota > Methanosarcinia > Methanosarcinales > Methanosarcinaceae > Methanosarcina. The sequence continues at coordinate 68,351 of JAEWQJ010000027.1, forward strand.
AAAACCCGGCATAATACAGGCTTGCTTTGCATTCGAGAGTTTACCTGCAATAATTGAGACCACTTCTTCAAGAGTTGCAGGGTCGCTTTTTACAGGTTTTCTTGCAGGTGCATTAAAGGATGAAATATCTGCATTCACATAGTCGTGAGGTATTGCAATGTAGGCCGGACGGTGTTTTTCCAGGGCCGTTTCGAGAACACGCTCGACTTCTTGAACACAGTTTTCTGGAGTGAGCATTGTACTTGCACATACTACTGGCGCAGCCATTTCCATAAATATGCTGGATTCTCCGGCGCCCAGCGAGTGATGAACTATGGCATGCGTCTTCTGTGCCTGCATTTTTGGCATTCCGACAATATGGAATACCAGATTGTACTCCGCATAAGAGCCTGCTATACCGCATAGTGTGGAAAGTTCACCTACACCAAAAGTAGTAGACAGTGCAGACATGCCTTTAATACGAGCATAACCGTCAGCAGCATAAGCAGCGTTCAGTTCATTGCAGCAGCCTATCCAGTGAAGATTTTTATCATCACAGATGGCGTTGTTGATCGGAAATGCAAAGTCCCCTGGTACACCGAAAATATCCCTTATTCCCAGTTGCTTTAATCTGTCCAGAAGGTATTGAATAACTGTCGGCATGATAATACCACCCATTTCCTGTCTGCGGTTTCCTGCCCGCTTATTTCATATTTTGTACCAGGCGCAGTAATATATTGGTGACACTCATAAGGAAGTCTAGATTCGTTTGCCGCCTGCTTATAGATCGGATACTAATTGTATGCGAGATTTCCCGCTTTCTCAGCACTGATTATTCTCCAAAAACTGATTATTCTCCAAAAACTGATTATTCCCCAATTAGTATAATTCGTTTAATATTATAAAAATAGAATTTCTTTCTAATACTTCTATCTACGAGGTTAGCTCAAAAGCAAGTTTTATAATTAATAAATAACGAAGATTGAGATTATAAATTAACAGAATCAAAAAAATATTATAGCTAAAAAAAGATTATTATTTGGAATTTTTGTAAATGGAACTACTAATGCACATAATCTTTATGTACTAGAAATGTTATTCACATCATACCAATTCCAACTAATCGCTTGTTCTTTAAAATTGCTGCTTTTGGATTTAGGTTCCAATGGGGCAGCTATAGCGATGTTCGAACGCGATAGGGAATTTTTTTCCGCGTGAGTGAGATTCATACAGATCTTGCGGAGGAACATACATTGGGTAAAAAATCACTGGTAAAACTAACAAGAAAAACAAATCCAAGAATCGTTTCCCTGATTCTTACCCTGAAGGAGAGGGCAAATACAAACACTGCCCCCATCTGGAAGGATATCGCGGGACGTCTTGAGATGCCGTCCAGAAACTATGCGGCTGTGAATATGAGTAAGATTAACAGGCACACAGCAGAGGGCGATGTTCTGCTTATTCCGGGGAAAGTACTGGGCGCAGGTCTTCTTGACCACTCTGTAACTGTTGCGGCTTTAACCTTCAGTGACTCTGCAGTTGACAAGATCACTGAAGCCGGTGGCAAGTGCCTGAGTCTCGAAGAGATAATGGAAGCAAATCCAAAAGGGTCCGGTATCCGGATATTCCGCTGAGGTGTCGAAGATGACGGTTATCGATGCAAATGGGCTTATTCTAGGACGTCTTGCAAGTACAGTTGCAAAACAGTTGCTTTCAGGAGACGAAGAAATATATATTGTAAACGCTGAAAAAGCCGTAATTTCTGGCTCAAGGGCGACCACCCTCAAAGAATACCGGCAAACCCGGGAAAGAGGTGCTATGGAATTCGGGCCTTACTTCCCGAAGCGTCCGGAACGCATCCTTAAGAGGACTATCCGTGGCATGCTGCCCTATAAGAGAGCAAGAGGTAGGGACGCAATGTCCAGGCTCAAGGTCTATGTAGGTGTTCCCTCTGAACTCAAGGGCGCTGAAACAATCACAATTGCAGATGCCGATATGAGGCTTCTAAGCTCCAGCAAATATATCGAGCTTGGTGAAGTGAGCCAGAAAATGGGTTCAAAATTTTAAAGGGTGAGTCCTCATGGTCAAAGTAGTTAATTCATCTGGAAAGCACAAGACTGCAACTGCACGTGCAACAGTCACAAAAGGAACCGGGAAGGTCAGGATCAACAAAATTCCTCTCGAGCTATATACTCCAGAGCTTGTAATGATGAAGATCTCAGAACCTCTGCTGATCGCAGGAGATGAAGTGGTCTCCGGACTTGATATTAATGTAGATGTTCGGGGTGGCGGAATTATCGGACAGGCTAATGCGGTAAGGACTGCAGTTGCCAGAGGTATTGTGGAATGGACAAATGACACAATCATCAGAGATAACTTCGCAAGCTATGACCGCAATTTACTTGTAAGCGATTCCAGGCAGAAAGAATCAAAGAACTTCGGTGGGCCCGGAGCAAGGGCTAAATACCAGAAATCTTACAGGTAAGACTATGATCCCAGTCCGATGTTTCTCATGTGGAAAAGTAATCTCAAACTATTGGGATGAGTACAAAAGACGTGTTAGTGATGGCGAAAACGCTGCTGCAGTATTGGATGATCTTGGGATCACCCGTTACTGTTGTCGCAGAATGTTGTTAAGCCACGTTGAACTCGTCGATGTGCTTTCGCCGTACCAGTAAGGGACCGTAGGGTAGCTTGGTCCATCCTTCGGCGTTCGGGACGCCGGAACCTGAGTTCGAATCTCAGCGGTCCCATTTCCCTATTTTCTGGGTGCTGGTTTTAAGGCATGTACTGTAAAATATCAAACTTATCATGATTCTAAATTATCGGAATTCATCGGAGCGTTTTTAAATTTCAGGGTGATCAGTTGGTCAAGGAAAAGTATACCCGGTTCGAGCGTGCACGGATCATAGGCGCAAGAGCATTGCAAATTGCAATGGGAGCTCCTGTCCTTGTTGAAGATAACGGGCGACTGGACCCTCTTAATCTTGCTATTGAAGAGTTGAAGGCCGGAGTTATTCCTATAACGGTCAAACGTAAAACCAGTTAAAAACGCAGTGGGATACATTTTCAGATATTGAATGTGTTTTATTGTTGATTCTATATTATGAGGTGACTTTATGGAGGAAATTGAGCAGACAGGGCAGGAGGAGAACAACGAACAGCCTTTGCCTGAAGAAGATGTCGTGGCTGAAGCAAAACCTGCACCTGAAAAGGAAGCCGCAGCAAAAATCGGATCTGTGCCTGTAGAAGCAGAGGAAGAAGAGCCTTCTGCTAAAGAAGGTTCTACTTCTCTTGTTTCTATTGACGAATACCTGGCAGCAGGCGTTCATATAGGCACTCAGCAAAAGACCCAGGATATGATGCGTTTCGTATACAGGGTCAGAACTGATGGATTATATGTGCTTGACATCCAGTCAACAGATGAAAGAATCAGAGTTGCAGCAAAATTGCTGTCTCACTATGATCCTTCAAGGATTCTTGTGGTTTCTTCAAGGCAGTACGGTCAGCATCCTGCAAGGATGTTTTCCAGATCATTAGGCACAAGAGCAATGCTTGGAAGGTTCATCCCAGGCTTACTTACAAACCCTCAGATCCATGGTTTCTTTGAGCCTGACGTTGTGATCGTAACCGACCCTGCAGGCGATGCCCAGGTACTAAAGGAAGCTTCAAGCATCGGAGTACCTGTTGTAGCACTCTGTGATACTAACAATCTGATTTCAAATGTGGATCTTGTAATCCCCACAAACAACAAAGGTAGAAAAGCTCTTTCCCTTATCTACTGGCTGCTTGCAAGGGAAGTCTCCCGGCTTAACAGTACTCCTTTCAATTACGAGTTGACTGACTTCGAAACACCTCTCTGATTCCGAAAGGCAGCCCTGCAGACTGCAAGGATATATAAAAATAGCCCGTATCTTATATGGGTGATCATAAATGAGACAGCCAGCAGTTGCAGGGCAGTTCTATCCCCTGCGTCCTGAAAATCTGGAGAAAGAACTTAAGCAATGTTTTGAAGGTCTGGAGATCCGGGAAAGAAATATCCTGGGAGCAGTTTGCCCGCATGCAGGATATGTATATTCAGGGAGAGTTGCTGCACACGTTTATGCAGCTCTTCCCAAAGCGGATACATATGTCCTTTTTGGTCCTAACCATACGGGATATGGTTCACCGGTATCAGTATCCACGGATACCTGGAAAACTCCCCTGGGAACTCTCGAAGTTGATCGAGAACTTGCAGAAGGCCTAGCAGGAAGTATTGTTGATGTGGATGAGCTTGGACACCGATACGAGCATTCGATCGAGGTTCAGCTTCCTTTTCTTCAATACCGCTTTGATCAGAATTTCAGGATTCTTCCTATTTGTCTGGGTATGCAGGATGAAGGGACTGCAATTGAGGTGGGGACCCTTATTGCCAACCTTGTTTCAAAAAGTGGGAAAAAAGTAGCCTTCATTGCATCCAGCGATTTTACTCATTACAAGCCTGCAAACCTTGCAAGGGAAACGGATAACGAAATTATAGAAGCTATCCTTAATCTGGATGTTCCAGGAATCTATGAAAGGCTTTATAGAAGAAATGCATCCGTATGCGGATATGGACCTATTTCTGCGATGCTAACAGCCTCAAAGAAGCTTGGTGCAACCCGGGCTGAACTGCTTAATTATTCAAATAGTGGTGAGGTTTCCGGAGATATGAGCGCAGTTGTAGGATATGCCGCAATTATTGTGGAGTAAGAGTAATTCCACAGAAAAACGGAGTACATCTGTTTTTAATTTAAGATACAGAATCACTTATTTGTTCCAAGTAAATTTTTTGCGGATCTTATACTTTATTAACCTATTGAGGTCTGTGAAAGAAATTAAATGAGGTCTGTAAAAAAATAAAACAATAACAAATAAATTGAATAATACATTAAATACATTTATTACTGAGTTAGAAGGCGATATGCTTTCATTTCTAATGTAAATTCATTACTTTATATCTTAAATCGAATTTATGAATTTCAGAGGAGTAATATGATTTCGTGTTCTGCCCCCGGGAAAATTTATCTTTTCGGAGAACATGCGGTTGTCTACGGAGAAACCGCAATAGGATGTGCAATTGAATTAAGGACCCGTGTGCGGGTGGAATTATGTGACTCTATAATAATTCAATCGGAAATTGGCCGAACAGGGATTGATTTTGAAAAACATCCTTATATCTCCGCAGCCATTGAGAAAATGAGAGAACACGTACCAATAGATGGTGTTCATCTGAAAGTTGATTCTGAGATTCCTGTGGGCTCGGGACTCAGTTCATCTGCCGCTGTTACGATTGCAAGTATAGGTGCGCTCAATAAAATGTTTGGCTGTGGCCTCTCTCTCGAAGAAATCGCTAAAATGGGGCATGAAATCGAAATTCAAGTACAAGGAGCCGCAAGTCCTACTGACACTTATGTTTCTACATTCGGAGGGGTTGTGACCATTCCCGATAGGAGAAAGCTGAAGACGCCTGATTGCGGAGTTGTTATCGGGGATACAGGAGTTTTCGCTTCTACAAAAGAGCTTGTAACAAATGTGAGAAAACTCCGTGAAAGTTATCCACATCTTATAGAGCCTCTAATGGTTGTCATTGGAAGAATTTCCAAGACTGCAGAACCCTTTTTCCAGACAGGAGATTACTCTTCAATTGGCAAACTTATGAATGTGAACCAGGGTATTCTGGACGCACTTGGCGTAAATACTTTTGAACTCTCTAAATTAATATACTCCTCTCGGGGAGCTGGAGCTTTTGGAGCAAAGAGTACAGGAGGTGGAGGTGGGGGATGTATGGTTGCCCTTACAGCACCTGATAAATGTACACAGGTTGCTGAAGCCATTGCAGGTGCAGGGGGTAAAGCAATCATAACAAAACCCACGGAACAGGGCTTAAGGTTGGAATGAATAACTCAAACCTTGAGCTCTTGGAGTCTTATTTCATAATTTCGCGTTATTCATAAAGGAAGCTGAAAATTTTAAAAAGGTATTAAGTGATATTGCATGAATGTCTCAACCGAACCTGTTATCCTGAAACTTGGGGGCAGTGTCATTACTGACAAAGCCGCAGATCAAGGGGTTGTAAGAGAGGATGCCCTCCTGAGAATTGCAAAAGAAGTTTCCGAATACAGGGGAAAGATGATTATTGTACACGGTGCAGGTTCTTTTGGGCACACCTATGCTAAAAAATATGAGCTTGGCAGGGTTTTTGATCCTGAAGGAGCAATTGTAACACATGAATCTGTCAAGAAACTTGCATCCAGAGTGGTAGATGCTTTAAATGATTACGGAGTCCGGGCTATAGCCGTACATCCTATGTGCTGTACGGTTTGCAGAAACGGGCGAATTGAGAGTATGTACCTTGATAATATAAGGCTCATGCTCGAGAATGGGCTTGTCCCGGTGCTGCACGGAGATGTTGTTATGGATCTTGAACTCAAAGCTTGCGTGCTCTCAGGAGACCAGATAGTCCCTTATCTTGCAAAAGAGCTCAAGATTACCCGGCTCGGATTAGGCTCGGCAGAGGATGGAGTGCTTGATAACAACGGAAAAACTGTACCTGAGATCACCCCGAAAACGTTTGAAAACTTCAAGTGTTACATAAAGGGGTCGGGAAGTACCGATGTTACGGGTGGCATGCTCGGGAAGGTGCAGGAACTTCTGGAACTTAGCAAAACGTCTTGTATTACATCATATATATTCAATGCCAGGAAAGAGGATAATATATATCGGTTCTTAAATGGAGAATCTATGGGAACCACAATCAGTCCGGACAAAAGGGTATAAGTATGATTAGCACGACCTCACAGCGAAAGATCGAACATCTGAAATTGTGTGCTGAAAGCCCGGTTGAATCCCGAAGAGTCAGCGCGGGCTTTGAGGATGTGACCCTGATCCACAGGGCACTTCCGGAACTCGATATGGATAAACTGAACCTGTCTATAGACTTTCTTGGAAAACGTCTGCGAGCTCCTTTTCTGATTGCTTCGATTACTGGAGGTCACCCTGACATTACCCCTGTAAATGCTGCACTTGCCGCTGCGGCTGAAGAGCTGGGGGTAGGAATGGGAGTTGGAAGCCAGAGAGCTGCAATTGATGACCCTGCCCAGGAAGAGTCTTTCAGGGTTGTCAGGGAAAAAGCTCCGAATGCTTTTATATACGGAAATGTGGGCGCTGCTCAGATTCGCCAGTATGGGATTGATGGACTTGAAAAACTCGTAGAAATGATCGATGCCGACGCCCTTGCTATTCACCTTAATTTCTTACAGGAAGCCATTCAGCCAGAAGGGGATAGGGATGCCACTGGCTGTCTTGACATGATAAAAGAAATCTGCTCCGTACTGAACAAGCCAGTAATTATTAAAGAAACAGGAGCCGGGATTTCGAGGGAAGACGCAATTCTCCTCCAGAAAGCAGGCGTATCTGCAATTGATGTGGGAGGTGTGGGAGGCACAAGTTGGGCAGGCGTTGAGGTCTACCGGGCCAGGAATAGTGGAGATTATGCCTCCGAACACCTTGGGGAACTCTTCTGGGACTTTGGAATTCCTACGGTTGCCAGCATTATAGAGTCCAGGGTTTCCCTTCCAATTATCGCAACCGGTGGGATCCGGACAGGGATTGATATCGCAAAATCCATTGCTCTCGGAGCCAGTGCGGCAAGTGCAGCCCTGCCTTTTGTAGGTCCTGCCCTTGAAGGAAAAGAATCGGTTGTCAGAGTCCTTTCCCGCATGCTGGACGAATTCCGGATTGCGATGTTTCTCTGCGGCTGTGCAAATATACAGGACCTGCGTAACGCACCTGTGGTTGTTACTGGCTGGACTCTTGAATATTTGGGGCAGCGCGGATTTAACGTAAAAGACTATGCCGTATCAGGAGACTCGTTCTGAACTCTGGCACAGAATTCGGTTTACTTGTATTGTAAATATTAAAATCCAATCTGTATTAAAATTCGGATTATACTGGTAAGATATAATAGTAGATATGTTAATTAGAAGGGTCGTTCTACAACAATATTTATACATAATATGAAAGTAATGTTCGGAAATAGATCGTTAATATGAACAAGTGGTTCGTATTCTGAATCCTGGAAAACTGACTCAGGACTATATAGACAGGCATAGGATTCACCTGAATTATCTGGAGTTGATAGCAATTACATTAGATCTGCTTTAGGTTCATAAACTGCCAGATATTATTGCTGTAAAATCGATGAATTCAGGAGTTAGTTTCATAGAAATGCCGTAAAAGGCAATGAAACTAAGAGTTAGTTTCATAGAATTACTATAAAATCAATTAAACTAAAGAGTTCTTTCACAGTTATTCAGGCTGAAATTACTTAGTATGAAGGAATTTCGTTACAGAAATAGAATAATTATGATAATTGTAAACTCAGGAACTTTCTGGTGAAAGTTAGGATCTCCTTATGAGGTTATCATGATAGAAATTATCCAGACGAGAATGGGTTGATGAGAAGCAGCTGGGATAGAATTAAAATAAATTAAAATAAACTAAAATATATTATAGTAAATTAAAATACGTCAGAATAAATCAGAATAAATCAGAGTGGATTGAATAAAACCAGGAATTAATTAGAATAAACCAGAATAAAGCCATGAATAAACCAGAAAACCAGGTATAAAAAAAGCCCCAATAATAAAACCAGGAATAAAAAGCCCCAACTATAACAAAGCAGGTTGCTGAATAAGCTCTAGAAAAATCGGCTAAAATAGAAAAGCGGATGTTTTCAAAGCATTTTAAAGGCGGAAATCTAACTTTACAGGATTGATTGAAATTCAGGTTCTTAAGAAATACTAGCCAGTAAGGTAAGAGCACTTAAAGGCTCCTGTTGATTGAAATAATAGCAGATTTTGTTTGATCTGGAAAGGTAGAATCCTTTAAAGAAATGTGTATATAAAGAGAAGAGGATCTAAAGGCAGTTCTGGGGCAATTCTGGAGCGTGCTTGGCAGACATGAGTATCTGTATATAAAAACAGATATATTAGTAGAATTCTTCTGCAAGAGATGTAGCCTGATTCGTCTCATCGGGAGTGGAGTTATTCCTGCAACAGGGCAGGGTATGGTTGTTCTAAGGCTAATTCTGTGTTAGGCTCTATGCTATGCTGTACCATTCACATCGCGGCTATCATTTTAAGGTCATCACCTGATCCTTTTTCTAAGGATTGGGGTTCACAAGGATAAAAAAATAAATAAGAGGTAAAAATATGACTGAAATAGGAATTGTTGCAGTCGGCGGTTACAATGAGATGGGCCGTAACATGACTGCAGTCATTGTAGGCGAAGATATCATCATTCTGGATATGGGGCTTCGTCTCGATAGGGTTCAGATCCATGAGGATGTTGAAATTGATAAAATGCATTCTCTCGAACTTATTGAGATGGGAGCAATTCCTGATGATACTATTATGAAAGAAATCAATGGAACTGTCCGGGCAATTGTCTGTACTCACGGGCACCTTGACCATATAGGTGCAATTCCAAAACTTGCCCACAGGTATAACGCTCCAATTATCTCTACACCCTATACAACGGCTCTTATCAAACAGCAGATCGAGGCCGAACGCAAGTTTGAGGTTTGCAACAGGGTTATTCCATTGAATGCGGGCGGAACTTACCAGGTTACGGAAGATATTTCCATTGAGTTCATCAATGTCCAGCATAGTATTATTGACTGTGTGCTTGCAGCAGTTCACACTCCAATTGGAGCGGTCCTTTACGCCTGCGACTTTAAGCTGGACCGCACTCCTACAATGGGTAAAGCTCCTGACTTCGAGCGCCTTAAAAGCCTCGGGAAAGAAGGAGTTGTTGCAATGATTGTAGAAAGCACGAATGCCGGACGTTCAGGTAAAACTCCGTCGGAACAGATTGCAAAGGATATGGTCAGGGACGTACTGCTTGGAACAGAAGAGTCAGATGTAGGGATGATTATTACCACCTTTGCCTCCCACATTCCCAGATTAAAAGCAATTATTGAAGCTGCTGGGGAAATGGGCAGGATTCCTGTGCTCCTGGGGCGTTCAATGGAACGCTATGTCGGAGCTGCTAAAGACCTTGGCTATCTGGAACTTCCCTCCAATGTCGAGATGCACGGCCAGAGGAAGGATGTAGATAGAGCTCTCAAACGCATTATCCAGGATGGAAAGAACAAGTACCTCCCAATTGTTACCGGACACCAGGGAGAGCCAGGCTCCATCCTTGTGCGCATTGCAAACGGGGAAACCCCATATGTAATTGATCCAGGAGATAAGGTTATCTTCTCTGCAAATGTGATCCCGAGTCCCATGACTCAGGCTAACCGCTATGCTCTTGAGACCAAGCTCAAGATGCGAGGTGCCAGGATTTATGACAATGTGCACGTATCAGGGCATGCATACAGGGAAGACCACTGGGAACTCCTGCGTATGGTGAATCCTGAACATGTAATCCCTGCCCATGGGGATATGGAGATGCACGGACACTACATCGAGATGGCGGAAGATGCCGGGTATGTACTCGGAGATACAGTACACCTTCTCAGAAACGGTGAAGTGTTATATATAGAAGAATAATTGTATAGGAAATCATTCCGTACCTCGTGATATTTATGACGTTAGTTGATGAGATCAAAAAAAGAAGTGTCCATGTTGACGCCGCAATTAACGAACTGCTTCCGGTAGTCCATCCAGAGGAACTGTATAAAGCCTCTCGCTACCTGGTAGATTCTGGAGGAAAGCGCCTCCGCCCTGCAGTTCTTATTCTGGCAGCCGAAGCTACAGGCTCGGACCTCAAATCGGTCTTACCTGCAGCGGTGGCCGTGGAACTTGTACATAATTTCACTCTGATCCATGACGACATAATGGATAAGGATGACATTCGCAGAGGGAAACCTGCAGTCCATATGATATGGGGTGAAGCCGGAGCAATTCTTGCAGGTGACACTCTTTATTCTAAAGCTTTTGAGATTCTGTCTAAAGTTGAAAATGAGCCTGCAAGGATTTTGAAATGTATGGATGTTCTTTCAAAAACCTGTACAGAAATCTGCGAAGGCCAGTGGCTTGATATGGATTTTGAAAAGAGGGAAAAGGTTAGTAAAGCTGAATATATTGAGATGGTGGAAAAAAAGACCTCAGTTCTTTATGCAGCTGCAGCCAAGATCGGGGCTCTTCTTGGAGGAGCTTCTGATGAGGTTGCTGAAGCCTTATCTGAATATGGGCGCCTTATAGGGATTGGGTTCCAGATGTATGATGATGTTCTGGATATGGTCACTCCGGAGGAAGTGCTCGGTAAGGTAAGAGGCAGCGACCTTATGGAAGGGAAACATACCCTTATCGTAATCGACGCTTTTGAAAAAGGTGTGAAACTGGACATTTTCGGGAAAGGAACAGCTACTACGGAAGAAACCGACGAAGCCGTCCGGATTTTAACCGAATGCGGATCACTTGATTATGTAAAGGACCTTGCAATTTCATATATCAATGAAGGCAAAGCAAAAATGGACGCTCTGCGGGACTGCCCGGAAAAGGAGCTTCTCCTTCAGATTGCCGATTATATGATCTCAAGGAACTACTGAAAGTTGCCCAAACGACAGAAGACTCAGGGAAGGTTGCGGCTAATTGAGGCCGCAATAACCTGTATTTTTCATAACTTTTTTATTGACGACTTCATTCCAGAAACTCTAAAGCCAAATTTTAGACATATAACGACTTAACGTTGCTGTTTTTCAGTTCAAGTACCGAAGTCCTACTTAGAAACTATTCCATTATAGTATGTAAGTTCTACTTAGAAAAGACTATGATGGACTTGAAATCTTTTACGTTAAACAATTTTTTGCTTGAATGCAATTTTTGATATGATTTATTTAATATAATTTATGCTATTATTATGTGATGGAGTTGGGGAATCTAACTGGGGATCATCAAAAAGAAAAGAATTTCCTGGGGGTTGCTGATTCTTCTTCGAATCAATGTGCTTGGGGGAGCATAATTCGGAGAGACTGTATTGGGGGATACAGTAGATATAGCACCTCTGGGCTTCTTCTTGTATTACAGAGTCAATAAACCAATAGTATTGAAACATCATCTTAATGTTTAACATTGCACTGAAGATTGCATTTGATTTTTGATCACCAATTAAAAATATAAAATCTTAGCTGGATAGTAACGTTTTCCTATTAAGTTGTTGTTTTATTCTTTCTGTTGAACAGAGTTTGTTAAAGAATATTTTTGGGACCTACTATCCATAATACGTTTTCGTCTATTCTTTAGTGATAGAACTGATCCAAAAACTCAAAATTACTTTTCCTAGTCCGTATTCTGAATAATCAATCGAGTTTTGAATATCTTGACAGCTATTCTTTATGTATGCTGTGTAGGAGCTTTATTTAATTTATTTTAGTTCACGAGCAAAAACTATTTATAGAATAAAGCGGAAATAGGAATCCGTGTTCCTTTAAAGAAAAAGGAATAAAACTTGGAATAAAGGAGAATCAGTTAATGAATAAAATGACAGAGAAGAAGCTTTCAAAGCAAATTTCACAAGGATCTTTGTTCGGGAATGGGATGCTTTTAACCTCTGAAGAAATTTATAATAGATACTGGGGCCATTCATACAATATTAATCTAAACTTAAAAACAAATTGGAAAAAAGGTACATGTTAAAAATTTGTCAATGAATAACCTTTAGACAGCCTTCAGAAAGTTATCCACCTATTAATAAAAACCAACTTGAAAATGGCGAAAACACAAAATGGGGCATAAAATGGAATACGAACTAGAAGAAGTAGAAAGAGATTACATCATGTTTAGAAAAGAAATGGGAGAAGAATAAACATAGAGGGAGTAAACTAGCCTCTCAATAGTCTACCAATATATCAGACAACCTCCAAAAACAACCTTCAAAAACAACCTCCAAAAACAACCTCCAAAAACAACCACCAAACAGACAACCTCCAAAAACAACTTCCAAAAACAACCTCCAAAAACAACCTCCAAACAGACAACCACCAAACAGACAGCCACCAAACAGACAGCCACCAAAATATCTAAAGACTTGCGTGAGCTCGTCACAAAACTTGATAATCGTTCAAAATTCAAGGCTCAGAGAACCATTTTGAGTTTTGTGATGAGCTCAAAATTAATATAAAAATTTAAAGGGGTTTTATCATGAAACATTTAAAAATATGTCCAAAATGTCACGCTAAACTGAAACTGCGCTCCGACGGCGAGATCCAGTATTGTAGTGTTTGTAAGTACTGGACAAAAGTAGGTACTGCAAGGCTCGATTCAATAATGATTTTTGGATGAGGAGTCTGCATGAAGCTCGATGTAAAATGACAGCATTAACCCTCAAAAAAGGTTACATCATTATATTTTTTAAGGAAATACCTTTAAGAAAGTCATACAAGATTCTCAGACATAATAGAATTTTCAGAACGACTAATCATAGTTAAAGTTTACAAAAAAGAGAATATGAGCAGGATAAATCCTGCTACTTTTAATGAAGTTTCTAACTTTCAAAACTTTTACTTTCTTGACTCAATTGTGCTCTGGGCAGCTACGAGCCTTGCAATCGGAACTCTGTAAGGGGAGCAGCTTACATAGTTAAGACCTATATCATAGGCGAAGTGAATAGATCTTGGCTCTCCACCGTGTTCTCCACAGATTCCCATTTTGATGTCAGGTTTGACAGAGCGGCCTTTTGAGATACCAATTTTCATGATCTCGCCAACGCCTTCCTGGTCCAGGACTGCAAACGGATCGTGCTCAAGAATTCCTGCTTCCTTATAGATAGGCACGAATTTGGACACGTCATCACGGCTGAACCCGAAGGTTGTCTGAGTCAGATCGTTTGTCCCGAAGGAGAAGAAATCGGCTTCCTGTGCAATCTGGTCTGCGACAATTGCGGCTCTGGGCAGTTCGATCATTGTTCCTACTTTGTAATCGATCTTTACGCCTTTCTCAGCCATTACTGTCTCTGCCATCTTGCAGACTTCTGCCCTGGTAATTGAAAGCTCTTTTACAAGGCCCACGAGTGGAATCATAATTTCAGGAGTAATTTTCATTCCCTCGTTTGTAAGTTCACAGGCTGCTTCCATGATTGCACGAACCTGCATATCATAGATTTCCGGATAGGTGATTCCAAGCCTGCATCCCCTGTGACCAAGCATAGGGTTGAGTTCTTTAAGGGAGATCACACGCTGGATGACCTTCTTTACCTCGTCGATCTTTCCGCAGTCTCCTGAAGCTTCAAGCTCCCTTAGCTTTGCGTCGAGCTCTTCCTTGTCAGGAAGGAACTCGTGGAGAGGTGGATCAAGCAGTCTGATAGTAACAGGTAGGCCTTCCATACTGCGGAAAATCCCAAGGAAGTCTTCCTTCTGCATAGGAAGTAATTTTTTGAGGGCTTTCTTCCTGGACTTTTCGTCTTCGGCCATGATCATTTCCCTTACTGCAGGAATCCTTTCTTCCCCGAAGAACATATGTTCCGTTCTGCAGAGTCCTATGCCTTCAGCTCCAAGTTCACGGGCAAGGCCTGCGTCTGCCGGATTATCTGCATTTGTTCTTACTCCAAGAGTCCTGATCTCGTCGGCCCACTGAAGAATCTTCTTCAGATCCTCATTAATTTCAGCATCAATCAGCTCTACTTTCCCGATAATTACACTGCCTGTGCTTCCATCAATGGTAACGTAATCGTGCTCCTTGATAGTGTGACCATTTACCATGAAGAGGCCGCTCTTTGTATCGATGGATATGTCTCCACAACCCACAACACAAGGCTTTCCCATACCTCTTCCAACGACTGCGGCATGAGAGGTCATTCCTCCACGTACGGTGATGACACCCTGGGCAGCTGCCATTCCTCCGATATCTTCAGGGGAAGTTTCGGTCCTGACAAGAATTGTCTTTTCTCCCTTCTCAGCCATTTCCTCGGCTGCTTCGGCAGTAAATACAACTTTTCCTACAGCAGCTCCGGGTGAGGCAGGAAGTCCCTTTGCGACTACTTCTAGTTTTGCATTGGGGTCAATTCTGGGGTGCAGGAGCAGGTCGATGTGTTCTGCTTTAACCCTTGTGACTGCGGTTTCCTTATCGATCAGCCCTTCTGCTACCATGTCAGTTGCTAACTTTACGGCTGCGGCAGCTGTACGTTTCCCAGTTCTGGTCTGCAGCATGTAGAGTTTTCCTTCTTGGATAGTAAACTCTATATCCTGCATGTCTTTGTAGTGGTCCTCGAGCTTCCCACAGATGTCAACAAGCTGATTGTAGGCTTCAGGGATTTTATTCCCAAGAGTATCAATAAAGTCAGGAGTTCGGATGCCTGCAACAACATCTTCGCCCTGTGCATTAATAAGATACTCTCCGAAAAACTTCTTTTCTCCTGTAGACGGGTTTCTTGTAAAAGCAACTCCTGTGCCTGAGGTATTTCCTCTGTTCCCGTAAACCATGGTCTGTACATTGACAGCTGTGCCCCAACTGTCATCGATTTCGTTAAGCTTTCTGTAAGTGATAGCCCTTGGATTGTTCCAGGAATCAAAAACAGCATCAATTGCCATCTGAAGCTGGACTTTCGGGTCCTGGGGGAACTCAAATCCTTTTTCGAGTTTGATTACTCCCTTGAACCTTTCAGCCAGATCTTTCAGTGCGGTTGCATCGAGATCGGTGTCAGATTCGACTTTAAGTTCTTTTTTCTTGTCCTCAATAAGGGACTCGAACTTCTCAAAGTCAATTCCCAGAACTACATCTCCAAACATAGAGATAAATCTGCGGTAACAGTCGTAAGCGAATCTTTCGTCGTTGACCTTATTTGCGAGTCCGAGAACAGATTTGTCCGTGAGCCCAAGGTTAAGAACGGTATCCATCATCCCCGGCATGGACACCCTGGCACCGGACCTTACAGAAACAAGCAGTGGATCTTCTGGATCTCCCAGCTTTTTGTTGTTTAAGGTTTCGAGCTTATCGATCGCTTCTTCGACTTGTTTGAGTACTTCGTCAGAATACTTTTTACCTTTCAGATAAAGTACACAAACTTCGGTTGTTATCGTAAAACCTGGTGGTACGGGAATTCCGAGGTTTGCCATTTCGGCAAGGCCTGCGCCCTTACCTCCAAGTAAGTCTCTCATACTAGCTTTGCCATCAGTTTCATCCTTTCCAAAAAAATATACGAACTTGGACAATGAGTCTCCTCCTTAGAATGAGATCATTAATCGGAGTTAGTTGACTATAATGACCATAATTATGGTCTGATTGCTGCCAACAATGTCCATTTAATATATAAGGTTGTGGTTTCCTTCTCCTAGTCCTTATATTCTACTATATTAAATTAGTTAAAACTAACATATAATATAGTTCTTGCGATATCTTTATATATAATGAACGTAGACTACATATGCTTTTCAGTTTACAATATGTAGCCGTATTTATGGCTGACAGAAAAACATGCTCAAAGCCAGGAGATTTTTGCCCTGAGCTGGAGAAAATAGCTATTAACTATTCGTGGCTGATATGAAACGACTCGGTAAAGTGCTGCACAGAACAGGTGTTAAAAACCTGATTATTAGAGGGGATGAGGTAAAACCCGAGAATGTCTCAGATGGTTTTCCTAAATTGAATTCGGTCGTTGTAGATAAGGCCCTGAATCGGATTGGTACGATCGTAAGTGTTTTCGGACCTGTAGGTCATCCATATTTTTTAGTGAAGGGTTTTAAACGAACTTCGGATTCAGAATTTCGAGCTCTTATTAATGAAAGAGTCTATATTCGGTGAAAGCTCTGACATGAATATACACTTGAATTCTATATTATGGTTAAACATTAACTAGGTTATATATTTTTTGCTAGTTACAGCCGTGATTTTCTTATCCTGCCTTTTAGATATCTACTGTAATTTCAGTGGTGCAGCCAAAAATACCGGAAATATACACATATGATTGTTTTAGTTTGTAAGGTGATATGATATGGTAGAAGTCGAAAGAGTTCGCTATTCGGACACTCTTGAAAGAGAAAAAATACGTGCCATGATCAAAGCTCGCAAAGAGAAGCAAAAGGAGCAAAGTTTTGAGAAAGAAAAGGCCGTGTGTCCAGAATGCGGCAGCAGAAACCTCGTACACGACTATGAGCGAGCTGAACTCGTGTGCGGGGACTGCGGACTTGTCATTGATGCCGATTTTGTGGATGAAGGCCCAGAATGGCGAGCTTTCGATCATGATCAACGTATGAAGCGTTCCCGTGTGGGTGCGCCCATGACATACACAATCCACGACAAAGGGCTTTCCACAATGATTGACTGGAGGAACCGCGACTCCTATGGAAAGTCAATCTCTTCCAAAAATCGTGCTCAGCTCTATCGTTTAAGAAAATGGCAGCGTAGAATCCGTGTAAGTAACGCAACTGAAAGAAACCTTGCATTTGCACTATCTGAACTGGACAGAATGGCTTCTGCTCTCGGTCTTCCGAGAACTGTGCGGGAAACCGCAGCTGTCGTCTACAGAAAAGCTGTGGACAAGAACCTTATCCGTGGAAGAAGTATTGAGGGTGTTGCTGCAGCCGCTCTTTATGCTGCTTGCCGCCAGTGCAGCGTCCCAAGAACTCTTGATGAAATCGAAGAGGTATCCAGGGTAAGCCGGAAAGAAATCGGAAGAACCTACCGCTTTATTTCCAGAGAACTCGCACTGAAGCTCATGCCCACGTCTCCTATCGACTATGTCCCAAGGTTCTGTTCAGGTCTTAACCTTAAAGGAGAAGTCCAGTCAAAAAGTGTTGAAATCCTGAGACAGGCTTCCGAAAAGGAACTCACAAGCGGAAGAGGTCCCACAGGAGTTGCTGCCGCTGCAATTTATATTGCATCCATCCTCTGCGGTGAGCGGAGAACTCAGCGGGAAGTTGCGGATGTAGCCGGAGTTACGGAAGTCACTATCCGAAACAGATACAAAGAGCTTGCAGAAGAACTGGATATAGAGATTATTCTCTAAGATTTTCCTTATTTTTCTTTTTCCAGCAGGTTTTCTCTTTTATTTTGAGAAACGCTCTTTTTTTACTGGTTTGTTTAATCAAGTCATTTATCCGGGTCTTTCCGCTTGCGGAGGTTTATTTCCAAAAAAATCTTAGATACCTTTAATTTTTTGATCCGCAATGCTAACAATTGAGGTTTTGGAAGCTCTCCTTTTAGGTTTCTCTGTAGGGCTTACAGGCGCACTTGTTCCGGGCCCAATGCTTTTTGCAACTATAGAGATTTCGCTGAAGAAAGGCTGGCTTGCAGGCCCACAGGTGGTATTTGGGCATATGCTTGTGGAGGCTGTGCTCTACGTGCTGATTCTCTTAGGGGCTGCTTCGTTTGTCGACAGTGGTATAATTTCCATAATTTTTCTTATAGGAGGGCTTTCACTTCTGGTATTTGGACTTCTTACCTTAAAGGAAGCACGAGCTACAGCTTCTTCTGCTCTGATTTCTCAGGACTCCTCAGGCTTGAAGCTGGTTTCCAGCCCTACCCTGATAGGCCTGGTTACTTCGGTTTCGAACCCGTACTTCTGGATCTGGTGGCTGACAGCCGGCGGTGCCCTCGTACTTAAGGAATATGAAATGGGAATTCTAATTGCAATGGCTTATATGCTAGGACACTGGGCTGCAGATATGGGCTGGTTTACTGCCATATCCGGATCATTCGGACGTGGTAAAACCCTTCTTTCCCAAAAAATGCATAGATATATTCTCTATACCTGCGGGGTATTCCTGGTAGTTTTTGGGTTGTACTTCATGCTTAACTACAATCATTCGATTCATTTATCCTGAACACGGGCTATGGATAGCTTAATAACAAAAGGATAACCTTAGGCTTCCAAAAGGCGATTTTCCATGAAACGGCAGTGCATAAAAGTTCCTAAAAAGAAAGGAGAACCTGTAAGAAGAATACTCCTTGAGCTTGAAATTCTGGATAATTCCGTAAAAATAGGCGCAGATGAGGCATTTCTTTATCTCCCCCTGACCAGAGAACCTGCTTCTGACGAGCTGGAGAGTTTTCTCGAAGAAATTGAGCTTCTTGAGTTCGATTTCAAGCCCCAGGAAAAGAAACCTGTTCCGGAAGACCTGCTTGGTTTCAGCCCTGCTTATGAAGTTATAGGAGACATCGCCCTGCTGGAAGACCCTGAACTTGACAAGGAGAAAGCCTCAAGAATTGCCGATGCCCTCCTTTTAACTCATTCAAATATAAAAACAGTGCTCAAGCCTCTTACGCCTGTTATCGGGGAATTTCGGGTTAGAGAATTTGAGGTTGTTGCAGGCGAGCCGAGAACCGAAACTATTCACAGGGAATATGGTTGCCGCTATAAAGTCGACCTTGCACGGGCTTATTTTACTCCTCGCCTTTCAACCGAGCGCTCAAGAATTCTTTCCCAGGTTAAGAAAGGGGATACCATTGTTGATATGTTTGCAGGCGTCGGCCCTTACAGCATCCTTATCGCAAAGAGTAAAAAGCCTTCAAAAGTCCTGGCAATCGATAAAAACCCGGACGCTGTGCGTTATCTCATGGAAAATATAATTCTTAACTCTGCGAAAAACATCGAAGCAATCGAAGGTGACGCCCGGGAAGAAGCAAAAAAGTTTGCAGGCACTGCCGACCATGTGATTATGAATTTGCCTCATAGTGCTTTTGAGTTTCTGGACTCCGCAGTTCTCCTGACAAAACCCGGCGGAATTATCCATTATTACGGAATGACTCCTGAGGACGACTTATTCGAAAGCTCTATCAAACTCATAAAGGAAGCTGCGGAAAAAGCAGGAAGGAAAATCGAGGTTCTGGAAAAAAGGGTAGTCCGTTCGTATGCTCCTCACCAGTATAATATCTGTATAGAGGCCAGGATTGTTTAATGGATGATAGGATTATTTAAGGAATGACATAATTATTTTAAGGAATGACATAATTATTTAAAGGAAGCTAAAACCTTAAAAAGGTGGCCGCATTATTTAAATAATGTCAGGGTTATCCAGGCTTTGCAAAAGCAAATAGCTCCGCCCGAGCGAAATAATTAAATTCTTGATCTATATATTAGATCTGCTTATTCTTTCTATGCATTTGCCGTCGTGGCTTAGCGGTATAGCGGCTGATTCGTAATCAGCAGGTCGAGGGTTCAAGTCCCCCCGGCGGCTTTTTTTTATTTGGGACCTTCTCTTACGGAATGGCTTGAAGCGGATAAAGATTGTTACAATTTGAATCTCAGTAAATGATTAGGGCTCTTAAAAATTCAAGTATTTCTAAAGTAAAAAAACAGTTGATCAGCCATATGCTCGGGTATTCTTCCATCATTTTATAGATAAGTAGAGTTCTGAAGACACTACTTAACTTATCGATGAATCTGTTTGTGGTGAAGTTAGAAATATTGTAACTAAAGGAACTCAGAAATATTCTCAGTTTGGATTATCAGTGGAATAATTTATCTACCCTATGTATCCTTGTACACAGTTAATTACCAATAAACCATTGTGAATCGTAAGCGAGTAAACTCACTTTGTTTTGTTAGATTTGAGCGACACATAATCCGTTTAACTATATCACCTAATATGTTTTTGTATCTGGAGTACACAAAGTAACCCTATTATACCGTAAATCATTTCAAATCATAGAATATTTTCACTTGAACCTGCGTATAACTCTCCTTTTAATCGTAGATATGTCAAGTCTCATGTGACCTTGCTTTATTTATACTACACTGCAATAAAATTTATAAACTTTAAGGGTTATTATTAAAAAATTATTGGCAAGTGCAGGTGAGAGCTATGGAGTTATTTAGCAAAGAAATTTATACTCTTGTAATTCCTATTAAACCCGAAAAAGATCAGCCTAACGGATATTTTCCAGGGCCTTGCGTAGGAAACTACGAGGCACATATGAATCATATTAAAAAATATGGCAAAGTCTTTTGGTCATGGCATTTAACTAATGCTGGGATAAAGAAACCAATAAAAGAAACAGTTCCTGACTTAACCAAAAAACTAGGTGTATTTATAAAAATAAATGGAAAGATGGTAAAAATAAATGATTATGGTTTCTTCTATTCATCTGAAGACAAATCGCTTAAATGGAAATTCAGAGCAAGTGCTCTAAAATCTGGTTATATTGGAAAAGAAGAAAGCGAATATGAATATATACCGGATTTCAGGCAAGTTCACAATCATCAAAATACCACAATTTCCTGGCTACTTATAAAAAAATTAGAAATGTTAGACGAACCTGTAATGGGAATAAGGATCCAAAGCTCAAATGCTTACAAATTTCCTGATCTTTACTTTTATAGCAATCCGAATCATAAAAAAGAAATATTTAACACAAACCATCTAACGAGTG
This sequence comes from Methanobacteriota archaeon, assembly GCA_023399215.1. Taxonomy (GTDB): domain Archaea; phylum Halobacteriota; class Methanosarcinia; order Methanosarcinales; family Methanosarcinaceae; genus Methanosarcina. Next base: position 89,662 of record JAEWQJ010000027.1, read on the forward strand.
GAAACGCATTTTTGATAGAAGAGTGTTTTTAAAAGTTGAACTTGAATTTCCTGTTTAGGAAATTTCTTTCAGCTTCTCAATCCTTTATTTGCGACAGATGTGATACTGCGATATTTTAATTAAGAGCTCTGCAGGACCTATGTATATCCTTTGTTGTCACTGTTTTGTTCTAAATATAAATTACTAGTTAAATTTTTTATTGTAATTATGTATCGTGTACAATTGGGTCGTGGGGGTGAGTTATTGAAAGCCAAGAGCCTCCAAATCTCTCCATATTTATTTCAAACATGGAGTGTGAGCTCGTTTTTTCAGATTTAGTCAATGACTCACCCCCACTACCTACAATTGACCCACTATTTTATTTCAACTTTGAATTTGTTTTATTACATAGGAGCGCAGAGGGTCACGAATACCTCATTCTTTACAGGCTGTCCTACAATTATTGCTAGTAATAAAAGTGCTAAAAAAAGTAAATAAGACCTTTAAATCGAAAAAAAGGAATTCTTTTATTATCGAGGGTAATTGTCGGACAGCTTGTTTAGGGTGGGGTGGCTGCACGCAATTTGATTATTCCTGTGCATTTGCCGTCGTGGCTTAGCGGTATAGCGGCTGATTCGTAATCAGCAGGTTGAGAGCTCAAGTCCCCCCGGCGGTTCTTTGTTTTTTTGGTTAAAAATACTGCCATATTCGCGGCAGATATATTTATGAATTTTCTCGTTCTCGATTTAAAAGTTACTGTTGCTATGATATTTCATTTTCCAGAAATATCGTAAAATTTGAAATAAAGAGTTCAAGATAAAAACGAATTGGATAGGGAAAAAGAGAAAAACACCTGTTTGAGGTGCTTAAATTCGTGTTTAGAATCTTACATCTTTGTCGCAAATGAGCTGATTTGTTGGAATATCGATAACTTTGATGTTTACAACTTTGCCATCAGGAACAACCTGTGCGCTACTGTTACCAACTTCCTTCAAGGGAATTGTTTTGACGTTACCAACATCGAAGTACTCAAGAGCAGATGCATTCATTTGAAAAGCGTCTTGACCATCAATGGTTGCCATAACTTTTGTTGCAGAGGTATCGTTGAAGCGAATCATCTCTCCACCGAGATGTTCGAATTTTATAGAGTCGTCAGTTGGGCTACCATCTGTTATACCGGGTACTGCTTTAATGTCGAGGTTCGCCTGCGGTGCGGATTCGACAGCTCCCTTACTGAATACGGAAGATCCGATTGCGGCGGCAAGGATGACGGTTATTGCAACCATCAAAATGACACCGATAACCGGGGAAACTGCTTTATCATCTTTTCTAAACAATTTCTTGAAATCCATATGTTCTCCCTCCTGGTTAAACGTATTCGGACAGGAAAGCCCGCCAGATACCTTTAACACCTGAAATATA
>JAEWQJ010000052.1 GCA_023399215.1 Methanobacteriota archaeon
TGTAGATATCTGATTAATTGTAGATATCTGATTAATTGTAGATATCTGATTAATTGTAGATATCTGATTAATTGTAGATATCTGATTAATTGTATATATCTGATTAATTGTATATATCTGATTAATTGTATATATCTGATTAATTGTAGATATCTGATTAATTGTAGATATCTGATTAATTGTAGATATCTGATTAATCGTAGATATCTATAACTTAGGTCTATATAAAAGCCAGTCATATATTAATTTCGTAATGAGTAGACTGGTTTCAATATAAAAATAGTAGTCCAGGCAGTCGAAAGTTGTAAGATTTATATGAGTAATATAATAAATAATGGCGTATAAATAGTAGTTATTAGTCTCAACTTAAGTAAAGATACACGACGTTAATTTCTTGGACCCAGCTTATAACACTAATTTTCGGTCTGAAGGTTTGAATCTCGAAAGACTTGATAAATCAGGAAATAGGGTCAAAAATTCTGGGGAAAGGGGGGTAAATTTAGCGTGCCTGATACATCTGATATGTTGATTTTCTGGACTGTGGTTATGTTACGTTTCTTTATACCACTCGCCATTCCCAGATATCCTCTGCCGGCAGTAATCGCTTCTATGGTCCTTGATACCATAGACCAGACAATTTTCCAGCAGTTTACGAGCCTGCCTCTTGAAGGTTACCAGGGCTATGATAAGGCGCTGGACATTTATTATCTGGCGATTACATACCTTTCAACTCTTCGAAACTGGTCAAACCTTTTTGCCTTTAAGATGAGCCGTTTCCTTTTTTATTACAGGATTGTAGGAGTGGCCCTGTTCGAGCTAACACACCTGCGTCCATTGTTGCTTATTTTTCCCAATACCTTTGAGTATTTCTTCGATTTCTATGAAGGAGTCCGCCTGAAATGGAAACCGGCAGTGCTTACAAAAAAGAAATTAATTACGGCTACAGCCCTGATCTGGATCTTCATAAAACTACCACAGGAATACTGGATACATATTGCCAAACTGGACACAACCGATTGGATAAGAGCCAATCCTGCAAACGCCCTCATTCTGATTGCCTGGGCTCTCTTTCTGCTCGGCATGGCATGGGCCCTGCTTCGAGACCTGCCTCCAATGAGGTCTGGTTTTTCAATTGCAGCCGATCCTCTACCTGCTGCTCCAGAAGGTTTTTCCGGGCAAGGAAGTGAAACTAATTTTCCGGTACTTAATTCTGCAGAACGTTTCTTCAATAACGCGCTTGTCGAAAAAATAGTGCTGGTATCCCTCCTGAGCATAATTTTTGCCCAGGTCCTTCCCGAAGTACATTCAACTAACCTCCAGCTGGCAATAGGTATAGCTATCATTATAATAATAAACACTGCATTGAGCCACTGGCTTGCAAAGCATGGGACTCACTGGAGGTCTATAATCCGGGAATTCATAGTAATGACCATGGTGAACTTCGGCATAGTCCTCGCATTTGATTTCCTGCTGCCCAGATACGACGGTTCTATCAACCTTTTTAACACGCTCTTTTTCGTCCTCCTCCTGACCCTGAACGTAACGCTCTATGACAGGTATCGTGTGGTACATATAAGGTATAATGTCGAGTGAGGAAATTCTGGTAGAGAAGGGGAAAAATGAATGACTTATTCATGAAACCAGTGTATAAAGTGTTTTATCTAGACATATCTAGACACGAAAAGATAATTTGGCTTTGGCTTTTATTTGTAGCCTCAGGGAATCGGTTGAACGATTAAACATGTACCAAACATGTATCTGAAATTTGTAGCTGCAGGGAATCGGTTGCACGATTAGACATGTATCAAACATGTATCTGAAAAAAGCAAGTATGGGAAAAACTGCAACTAACGACCCTGAATTAAAACATAGCCTCTTATTTACTCTTATTTACTTTTATTTACTTTTATTTACTCTCCTTTTCTTTCAGCCTATAATAAATATCCAGTAATTTGAGGGTGTTTTCAGAGACCTGTACCTTCATTTCCTTGCCCTGCCTGAAAAACGCAAAGTAGTGGATCTCACTTCTCGGCTCTGGCGCTCCTTTGGCCTTAATCTTGAAGACCTTGGATGCATGAAATTTGAAAAGGTATCTTACATCGTATGCCCGAAGCCCTGTTTCTTCCCGAAGTTCTCGAATTGCGGCTTCAATGCTAGCTTCCCCTTTCTTCGGTTTTCCTCCGGGGAGCCTGTAGTAAGACCCGGAACTGCTCACCAGCAGGATTCCTTCATCGGTTTCAAATATTACCGATCCTCTTCGATTGTCGTATGCGCTTGGAATATTTTTACCTTCTTTGAAAGAGTTGAGTTTTACAGGTGTATTGGTTGTATTTTAAAGGTGTATCGGTTGTATTTTAAAGGTGTATTATTACTTATTTACTACCTGTTAATATGAGTTTATTTCTGGAAATACTTAAACATTCGGCGAGATCATTAGCTTCTTTTCTGTGGTAATGATTAACGAGAGTTTTCTATTTTTCTTTCAAGGTGTCCAGTAGTATTTACTTTAGTCCTTCCCGTTTTATTTTGGTTTGTGAGAAGGGAAGGTTCCCTGTGGAAATTAGTAATAGATGAATCCATTTTCAAACAGATAAAAAATTTTAAATAAGAAAAGTTGATTAAATAAGAACATGGAAATACAGTTAAAAAAAGATTTAATTTCAGCCATTGGTTGGCTTGTTCTTTGGATTATTGTCAGAAGCTACGTAAATGCCTGTACCTCTTAATTTTGGGACTCTAACAAAGAAACTTAAAAGACATTTAACAGGAATTCAAAATTACTAAAGCTACATGAAGTAATTTTTTGATTTAGCCTTCGGTTTGCAGGCACTGCAGGGGAGATTACAACAAACAATATTTTATATTTAAAATCCAATTTATTCCCAATGGCTGCTTCCTGGTCTCGATCAAAAACCCTTGGGACAAGGCAGAAGGTCTTTTCCTGGCGGATAGACAGTCGAGGAAACCTTTTCATAAGAAGGAAGTTCAGAAAGAATCGTTTTCCCAGAATCGATAAGATTAGCTGCCGCCGCCTTGACAGGCTCTGCGAATTCATGCAGGATAGGGAATGGAAAGCCCTTGCAAATAACGCTGCAAAACTGTGCATGGGCACGGAAAAGGACGGCATCGGGAAATTCCTGTATAAGCTCCATTCCGAAGTATCTTATGCTCAACTTTCAAGCCAGTTAGGAGCTATTTTTTTCCAGGCTGGAGTGTGGGAATGGAATGAGCAAAAAAGAGGGATGAAGTTCTTGCTGCTTTCGGAAAACTGGCAGGAAAAAACAATAAAATGTTATAGAGATTCACTAAATCCAGAAAATGAAGACGCTTTTTTTGATAACGTTCTTGAGCTTGTTCTTGAGCCTGTTCGTGAGCCCGGACTTGAGCTCGGAGAAATAGTAAAATCTAAGAAACAACAAAAGCAGGAAGGGCAAATTGAAGTAATTCAGAAAATTGAGCAGATGAAACTTTCGGCTTTTTTTGGGATTAAAAATGAATAAAAGTTCAGAAATTGAGAATTCATTGAATAATCTGAAATAGAAAAACAGGAAAGAAAGAATTTAGAAAAAAGAATTGCTTCTGATGAGTTTAGAAAAAAGAATTGCTTTTGACAAGTTTCTCTATCATATCAGACAGTTTCGGTATCTATTTCGATACCCCCAACCTGTTTTGCAACAATATTATATATCGTGCCAATAAGAAATCCCGCTATCGCTCCCGCAATCCCATAAAAAACAATAAAGAATACAGTTACGAATATACCTTCAGTAAGACTTGTCCCATCCATACTTACCATGAAAAGAATAAGCGGCGAAAATACAATTGCAAAGCAGAGATACATAAGACTCAGGACTTTTGCCAGAGACATGCTATTTAAAGCTGTGATACGCATCATATTAAATCCCCTAAAAAATATTAAAGGATAACTTAGTATAAAAATCTACTTTGTTTGACGGCGGAGAAGGCAACCTTTTGCTTGTAGGGATGTTTTTCCGAATATTTTAAACTCGAAACTCAGTTTTAGAAACTCAGTTTTATAACGAGAGTGCCTGGACATCAAAGTTTAAGACCAGCTTGGAACAAATACTGAGTTAAAACTATCTCTTTTAAGACTATGTCTTTTCTTAAACTATCTCTTTACTTTCTGGGGGCTGGCTTTAACGGAATTATCGGGTGTTAATGTACTTGAGATCCTTACAGGGATAGACCAGTTAATCTGGGGACCACCGCTTCTGGTTTTACTTGTAGGGACCGGGATTTTCCTTACCTTGAAACTTGGGATGATCCAGGTATTCAGGCTGCCTCTTGCTCTCAGGTATGTGCTTAATTCAAGAAAAGCCGAAACTGGAGTACAGGGGGACGTTTCGAGTTTTGGAGCTCTCACCACTGCATTGTCCTCGACTATCGGAACCGGGAATATAGTTGGGGTTGCAACTGCAATAAAAATGGGAGGTCCAGGTGCTCTCTTCTGGATGCTTCTTGCAGGCTTTTTCGGGATGGCTACCATGTATTCTGAGTCCCTGCTTGCAGTCAAATACAGGGTCCTGGATGCAAACGGGCAGATGTCAGGAGGGCCCATGTATTATATCAAAAATGGGCTTGGGCAGAGGAAGTACAGCCGCGTTCTTGCATCCGCTTTCGCTTTTTTTGGGATGAATGTAGCCCTCTTCGGGATAGGAACTTTTCCGCAGGTAAATGCCATTGTCGATTCGGCAAGGATTGCCTTTAATATCCCTGAAACCCTGAGCGCTTTTGTAATAAGCCTGCTTGTGGCATTTGTAACGCTTGGTGGGATCAGGAGGATTGCAGCAGTCGCCCAGCTTCTTGTGCCTTTCATGGCAGTAAGCTATGTATCGGGCTGCCTGATAATTCTTGGGTTAAACCTTGAGAAAATTCCTGATATCCTCGCTTTGATAATAAACGCTGCATTCACAGGAACTGCTGCACGGGGCGGTTTTCTTGGTGCGGGGGTGATGCTTGCAGTCAGAATGGGAATTGCGCGTGGAATTTTCTCAAACGAGTCCGGCCTTGGAAGTGCTCCAATAGCCGCTGCGGCTGCAAAGGTAAAAGAGCCGGCCAGGCAGGGCCTTATTTCCATGACAGGAACTTTTTTTGACACAATTATCATCTGTTTCATGACCGGAACCGTCCTGATCGTGACGGATTCCTGGACAGGCGACCTTGCAGGTGCCTATATGACAAGCTATGCTTTTTCCACCATACTTGCAGAGGCCGGAAATTACATCGTAACAGTCGGGCTCATTTTGTTTGCCTTTACAACTATTCTGGGTTGGAATTACTATGGTGAGCGATGTGTGGAATATCTCTTTGGCGTAAAAGGAATTCTCCCTTACAAAATAATTTACATTCTGATTGTTGCCTCAGGTGCTTTCCTGACCATAGATGTTATCTGGGTACTTGCCGATATCGTAAATGGGCTCATGGCTCTCCCAAACCTTATTGCCCTGCTGGCTCTGCGAAAAGTTGTTACGACCGAGACCAGAAAGTATTTTGAGAAAATTAAGGCTGAAGCCTCAAGCTCGGGGGAGGTATCAAAATAATCCTGCTGGATTTTCTAGAAAAACCTGTCGAAATAGAAGTTTTTTCAATCAACCGTTGATCCGCAACCGTTGCGCCGGTTGATCACGCTGTTGCTCGGAGTTTTTCGGTCAAGCCTTATTTAAAAAGGCTTGCGTTGCGCCGGTTGATCACGCCGTCACGTAGTTTTCGCTCAAGCCTTTTTTGAAAAGGCTTGGAATACAACATATTACAGGTTGCAAATAAAGTGCAACCGTTATAAACTAGGCACAAGGACTGTTATATATGAAGCCCACCTGTCCAGAAATACGTTCCTGCACCGGGAAACAGAAGCAGAAGATAATATATCGAATGTCCGCAGATCGAAGATTGATAAATAAAATATCGGGAGATAGAAGTTCAGCAGACAAAATACCAAAAAATCGAAGTTCAGTAGATAAAACGCTGGGAAATCGTGGATCAATAGATAAAACACTAAGAAATCGGAGAACAGTAGATAAAATACCGGGAAATCGAAAATCGGCAAACAGAACACTGATAGATAGAAGCTGGGTATTGTCTCTTCGTTTTGTACTTGCCTTATTGATGATAACCGTCTTTTTGACAGGCCCGGCTTCTGCAGTTGTAGTGTCCGGAAACACTCACCTTGGAGTCGAGGTCTCGGAAATCAACCCCAATCCTGCAAGGCCGGGTGAAGACCTGCTCATAAAGATCAATATCCAGAATGCCGGAGATGAGCCCGCAGAGAACGTGATAGTAGGAATTGAGGAAATTCATCCTTTCATTTTTAAGTATAGCACGTCAGAACTTTACGGCTCCGGAACGAACACGGAGCGAAATTTTCGGATTGAACAGCTACGGCAGCGTTCCAAGGTCGAAATGAATTTCTATTTGAGGGTAGATCCAGAGGCTGAGTCCGGAATCTATCAGCTTGAATTTACTATCAAAGACAAAAGCGGAACAAGTTTTTCTAAAAGAATTCCTATTCGGGTGGAAGGAAACCCGGACCTTGTACTCAGCGCCACTGAAATTCTTCCTGTAAATGAGGATAATTCCTCTTCAGGAGCCATAGTTCCTGGGCAGGAGTTCTACCTGAGGACAACAGTTAAGAATGCTGGAAACGGGAATGCAAAAAATGTCAGGGTAATGCTTAACCTCAACAGCTCGTCACCTTTAATCCCGCTGGAAGACAATGTCCGTTTCTTTGAGAATCTGAGTGCAGGCAGTTCCGAAAACCTCTCTTTCAAACTTCTTCTGGGCAGCAATGCCGATGTGAAGCCTTACAGGATTCCACTGCGGATAACAGCCTCGAATAACACGGGGACCTTCCAGATAGACAAGATCCAGGAAATTGGAATTAACGTACTTAATCGGGCGCAAATTGATATTTCAAGCCTGAAATTTGACCCGGAGATGCCTGTGAAAGGGCAGCAGGCATCCCTTACTTTAAGGCTCGAAAATGTTGGGGAAGGAGAAGCTCGCTCAGTCAAAGCCAGGCTTGAAGGGCTGGAAGGCAGCGGAAGCACGAGTGCTTTTCTCGGGCGTCTGGATAAAGACGATGACGCTCCTGCAGTTTTTACATTCACCCCTGAAAAAACAGGTGATCAGAATGTGACCCTGCTGGTAGAGTATGAGGATGATTTTGGCGAGCACCAGGTTAGCGAGAATCTGACTTTTAATGTAAAGAGACAGGAAGAAAGTGTTATTCCAATTGTTCTTGGAGCCATCCTGGTTCTTGCAGCTGTGATTCTTTATACGAAAAAGAAAGGTAAGCTCTGAAATCCAAGCATCATGAAAATAAAAATCTTGAAAACAAGAATCTCGGAAACAAGAACTCTGGAAACAAGAATCTCAAAAACAAGAACCTCAGAAACAAGAATCCTGGAAACAAAAACCTTGAAAATTGGGATTTCGGAACTAAGAACCTCGGAAACAAAAATTCTGGAAATAAGAATCTTGAAAACAAGAATTAACCAGAAAGGATGGCCTATTATGCTCGAAAAAGCGAGAGTTTCCTTCTTCCTTGCCAGTCGCTCCATAACCAGGGGTAATAAAGGAATTACAATCTTTACAGTTTTTGTCCTGACCCTGATCTTTATACAGCTTGTGCTTTTTTCAAGCATGCTGGCTGGGGTTACGCTCAAGTTTAATGAACTTATGGTAAACTTTCAGACCGGAAATGTCGTGGTCGAACCGAAGGAAGAGGAACGCTATATAGAGGACGCATCAGCCCTTCAGAAGAAGATAGAAAGTCTTCCGCAGGTAGTAGGAACCTCGGCTCGCCTGAAAACGACTGGAAACTTCCGCTATAAAGAGAAGGAAATAGGAGCTACGGTTTATGGGATAGATCCTGCGGATGAGATCTTTGTAACAGGCCTTGAAGACGCTATGATAAGTGGGGAATTTCTGAGCAGGCCTGATAAAGGAGAAATAATTCTCGGTCGGGAGGTATCTGGAGGTTTCGGAGCTCTCATGGAATCAAGGTCTTTAGGTGGTGTGGAAGTAGGAGATACCGTTGAACTCACAATCGGAGGTGTAACCCGAGAGTTCAGGGTAAAAGGGATCTATACAACGCGCTACTTCATGGCTGACGCCTCAGCCTATCTTACCAGAGCTGACCTTGAAGAAATGCTGGGTATTGAAGGCAGGGATCTTGCTCAGGAGATAGCCGTTAAAACCACAGACGGCACACCTGAGGACGACACCAGGACTGCGCTCCTGTCTCTTGGCATCGGTGAGAATATCCGTACCTGGCATGAATTTGCAGGCATCCTCCGGCTGATCGAAAGCACGCTTGGGCTGGTTCGGAATATTATGAATGCTATCGGCCTGCTAATTGCTTTTGTGATCATTTTTGTGGTTATTTACGTAAATATTGTGAACAAAAAAAGACAGATTGGGGTTCAGAAAGCAATAGGGATAGAACAAAACGTGATAGTTGTATCCTTTGTGCTCCAGGCCATGCTTTACGCAGGCGCGGGTGTTATACTTGGCTACCTGTTTATGCGCTTTGGGCTTGTGCCTTATACGGTTTCCCATCCTGTAGAAGTCCCGCTTGGAGATATGAGCCTCAGGCTGGACAATGCAGAAGCCTTAAATCGAGCAGTCCTCCTGTTCCTTTCTTCTGTAGTTGGCTCGGTAATTCCTGCGTACAAACTAGCTCAGAAAGACCTTCTTGACCTGATCTGGGGCAAATAAATTGGGCAAATAATTGGGCAAATAAAGGGTGAAACTATGGAAATAATCCAAAAGCAGGCTGAGGAAGCAGTAAAAAGTACGGATGACATCCGAAAACAGACTGAGGACGCAGTAAAAAGTATGGATGAAATCCGAAAACCGACGGATAAATCGACAGATGATACTATTATAGATACTATTATAGAAGGTATCGATATCGTGCGAACCTTCAAGATGGGAGAGGTAGAAGTTCGGGCCCTGCGCAGTGTAAATGTGAGAATCCGGCGTGGAGAGTTTATTGCAATCATGGGTCCGAGCGGTTCAGGCAAGACTACTCTTTTGAACCAGCTAGGCCTGCTTGATACTCCAAACTCGGGAAAGGTCATTATAGACGGTACGGATACTTCCAGACTGTCAGACAGCGAAAAAGGCAAATTCAGGCTACATAACCTGGGCTATGTTTTTCAGGACTATGCTTTACTTCCCGAGCTCAATGCTATGGAAAATGTCTATATCTCCCTTATGATGCAGGGCAAAAGTAAAACCGAATGTGAATCCGCAGCCGCCGAAATTCTTTCCGCAGTCGGGCTTGGCGACCGCCTTCAGCAACTCCCTTCCAAAATGAGCGGCGGCCAGCAGCAGAGAGTCTCAATAGCAAGAGCTCTTGCCCATTCCCCAGAAGTCCTTTTTGCAGACGAGCCCTGTGCCAACCTTGATTCCCAGACCTCAAAGGAAGTTCTTGACCTTTTCGAGAAATTCAATCAGGAAAAAGGGCAGACGATTGTAATGGTTACCCACGAAGAATGGCATGCCGAATACGCAGACAGGGTAATAAGGTTGAAGGATGGAATTGTTCAGGAGTGAAACTTCTGAATAGGCTTCTATTTTTCAAAAATTACCTTAGCCAAAATCCATGCATCTTTCCAAAACTTAGCGAGTTCATCCCTAAACTCAATCTCGGTTCATTATCTAAATTTTGAGTTAGTTCGGAGCGTACTTTGCGTAACTATAAGACCATTAAATTAATGAAATAACCATTCGCTTAATGAACTTATGTTAGAAAGGTACACAAAAAAAGAGAAATAGAATAAGATTAACTGTTAAAAATATTATATACAATGGATGCATAGTATAAATTGCGTTCTCATCCCTTTAACACCCCACTAGCAAAGAGCAACTACTCCAGAACATTACTCCACAATAAAGGGATATAGAAAGAGAAACTCGCAACGCATGAGTCAAGTACCTCAATACCTCTTCCCCAACTATAATAAAGTGAGTCTCTTGAATACCGTTTGGAACTCCCAGGTTTTTCGGATGAGAACGCCACCTCATTTTAAAAAAGTTTTTGGGAACTTTATGAATTTCATATCCCTAGTGTCGCATCAATCCTCAAAAATTTAATAATCTTGAATAATTACAATCGACTATAGCTTTCTGCGGTTTTTTTTCTTTAGTTAAAAGTAGTCAACTTAATAATTGACTAGAACTCGCTTAAACTCAATTCTCTTAAACTCTATTCTCTTAAAGAAAGATACTCTGCTACTGGATCTCGGGTAAACCATTCTTTTAGAACGAGTTGACCTTTTTCTTGTTACTGTACGGGTAATCATTTTTAGTATTTACATCCAGTTACATCAGATACCGTAGCTTAATGCTATAAGGTTAAACCAGTAAAGAAAAATTAGATCTGTATATCAACAAAATAGAGTTAAAATAATATTATTTGTTAAAAATATTATATAGAGTGAGAGCATAGTATAACTTGCGTTCTCATCTACAAGACCACATAGCAAGACCTATTCCACAAGAAATACTTCAACGCCTACTCCGAAAAATCTACTCTAAAAGTGAAGAGATAAGAAGCTCGCAACCCGTGAGTCCAATACTAAACCTCTTCTTGAACAAGACCTAATAAGTGCCGTTCGGAACTTCCAGAATTTCTCAGGTGGGAACGCAGCTCTTTTCTAAATAAAACTGTTAAAGGTTCAAGCCTGGCAGAAAATCTATGCTGAAGTTAATGCACTCACTTGCACTTATTTTTCCAATATACGGCAAAAATATAAAAAGTTGTTTTTACAAAATTGGTTATAAAACTGGTAGACTGAAAAAATTCTAAAAAACCCGATCAGATAATTGCTTTAATTTTACCCAAAATAGGCTTTAAGCTATCAATAAATAAGTAAAAGATAGAAAAAAATGAAAAATAGAGTTATAAAGCTATAGTCTCGCTCTCTTTTTTCCTCTTGAAAATTGCAGTTACTCTACCTTCTTCATCAATATCGTTCCTTATCAGAACCAGTTCCCAGCCTTCATTTCCTATTCTTTCAAGTTCGCTCATCAGCTGCGGCAAGTTTAAGCCGTTAAGCTTGCGAGAATCATACTCCCATAGATGTATCATTTATTACGCCCCCACTTGACGATAAAGATAAATTTTTTAGTGTTTATATTGGAATAAAACTATAAATAACCTGAACAAAAGGAAAAAAGCAATCAGGTATTTGCATCAAGCGAAGTTATTTTTCTCGTCTATCTTTTTCCTTCTTCAGGCTTGTTTGCCAGATTTCTCATTTTCCAAACTTTCTTCTTTGTGAAAATCCAATGCATTCAATGCAAATCGTGAGTAAGCAGCAGCGGGTCCACCTCCCATTTCGATGGCCACATCAATAGTCTCATATATCTCTTTATCTGATGCACCTGCTAAACAAGCCTGTTGAACATGCCATTCAATACAGGGCTCGCATTTAGTAACAATAGAAATAGATAGAGCCATTAGTTCCTTATGTTTCCGTGAAAGGCAACCAGCTTCAAATGCTTTCTTTTCTAATTTAAGAAAAGAATTATAAGTATTACAATTCTCTAAAAATCGGGAATGATGTTGTACTCTATCGTTTATGCTTTGATTTATTTTATCTTTGATGAATTTATCCACCATGTAGTCACATCCTGATAGATAGGATTACTCTAACTACATATAAATATTTATTTAGTTAAAACAGTGAACTGATCCTAAAACCAACTATATACAACAATTTTGTTCTACAGTTGTCAAGTTGAATGCATTGCTTGAGGTTGTTTCTCAGACCTGATGAAATTCTTAAATTTTCTGCAAGTATGAAAGTGAGAATTTTCACTCAATTTGAAGAGGATACCATGGAATTTACTTTTACCCATATAATTTGAAGAGAATACTTAAAGTTAAATGGCTAAATGTTAAATTCATTTTAACCTTATAAATTCATTTTAAATTTAGTTTCAATTTTCAACTGGTTCTCCTTTCGTGATTCCATTCAAATAATAAATTAAGATTAAGTGCCACCAGCTATCAGGAAATAACGTATAGACTTACCTCCATTATTATATATAATGTCCAAACTTTTAATAAACAATGGTCAAAATTAGCTTCAAGCAGGGAACGCTTCTTATAGAAGGTAATGTAAGAGTTCCCAATTCAGTCTGGGATGAAAGAAGCGGAAATTTTAGATCTCTTGCTCTTTATTACAGAGATATAACAGATTATCTGAAAAATTCTAAGATCTCGTTTAAAGATGAGGTGCTTGATCTCCTCCCCTGTCCTGATCTGGCAGCAGCTTATGAAGCGTCTGGAAAGAAACTTAAGTTAAGGGATTATCAGGCCGAAGCTCTTGTGACCTGGGGAGAAAATAATAGATGGGGAGTGCTTGTCCTGCCAACAGGAAGCGGAAAAACCCTTGTTGGGATCAGGGCAATTGCAGGCTGCAATACCCCTGCCCTTGTGGTTGTCCCGACGCTTGACCTGCTTGAACAATGGAAAAAACAGCTTGAAGAAGCTTTTAAGATGGAAATCGGAAAGCTTGGGGGCGGGGAGAAGAAAATTCTTCCAATAACCGTTTCCACATACGACTCTGCTTATATTCACGCCGAAACCCTTGGGAACAGGTTCGGTCTCCTTATTTTTGACGAAGTCCACCACCTACCTGCAACCGGATACAGGAGCATTGCCGAGTTTTCCGCAGCGCCTTACAGGCTTGGATTGACAGCCACTTACGAACGGGAAGATGAGTTACACTCGGAGCTCAACAGGCTTGTAGGGGGAAAAATATACGAAAAGCACGTTTCGGAACTTGCAGGCAGCCACCTTGCCCCTTACAGGATAAAACGGATAGCTGCTGCACTTACGGATGAGGAAAGGAAAGAATACGACAAATGTTATTCGGTTTATACAGATTATCTTCGGAAAACCGGGATGATTCTTCGGGGGCCAAGGGATTTTCAGAAACTGGTTATGAGAAGTGGGAGAGACCCTGAAGCCAGAAAAGCCCTTCTTGCAAGAAACGCAGCAAGAGAACTTGCATTCAACACGGAGTCTAAAATTGAAAAGTTAAAAGAGATCCTGAATACACATCGGGAAGACAGGATCTTCATTTTTACGGAACATAACCGGCTTGTCCACCGGATTTCCAGGGAATTTCTTATCCCTGCAATCACCTACAGAACGCCTGCAAAAGAAAGGAATTCCATCCTTGAGAAGTTCAAGGAAGGAAAATACAGGGCTGTGGTCACTTCAAAGGTGCTTGACGAGGGCATAGACGTCCCTGAGGCAAACATAGGGATTATAGCGAGCGGTACAGGGAGCAAATTAGCATATATCCAGCGCCTTGGAAGGATCCTCAGGAAGAAAGAAGGAAAAGAAGCTATACTATATGAAATTATATCTAAAGAAACGACAGAAGCCGGAACTGCCAGGAGAAGAAAAGAAGCTGTTTCAAACCGAAAAGGCTCTGGAAAATCAGCACAAGAAAATCAGATGACGATAAAATCAGGAAAAGAAAACCAGATAAAAAAAGAACAAGGAAAGGAAAGCCAGATGAAGAAAGAAAAAAGTCTCGGAGGCGGCTCTTCTGCTCACTTCTGATCTTCTTGTAACCCGCATCTCCGGAGGGAAAATAAAGCCTGTATATGCAGATTTTGATCCCGAAAACCTGGAACTTGCAAGGCTCCTGATAGAAACTTTCGAACAGCATCTCGGAAAAACCTACGGGAATCTTCTGGCTGAACTTGATGGTTATGAGGAAATGAATTACCGTTTTATCAGGGGTCTTTCCCAGCTGCTTGGAAGGCGCACCGTTATAGAAACAGATGCAGCTGTTGACCCTTCTCTGGCGAGGGAAACAGTTTTTGAAGCCTGCGGAGGCATGGCACTTTCTCCTGCAGAGAGAAAAGAAACTCTGCAAAAAGCTGCAAAAAAGCTTTCAATTTCGGTAAAGGAACTTGAAAAGGCACTCTGGGCGGATCTTGAAGAAAACCAGATAGTCAAAAGTTTTGTACCTATTTCTCCTGCAGAACTCCTAAAACAGTACAACATCTCTCTGACTCAGACCCTGCTTTTCCGTGCAGTTGACCTCGACATCTGGATAAAAGGCGATTTTCAGAAAATCCTCTGGAAAATCCTTCGTTCAGGGCTTATGTATTCCCTTGAAGATACTGACGAGGAAAGAGGCAAAATCGACAGAGAAATCAATAGAGAAAAAGAAGAAAAGGAAGGAAAAAACAGAGAAACCTTTGAAGAATTAAAAGCTGTCCACCTGCATCTTGACGGGCCTGCCTCTCTTTTTCGGATATCCGAACGCTATGGGGATTCCTTTGCAAAAATCTTTCCTGCGCTGCTGAGGTCAAAAGGCTGGAGGCTCAAGTCAGGCATTCTTCACAAAGGTTACCAGGGAAAGCGCATCCTGAATTTTACCCTTGATGACTCGGAAAAGTTTTTCAAAATTACTCCTGAAGCAGCCGTGTACCCTGAGATCCTTTTGCCAGAGCTTCAAATTAAAGAAGAAAAGGAAAAATATGAAGCTGGGGAAGAAACCGGGAAAAAAGCCGGAGAAGAAGCTGAAAAAGAAGCCAGGATTGAGGAAATCGATGCCGAAGAAGCTGCCTATGACAGCACACTTGAGCAGATGTTTGGGAGCCTCAGTTTGGGAAGCTGGAAAATAAAAAGGGAGCCAACGATTCTTAAAGCCGGAAAATACGCTTTTGTCCCGGACTTCTCTCTCCAGAGGGATGGGATAAGGGTATATCTGGAAATAGTGGGCTTCTGGACTCCCGAATATCTAGAAAATAAGATTGAGAAGCTCAAACAGGTAAAGGAACCTGTAATTCTCCTGATTGACAGAAAACTCAAGTGTTCTGAAAAAGATTTTCCTTCGCAGGAAGTTATCTTCTTTGACAAAAAAATCCCGGCAAATGAAGTCATGCAGATACTCAGAAAGTACGAAGGAAAAAAGCTTTCAGAAGACCGGTCAAGACTGGAGAAAATGGAATTTCCAATTTCAGGAGAACTGGTAAACCTTGAAGAAATCGCAGCCGTGAAAGGGGTTCTGCCAGATGCCTTAAAGGAAGTAGTTGCAGACAGGCTTGCAAAAGCCGGAGAACTGGAAAAAATCGAGGAGCTAGGAAAACCTGGAGAGTCAGAAAGGACTGGAGAGTTCAAAAAAGCAAGGGGTTTAGAGGAACTCAGGGAATCCAGAAAAGCCAAAGAATTCGGAAAAGCCGAAGAATTCGGAAAAGTCGAAGATCTGGAGAAATATCAAAATTACGTACTCCTTGAGAATTACTTAATTCACAGACTGCTGCTTGAAAAAATAGATCGGGAACTTGGAAGACCGGGGGCAGTAGAAACTTACGCTGATGTGGTAAAGGTCTTTGAAGGTTTTGGGCTTGACCGCAGCCTTTACTATCCTGTGCTTGAACAGCTAGGGTATAAGGTAATATGGGCAGGGCTGAGTGAAGAGAATGCAAAGGTAAAAAAGGCGAAAAAAGTTTGAAATTTTTTGATTGTTTCAATCAAGCTTTTGTGTTAACCTTTTTGGGATTCTCTTAATATCTTTTGGAATTCATTTAGCATCTTTTGAAATTATCTTAACATCTTTTGGAAAGAACTACTTCAACTGGCAAGCCCCATGCGAAAATTTCAACGGAATCAAGAACAGGAAAACAGGCTTCTTCCAGAGTTTTCCTGACAAAAATCGGTCTGCAGTCGACAAAATTCGGAAATTTTCTGTGGGCCCATTCGTAGAGCTTTATCATCAGAGTAGGGTCATCTTTCTGGTTCATGGCAACAACACAGAGTCTTCCGTCTTTTTTAAGCACTCTCAGGCATTCCTTTAATACCTCAGGGATCTCAGGAGTATCAAAAAGTTCAAGGGTAAAACTCATGAAGATAGCATTAAAGGAACTGCCCGAGAAAGGAAGCTTAAGAGCATCTCCACATACAAGTTGTACCCTTTCTGATAAACACGCTTTTTCGACCTTCGATTGAGTAATATTACAACATTCCTTCAGAGATATCAAGTCCGTAGACTCTTCCCGAGTTTCCGACAGATCGGGAAATTTCGAGGATACACTGGCCTGTGCCAAAGCCTATTTCAAGAATTATTTCTCCCGGGGCGACATTCAGTTTATGCAGCCCAGCATCTCTGAATTTTTTTTCAAAAGGGTCGGCAAAGAAATCGTACCATTTGCTCAGTTTGTCATAAGTTATTTTAGCTGACTTTTTTGACCGGGTAACTCTGCTGACATTAATTTGAAGCCCTTCCAGTTCCTGACCTTCCTCCAAGAAGCCTCGAACCTTCTAACGCCGAAAATTTCTCATATATGAATGTTTTTTACATTGGAACGTTTTCACACCGAAAAGTCTTGATGTCTGATTTTCATCGCTCTTATTTTCTTATGTTTATGAAGAACTTGATTCCACATATTCCACACTCTTTTTTACAGGCTTGAAAAGTTTCATAAACTCATGCACGTCCTCTGGAAAATCCGTACTGACAGCAAGCCCTATTTCTTTTGCCTCGCCTGCTGAGAGTGGAGTGCTGTGGATCATTTCTCCGCTGACCAATTTTTCGACCACTTCGTCGAGCCTGCTTTCCCCAGCCGGGCCTGGCTGGATTTTGCCTTCAAGAAGCTCTTTTGCAACATTTCTGGTGAATTTGAGGGCTTTTCTTGAGACATCGCTCATAACAAGGGTGGTATCATCGGCTTTTTCCTTTTTTGCTTCTGCAGCATATATCCAGGAAGGGGCAGGGTACATCCCGCGAATAAAGTCTCCTATCTGGGGATCGATTGGTCCGATAACCGCATCCTTATCCATTATGATTTCATTTGCTGCAAGGGCGATGATTGTGCCTCCTGACATCGAATAGTGAGGGATAATCACTTTCGTGTTTTTCGGGTGCCTCCGCAGGGCGCGTGCGATCTGGATGCTGGAATGGAGCTGTCCGCCAGGCGTGTGCAGGATCAGCTCAAGCGGGTAATCCTTGTATTTTCTTATCCAGCGCAGGATCTGCTCGGCGTCTTCTTCATCTATGTACTGGTAGGCAGGCAGCCCGAAAAGAGAGATTGCCTCTCGCCTGTGAATCATAGTGAGCACCTTGCATCCGTGGCTTTTTTCCATAGCTTTTAGTTTTGTCATGCGCCGCAACCGGATTTGTTTTAGCTGTGACTGCGGGTAGATTATTGCATAAAGAAACAGAAGTACAAATAAAAGGGACATTAAATCCCAGAGACTAATTGTCGTGCTGTCAAGCGTAACCAGAATATTCCCCCAAAAGTCTCCCGCGGGCACCTTTAAAGCTAATTTTTGACCACTTGATCAAAAGGTAAGATAAAATCGGAACTGAAAAAGCCCTCGGGTTTAATCCCATGATAAATTGTCTTGCAGGTTTTTAATTTTTGGCTCCTACTGCAGAAAAAGGTCTCCTTCAAGGAGTACAGGAAAGGCCCTGAAAAAGAACAGGAATTCTGTAATTGTATCATGAAGAAATTATTTTGAGCCCGATTATCCCTGAGAATATAAGAATAATGCAGAAAGCCCTGGCAAAGTCCATGGGTTCATTAAAGAGCAGGACACCAAGAATTGTAGTGCCTATAATCCCAATTCCGGTCCAGACTGCATAGCTGGTTCCTATTGGCAGAGTCTTCAGGGATTGGGAAAGAAAATAGAAGCTAAGAAACATGCACACGACGGTAAGAATGCTTGGATAAAGCTTCGTGAAACCTTCTGTATATTTCAGCCCTATTGCCCAGGCTGCTTCAAAAAGACCTGCGATAAAAAGGAAGACCCATTCCATTTTCGTTCCCAACCTGCTTATGTAAATTTTAAGAGTTACTGTAAGGATAGAAGTCAAAAAGTGTAAAAAGCCTTTTTCTTCTTATAACCTTGCTTGCGAAAAGCCTGGAAAAGACTGTCCGTTTCTAAAAAGTACAATAATGAATAGTAAACTCAGATTTAATAAACCAGCAAAAACAAAAATTAAAAATCAAAAATTATAATTCGGGACTGGGAATCAAAACTGGGAATCAAAACTGGGAATCAAAACTGGAAATCAGAACTAAAAATCAGAACTAAAAATTAGAACTAAAAATTAGAACTAAAAATCAGAACCGAATATTAGAATTGAAACCCGGAAGAAACAGACAATAAGCCTTTAACCCATGTGGAATAATATTCCAGTATGGCAGCCCCGAAGTACCTGAAACGTTACTTCAAGGTGCAGAGAGATGAAATGCCTGCCTTTTTTAAGATAACCGAAAGAATCCCGGTCCAGTTTGATCCAGGCATGCAGCTTGAAGAACTCAGGAAAATCCATGGTAACGAGATCGAAGAGTACCGAAAACTCAAAGAAGACCTTGAACTAGAAGCCGCGGAAGCCCTTGACTATAAAAATGCAAATGACAGGCTGGCATTTATTACCAGAAGCTTCCTGGAACTTCCAAAAGCCAGTCCCTCTCTTCTTGACCTTAAAGTTGAGATTGTGGACAAAATGCTGGAAAAATGCCAGTGCTGCGGTTGGCGCTGTGAGGTTAACAGGAAAGCCGGCGAAAAAGGCTTCTGCAGGCTGACAGACCTTTCCAATTACGCTTCTGAGTTCCTGCACATGGGAGAAGAGCCTGAGCTTGTACCATCTCACACGATCTTTTTTACAGGCTGTACTTTTGCCTGCGTTTACTGCCAGAACTGGGATATTTCAACCTGCCCTGATGCCGGAATTCGAATCGAGCCAAGGAAACTTGCAAAACTAATCGACCTTCGGAGAATGCACGGGGCAAGGAACGTAAATTTCGTTACCCCGACTCCGCACGCGCATACTGTCCTTAAGATAGTCCGGGAAATCTCTGTAAATACGCCTGTGGTCTGGAACTCAAATATGTATCATTCCCCGGAAATTGCAGAAATCCTCGAAGGGATTGTAGACGTTTACCTTGGAGATTTCAAGTACGGAAACGATGTATGCGCCCGGAAATACTCAAAAATCAAAAATTATCTGGAAATCGTGCAGCCTAATTTCGAATTCGCCTACAAAACCTCAGAAATTCTCCTTCGCCATCTTGTCCTGCCTGGCCATCTGGAATGCTGTACAAGGCCGATTGCCGAATGGGTTGCAAAACATATTCCGCAAATCAGGTTCAATCTCATGTTCCAGTACAGGCCATGCTATCGGGCTATGGAGTATCCGGATATTGGACGCCGCCTGACTCCGGAAGAAGAATCTAAGGCGGTCGATATTGTGAGAGAGGCAGGGATTGAAGATTTACTGGTCTGATATAGAATATTGATCTGATAAAAATAATACTGGTCTGATCACAGCATAAGTACAACACAGTGTTAGATATAGTTGGATCTTTGATGTAGTTAGATACTATTAAGCAAAGTCGGCCTATTATTGGTCGAGATTTTATTTCTAGCGCACTCCCGCTTAAGTCCGAAACATTATTGCATGATACTTATATTCGTAGTACATTGATTGTATATAGCGCATCTCAAAACCGTGTTTGTTTGCAATTTTCTGGATTTTGTAAGGATTATGGGTAAAACCGTAAATGTTTTTCGGACGGTTTTTTAAGGCCGCCGATATTGAACTCTGAAAATCGCAACCTACTCTGTACAAAGCTTTTAACAGCCCTGCATTCGGTGCAAATACTCCCAGTTTCCACAATGGATATAACCGCGGGTCCAGCATGTCAAAAAAGACTATTTTACCATCTGAATTGAGATGTTCTGATGCTTTAGCAATAAAGGCGTCAATTTCTTGAAACGATAAGTACTGGATTACTCCGGCTGCAGTTATTCGATCAAAAGTTGAGTCCAGGTTTTCCCAGAGTATTTCATGATCAGCAAGGATAAGATCAATGTTATTACATTTTTTTTCCCTGATCCTTTTACTTGCTTCGCCAAGCATGGATGGGGAAAAATCCACTCCTAAAAGCTGTTCATATTCAGGGGCATAGTAAGTCAGAAGTTCTGCAGAGCCGCACCCGAAGTCAAGAAGCGTTTTGCCTCCGTCAAGGTGGAATAATTTTTCCCTGGCTTCCAGAGCAAGAAATTCCTCAGATGAATATCTGTGCCCCCCGCGTGTCTTATCTTTAAAAAAATCTTCCCAGACATTCTTTGGCTTTGTATGCGTTTTTTCCATCTTTGTTCTACTTTCTACTTCCATACCCCTTCTCCCTTAGTATAATTTTTACTTTATATAATTATTTAATCTATTTTTTAGTAAAGATACTATGTATTAATTACATTAATTTGTAATGAAGTAACCAGAGACTTACAATTAATTTATTAATAGAAAAATAGCGTATTCTGTTTTCTTCCAGAAAGACTCTCCAGGTCCCCTTATCTTAAGGACAGAACACTATTTTCTTAACTCCCCTCTAATACTCCTATTTTTAATAATGAAATATATACTTGATCTCTGAAAAGATAATGTTACTGAAAAACGCTAAGCTGAGGAGCTATATACAGTACAAATTCCCGAAATTCCCTTAGTATCAAAGTTTTTTTAAACATTATTAAAAAATTTAAAAGTTAAAAAATTTTATAAAAATTTTTGTGTTATTCTTTTTCCATTCTATTTGTTATTTCCTTTATATTTTTTATATCTTATTATATACTTTTAGAAAGGTATATATATAATCAATAGGAACTAACTTACCGTCTTCCTAGTTGATATACGAAGAAAAATATCAGTTACTTTCAGATAATGAAGGGACAGAAAAATGGCAGATACAGAAGGATTACTCCTCGAGATTGCTGATGCGGTAATCTCCTGTAAAAAAGAAAAAGTAATCGAAATGGTAGGAAAAGCAAAGTTAAAGCTTCCCCCAGAAGAGATCATTGACAAAGGTCTTTCTGCAGGCATGAACCAGGTAGGAATTCTTTTTGAGAGAGGGAAACTTTTCCTGCCCCATGTGATGATGGCAGCTGATGCAATGACTGCTGGGGTAAAGCTTCTTGAAGAAGATTTACCAGCAGGCACACAGGAAAAGAAACTGGGGGTTATAGTAAACGGAACTGTCGAGGGCGACGTCCATGATATCGGCAAGTCAATAGTCTCTACTATGCTCCAGTCCTCAGGTTTTGAAGTTTATGATCTTGGCAGGGATGTGCCTACAAGGAATTTCGTAGAAAAGGCAAAGGAAATCAATGCTGATATGATCGGAATTTCCGCCCTTATGACGACAACTCTTCAGGGGCAGAGGGATGTAATTGAACTCCTCAAGGAAGAAGGGCTCAGAGACAAAGTAAAGGTTATGGTAGGTGGAGCCCCTGCGACCCAGTCTTGGGCTGACAAAATCGGTGCAGACTGCTATGCTGAAAATACAAGTGAAGCCGTGGCAAAAGCAAAAGAGCTGCTGCTATAAGCCTCAACTCTCAATAAAACTTGTCAATAAAATTTGTGGTCTAAACTAAGTTTTTCGAAAGGAGAATTAAAAATGGCAACTGAATACGCTTTGCGTATGGGAGACGGTAAACGTATCTACCTTACCAAAGAAAAGATCGTGTCTGAAATTGAAGCCGGGACTGCAAATGCTGCCGATCTCGGTGAAATTCCTGCA
>JAEWQJ010000054.1 GCA_023399215.1 Methanobacteriota archaeon
TAAAAGATAAGACGATACTTGCCGAAGACGTCAAACAAGTACTCACATACGTGGAAAGAGGAGAAGTGGATGCAGGCTTTGTGTACATGACCGACGCAAAGACCGCAGATCCCGGAACTATAAAAATAGTTGCCACCGTTCCTGTAAATGCTTCTATCAGTTATCCTATAGCTGTGGTTTCTGATTCTGATAACAAAGAAGAGGCACAGGAATTCGTGGATTTCGTAACTGGAGAAGAAGGACAGGAAATACTGGAAAAATACGGATTTACTCCCGAATCCGAATAAAAAACAAATTAAAAGAATAAAATGATCTCTATACTGGACAAGATATGGTTTCCTTTATCCCTTACGCTCTGGATAGCAGCCATATCGTCTATTCTCGTACTTTGCAGTGGCGTAACCATAGCTTACGTGTTTGCAAGGCGTGATTTTCGGGGAAAATGGCTTGCGGAACTATTCGTGACCCTTCCCCTTGTCCTTCCCCCCACTGTAATTGGTTACCTTCTTGTGATCCTGGTGGGAAGAAATGGGGTTCTCGGGCAGATGATTTTCAATGTTCTGGGAACCGGGATCATGTTTACCTGGCAGGCAGCAGTTATTGCGGCTTATACTGTTTCTCTCCCCCTCATGGTACATACTGCAAAAGCTGCCATTGAAGGAGTGGATAAAGAAATAGAGTATGCTGCCTATATCCTTGGAAAAAGTGAATTTGAGACTGTTCTGCAAATAACACTCCCTCTTGCAAAAAAGGGAATATTGGCAGGATTGATACTCAGTTTTGCCAGGGCTATTGGAGAATTCGGGGCAACCCTCATGCTGGCAGGAAATATCCCGGGAAAAACGAATACAATGTCGATTTCAATATACAGCGCATTTCAGGCAGGCAATAACGAACTTGCCAATCTGCTTGTGTTGATCCTGGTCTTTATGTCCTTGCTGACCATTGCACTGACCGGCAGATTCGTAGAAAAACTTGAGGTATGAGATTGGGCGTAAAAGTTGACCTTAAAAAACAGTATAAAGAAGCTGAAATCAAGGGAAAAAAAAGTACTAAGAAAGCTTTTACAAGTACTAAGAAAGCTTTTACGTTAGATATCAGCTTTGAGATGGGAAACGAACTTGTCGTACTTTTTGGGCCTTCAGGATCAGGAAAGACCACGTTGTTCAAATGTATTTCAGGTATCACGGAACCTGATGATGGAAAAATAACTGTGGGAAGTAAAGTTTACTACGACAAAAACCAGAAAATTAACCTGCCCATCCAGAAACGCAATCTTGGCTATGTTTTTCAGAACTATACCCTCTTTCCTCACATGAATGTTAGAAAAAACATAGAATGCGGCCTCAAAGGCTGGGAAAAAGAGGACAAGGAAGTAAGGGTTGCAGAAATGCTGAATCTTATCCATATTGAGGAACTGGAAAACCGTTACCCTTCGCAGTTATCAGGTGGGCAGAAGCAGAGAGTTGCTCTGGCAAGGGCTCTTGCTCCCAAACCAGGGATTCTGCTTCTGGATGAACCCTTTTCCGCACTTGATATGGGAATAAGAACCAAACTTGCCGAAAGAATAAAAAATCTACAAAACAAGATCGGAATACCATTATTATTCATTACCCACAACTTTGAAGAAGCTTTCCTGCTGGCTGACAGAATTCTGATCTTATACGAGGGAAATGCACAGCAGTTCGGAACTCCGGAAGAAATCTTATATCACCCTGAAAACCGGCATGTAGCAGACCTCACGGGTCTATCAAACATTATTGATGAAGCTAAAGTAGAAAGGTATGATGAAGAATCAAAAAATATAATATTAAAAAGCGGGGATATGAGAATAAAAGTAAAATCTCAAAACCTCAAACCTGGAGATAAAGTTTCCTGGGGAATACATCCCGAGAATATAACTCTTCTTTCAACGGAGTCTGGCCCTGAAAATCAGAGTGAAAACATCTATTCTGCGCATGTCAATAGTATCATCAATAAAGGGCCAAGAAAACGAATCACACTTAAGCTTGTCAGACAAAACAAAACTCTGATTGCAGAAGTTCCTGCACAGTTTGTTGATTCCATGAAGCTTTGTGCAGGTGGTTTATGCCTGGTTAAACTGGAAACGAGTAAAGTGGTGGCATTCCGTAGCTTATAACTGGAAAATAACACATATATTCTAACATATCCTATTTTGAGCAGGACATTTACATTCAATTTCTTAAAATTAAACTCTTATTTCCGGAAAAACATTATTTCCTGCCGTTAAGTATTTAATAGAGGAAAGATATTTGAGTATCCTTGTAAAGGGGCTGTGGCCTAGCCCGGCATGGCGATGGGCTCCAGCGGATAAATGATGAACAACGGGTATACTGAGTCTTTCCCGACGGGGCAAGATAATGAGGAACCGTTGGAGCACTGATAGATGCTCACCAGAAAACTGTGTAAGCAGTTGTTCGGAGATACCCGTCGATCGTGAGTTCGAATCTCACCAGCCCCACGTTTTTTCTTTAATTTTGCTTCTTTGTATACATTCTTTTAAGATTCTTCTCCATACACGTTTTTTATTGTTTCCTGTTACACTTATTCATTTTAGTGTTTATGTTTGTGCTGATTATTTTAACACTCCTTTTTGTACTGATTATTTTGTTCCTCCTTGTACTGATTATTTTAGCACTCCATTTTGTACTGGTTATTTTAGCACTCCTCTTTGTACTGATTCACTTAACACTTAAACACTAATAAACACTAATCCGGCACTCAAGAATCTAACATTTATACTTCAAGAAGAGGAGAGTTTTAAGAAGTAATACTTTCACACAGCTCCCCAAAAATTAATACTCTGCAAATCCAATTTTCTTCTACCTGCTCAAACTTGCAAAAAACTGCTCAACAGCAAGTGAGGTTCTTATTTTGAGACGCAAAAAAGAAGAAATAGCTGTCCTTGTCAGAGCCACTCCTGAAAAAAGCAAAAAAGATGGAGACGGACATGCCGTTGGAGTTATCGGTATCAATAAACATGGAGAACTGCTCAGGCTCTACCCCCTGGGATTCAGATACGGAGAAAGGCGGGTTGACTTCCGAAAGAATGACCTGCTTGAGTTCACGGTTACTAAACCTGAGCACGATGTCAGGTGGGAGAGCAGGAAAGTCCTCAGTCATATAAACCTGGAAAAACCCCTTAAAGAAAGAGAAATAAAGGAGCTTGTCCTGCCGCTAGTAATGTCTATTGAAAAACTGAATCTCGAAGGAGCAAGTCTTGGAGTAGTAAAGCCTGAAATCATGGATTTCGAGATAAAGGTGAACAGTACTGAAGTTTATGACCGGCAGCAGTATTTTAACCTCATAGGGGATTTTCTGGAAAAAGGGGAAAAATCCGCCCGAATACCTGTCGAGATAAGGTTTTTCTTCAGGTGTGAGGGAGAAGAAGCCTGCAGGGGGCATAAAATAATCCTGCTCGACTGGGAATTCAATGAAACCGTACGGAACATTATAAGAGATGAACAGGAACCGGCAACCGTAGAAAGGAAAATAGAAAAGCATTTTTCGGACTTTATGAAAGAGAAGGAACTTTACTTTATCATGGGAACGCATTTCACGTATGGGACCTGGATGATAACAGGGCTTTTCTGCCCGGAAAAAAACGGTAAGCTCCAGAGCAGTCTTTCCGGATTTTAAAAACAATATGAGAAAAGAAAAATTGGTTAGAAGGTTAGAAAAAATGAAGAAAAGATTGATCTAAACTTAATCATTAACCTAACCAAATAATGAACCTAATTAAATAACTGACTTAATTAAATAGGTAACTTAGCTAAATAATTAATTTGGTTAAATAGTTAACCTAACTCAGTTATAGAATTTCCAATCCTTCAAGCTCTTTTTCCAAAAAAGCTTCCAACCTGTCCATACCTTCTTTTATATTTTCTATACTGTTGGCATAGGAAAAACGCAGATAGCCTTCGGCGCCGTTTCCGAAATCGATTCCTGGCGTAACTGCAACGCCGGCCTCGTTAAGAATGCGGCGGCTTAGTTCCAGAGAGTCGCTGCCGTACCTGCGAGCATCGGCAAGTACATAGAAAGCTCCCATCGGCTCTTTGCGGACTTCAAGGCCCATTCCGATAAGCCTTTTCAACATGTACTGGCGGCGTTTGTTGTAAGTATGAACCATCTCGTCGACGTGATCCTGCGGACCTTTAAGGGCTGCGATTCCTGCCTCCTGGACAAAGGAATTGGCGCAGATGAAAAAGTTCTGGTGAATTTTCTGAATTGCACGGACGCATTCAGGAGGACAGATAATATAGCCGAGCCTCCAGCCGGTCATAGCATATAATTTGGAAAAGCCATTCAGGACAAAGGCGTTCTTTGTGTATTCCAGAATAGTATGATCATCCCCGCCATAAATCAAACCCTGATAGATCTCGTCCGAAACAATAGGAATTCTTTTTTCATCTGCGATCTCGGCAAGGCCCTGCAAATTTTCCGGAGACATGACATGCCCTCCAGGATTTGAAGGACTATTGATCAGGATGGCTTTAGTATTCGGGCTCAAGCACTGCCTTACAGTTTCCGGTTCCAGGGCAAACCCATTTGTCTCGCTTGTGTAAACAAAAACAGGAGTTCCACCCAGGTATTTTACGAAGTTCGGATAACAGGCATAATGGGGGTTTGACATTATGACTTCGTCCCTTTTCTCAAGCAGAGCCATAAAAACAATCAAAAGAGCCGGACTTGTACCGGATGTTACAATAATCTGATCCGGACTCAGTTCAACTCCGAACTTCTGCTGGTAGGATTCGACTATTGCCTCTCTGAGCGAAGGAAGTCCCTGACTGTGAGTGTATTTTGTGGCTCCCCGGCGAATAGCAGCACAGGCAGCTTCACAGATATGAGGAGCTGTAGAGAAATCAGGCTCTCCTACCTCGAGGTGGATTATGTGTCTTCCCTCAGCTTCCAGAGCCTGGGCACTTTCCAGCACTTCCATCACATAGAAAGGAGGGATATCTTCAGATTTTTTTGATAAGATGCATTCGGAATTTATTGAAAACATAGAAGACCTTCTGAAAATCAATTATAGTGAGAGGAGCTGAAGTAAAAGCAAGTAACACTGTTGATGTTATGTCTAAAACTGCGTATGCTTTCAAGATTTAAATATTCTATGGGAAAAAACAAAATCAGAACTGAGAAAAACATAAATAAAAAGGTCGAATCCTGAGAAGCCTGAAATGGAAAAAGGTAACTCCGGAGAAAACAGAGAAAAAAATTAGTTCCTGGCATGAAATCAGTTTATAAGACAGAAACCAATTTATAAGATAGATTAATTTCTTGGCATGACTTTTTCGAGAACTTTTACATCCGGATCACTCCAACCCTGGATTTCAAGTGTCTTCGCAAAATCTCGCTGGAAAACCTGGAACTTTTCAAGATTTTCAGGAATAATATTAAGGAAATCATAGTCCCCATATGCCCCTGCAAAAAAAGAAGAAACCGTTTCCTCAAGCTTTTCCTCTATTCTCTGAGGATACCAGAACCCATCCCGTGAGAGCAAGACAAGGTTCGGATCTGGAACCGGCATATCGTCCGAGTAAATAAAAAACCCTATGGAAACCTCTTCCCCGTATTTTGCAAGAACCAGTTTATTCTCAAACCCGGATTTCTGAAGCTTAAGGAACCATTCGCCCTTCAAAAGATCCGAAACTTTATTGATAACCTCATGGGCCTTGAGTATCTTTTCTGCCACCTGCTGTATCTCCAGGATGAAGTTTTTACGTTGCTCTTCAGGCATCTCAAGACAGGACATACAGCCTTCACCGGCCGGAACTCCAGCATACTGAACCTTTTCTTTACCGAGTTTTTTCGGTTCTTTGGCATTTCTGTCAGATTCCTTTTCTGTTTCCCGCTGAACATCGGGAACAGTCTGCCATATCTTATTTTCAGGATCTTCTACCGTAACTCGCACCCCATATAATATATAGTAGCTACTCGTGAACTACCTTTCCCTATCTGATCCGGCTTCGCCAGATCATCTGAGTGAGAAGCTTCCCGAAGGCCATTAGGCTCAAAAAGGAATACCTAATGTTCCTTTCCTTCATTCCCCTCTCTACCGAGAGAGAGGCCAGAGGCTCTACCCCGCGTTCCGCAGGTTAAGAAATGTCAAAGTGAGATATGAGTGTGATATGAGTGTGATATACTTGAGATGCTTATAGCTTCTACCTTTCCGTAGCTTGAATTTCCCAATCCCTTTGGGTATTTCCAAAATAACTACCCTGTTCTCCAACTCCTCAACTTGGTTTTCGCATTTTGGTCGTGGTGTCAGTAGTATATATTATTAGACGGTAAAGTAGGAATAGCCATGCAGAATCAATAACGAGAGAAGGCGAGGAAGTTGACGGTTCTCATCTCCTCCCTGTCCAATCCGGAAAACCGGTCTGGATGGATCTTCTCGCCTTCAGAAGATAAATATTAGGTACTGTAAGCCTTTTTGCAAGCCTTTTTTGAAAAGGCTTGAGCGAAACCTGAGAAATGTTTGAGTTTGAGCACCTTATCCCCAAACCCTATCGGCGTGATCAACCGGCGCAACGGTTGATCAAAAAAACGAGAAACGGTTTGGTTTCAGACAGAAAAATTACTTGAAGCGTTCAGCTCTTTTGAAGAGGTTTTCAGGGGAGCGGTCCACTTCGTCGCAGATGATCCTGTGGGGAATTGGGCCCGGAAGAATGGAGCAGGTCTGATTGTCCGTGCCCCGAAGTCCCCAGGTTTCGTCCGTGAGCAGAAAGTAGGAGTTTTCAAGCCTGACACCTTTTGCTTCCAGCGAGGAGAGGAAACGCGGATCGGACAGATCTTTCCTTATTTCTTCTGCGACTTTTACCTGCGTGCCCGGGCCTCCTTTTTTTATTAGATAAAACCGGTCATTCGAGAGGATTTTATCCATTATACGGATAATCAACCTGTAGCAGGTCTTTTTATTCGTGGATTTTTCGTTGACTTTCTCCAGATAAAAGACATTACGCTCATTTTGGGCAATATCGGAAAGAATGTCTTCTCTCCGGGAAAAAGACACCACCTCACAGGTGGGAATATTCAGGAAAAATACCGGAAATTTTTTAGATAAACTGTCTGCAATTGCCTGATTTACCTTTTCGCGTGGAATATATTCAAAATTAATGCTGAGATCCGGAAATTTCTTTTCGATTTCCGGCCTTTCCTTCTGGAAAACTTTTACGGCCTCAGTAGAATCATTATAAATGGTAATGTCCCTGTCGCCTTCTGAAAAAATTTTAGTAAGGGTTACAGCAAAAGAAAGGGCCTCAAGTTCACATTCGAGATTATTTTTAGGGGTTCCGGGAACCTTTGTTGTAGACTGGTGGATCTGCTTGCCGTCCCGGAGCACAGTACAACCAATATAAGAGTCTTCGCCTTCATTAAAAGAAGAATCACAGTAAACCTCAAACATACTTATTTTCACCTGTTCAGTAGAAGATTTCATTGCAAACTGGATTAAAACGTAGGCCAAATGTATAAACAGTAATCTGACAAGATGGACTACAAGATGGCAAATTAATAATTATGGCTATTGGTAAAATATGATATTAAAAATATATAACTTATAAGTAAAATAAAAAATCATGGCAAAGGGGAAATAAGCTAGAAGAAAAGCCAGGAAAGGGGAAAAGAAGAAAAGAAGGGTAAAAAGAACAAAACGGAGTAAAGAAAAAAGAGGGTAGGATAAAATAAACAAAAAAGGAAAAAAGAAAAGCTAAAATTAGATGATAATTGTAGCTGCTTTTTCATCCTTTTCGTCATTGAAGTCCGTGACAAGAGCTTCAGTTGTAAGTACCATTCCAGCAATTGAAGCAGCATTCTGGAGGCCGCTTCTAACTACTTTTGTGGGGTCAATAACGCCTGCTTCAAAGAGGTCTTCAAAGACATCTTTCTTTGCATTGTACCCAAAGAGTTCGCGGGGTTCAGCCCTGATGGTTGCAACAACCTCAGCACCTTCCTTGCCTGCGTTTTCAGCGATCTGGCGTACAGGTTCCTCGATAGCTCTCTGGACTATTTTTACACCGATCTCTCTGTCGCCTTCAAGTTTCAGGGAGTCAAGAACGGCAGCTGCACGGAAAAGGCTTATTCCGCCCCCTATAACCACACCTTCTTCAACTGCGGCTTTTGTGGCATTGAGAGCGTCATCAATTCTCATCTTTTTCTCTTTCAGCTCGGTTTCGGTTGCAGCTCCCACCTTGATTACTGCGACCCCACCTCCTAACTTTGCCTGGCGTTTTTTAAGTTCGGTCTTCTTGTAATCCGTGTCAGTAATATTAATCTGAGCTTCGATGAGGCTGACCCTTTCCTTAATCTTTGCTTTATCGCCCTTGCCTTCCACAATAATAGTCTTGTGGTTGTCAATTGTGACTTTCCTGGCACTTCCGAGCATATAATCATCGAATTCCTCAAGCTTCATGCCTTTGTCTTCGCTGATTACCTGACCGCCGGTCAGCACGGCAATGTCTTCAAGCATCTCCTTTTTCTCATTTCCAAATCCTGGAGCCTTGACAGCACAGACCCTCAGTGCTCCGCGAATGATATTCAGAATCAGGGCAGCCTGGGCATCTCCATCGACATCCTCGGCAATAATGAGTAGAGAACGGCCTTCAGAGGCGACTTTTTCAAGCACGGGAACGATCTGCTTCATGCTGTTGATTTTCTTGTCCGTGATCAGGATGTAAGGGTCCTCAAACTCGCAGACCATTTTCTCAGAATCAGTTGCCATATAAGGAGATACAAAACCTCTGTCGAACTGCATTCCTTCTACAACGTCCAGATTGGTCTCCATTGTTTTAGAGTCTTCAACCGTGATTACTCCGTTATAGCCGACTTTCTCCATGGCATCGGCGATCAAATTGCCAATCTCTTCATCGTTATTTGCAGAAACCGTAGCTACCTGTACGATCTTCTCCTTACCTTTTACCTCACTGCTCTTGCTCTTGAGATGGTCTACAACCTTTTCTGTTGCAATCTCAATACCTTTCTTGACATCTATCGGGTTTGCTCCGGCACTGATATTTTTCAGGCCTTCCCGGATCATGCTCTGGGCAAGAAGAGTTGCAGTAGTTGTTCCATCTCCGGTATTATCCTGAGTTTTGGAAGCAACTTCTTTGACAAGCTTGGCCCCCATGTTTTCGAACTTGTCATGAAGCTCAATCTCCTTTGCAATGGTTACACCGTCATTTGTGACCACAGGTTTTGTACTTTTATCCAGTACAACATAACGTCCCTTTGGACCGAGAGTGATCTTGACAGTATTTGCAACTTTATCTACACCGTTTAAAAGTGCCTTTCTTGCATTTTCATCAAACACTATCTGCTTTGAAGCCATCTGTATTCACCTGGATTAAAGTCAAATAGAATCAAATCTTTTCTCAAATTAAATTTGGAGAATTAAATTTGGATATACTCTTAAATTCCATGAATCAAATCTGAACACATTCATACTGATGTTCTTCAGGATCGGCCTCGTTCAACATTATTCTTCAGCAATTGTTGCCAGAATATCCTTGAAGTCGACAAAAAGGTACTTTTCATCATCAATTTCAATTTCGTCTGACTGATACCCCCCGTAGATCACACGGTCACCTTTCTTCAGGGGAAGCTCCTTTCCATCTTCAAAAGTCCCTACCGAAATAACAATACCTTCCTTTTTCTCCTGCCGTGCAGACTCCGGGATATAGATCCCGCCTTTTGTAACTTCTTGTTTCTTCTGATGCTTAAGCAAGACTCGTTCGCCAATAGGTTTGATAATCACTTTATTGTTCCTCCTTATGTGTAAGTGACCCCATGTTAGCTGAACATTAACTGGTAGCTATGAGTCAGTATGGGATTAATCAATATATTGAGCGCTCATGCGCTTGACTATCTGCATATAATGTGGAACTCATATTTAAAAGTTACTGGAAAAATAAGGATGATTCTCAAAAAATCGAAATGATGTCGACAAAATATAAAAAAACTATATATACAAGATATCGTAAAATATACACTGATGGTTCAACAGATAATCCTTAGATATCTTGAAAAACCGCACGTCAAAAGTCTGGAAGACGATCTTTTATGGTTGTGCGATAGCTTTGGCTTTTCTTCGGGTAGAGATACGGAAAATACCGCCACCAGGATAGTTTTTAGCTTGCTGGATAGGCTCTCAAATGATGAAATAACGTCCTCAGAGGCCCTTGCTGAAGACCTTGAGATGAAAATATCCAGAGTAAACCATCATCTAAGGAATCTTAATGACTCAGGTCTCCTTTACAGAAAAAAACGCCTGATATATCTCCGCGGGGGAAGCCTGAAAGCTGCGGTAAAAGAGATGCGCAAAGACTCGGAAAGAATTTTTGATGAACTCGAAAGCATAGCTGAAGAAATAGATCTCAGTATAGGGATCAAAAATAGATGAGAAATTAAGATCAAACTAAATGAAGAAATGGATTAATTGAACCTGAAAAAAGTTTGATGATAAAACCTTGAACCGGAAAGAAATTCAACAATAAACTCATTTATTTCCTCAGCCGTGAATAGAGTATCCATAGTCCGCTGCCCTGATTATTCTAGTACAGAAAAAGCGATAGCTGAGGCTCTGGAGCTTCTCGGGGGCCTTGAGAATATAATCCGTCCCGGTGACAGCGTACTCCTGAAACCAAATATCCTTGCGGCTGCTTCTCCTGAAAATGCAGTAACCACTCATCCTTCAGTTGTAGCGTCAATGTGTAAGTTTGTGATTCAGGCAGGAGGAAGACCCGTAGTAGGGGACGGAGCCGGGATCTCAAGGCCAGGTGCCACCTCAAAAGCCCTGAAAGCTTCAGGTATAGAAGAAGCCGCCCGAAAAGCTGGAGCAAAGGTAGTAAATTTCGAAACCGCAGGCTTTACCCTGGTAGATGTCCCTGACCCCCTGCAATTCCGCAAACTATACATTGCAAACCCTGTTCTTGAAGCTGATGTAGTTATATCTCTCCCAAAATTAAAAACTCATGAACTTACTTACTATACAGGCGCGGTCAAGAACTTTTTCGGAACTCTCCCTTTAAAGTGCCGAAAAGAGACACATCTCCTTGGAAAAAGGGATCTTTTTGGTGAAGCTGTTGCCGACCTTTATTCGGTTGTCAGGCCCAGCTTTGCAGTTATGGACGGGGTTATAGGCATGGAAGGAAACGGGCCATCTCATGGGAAGCCCGTAAATTCCGGAGTAATTCTGGCAAGCCAGGACTGTGTTTCCCTGGATATTGTTGCTGCGGAAATGATAGGTTTTGACCCCCTCAAAATTCCCACAACTGCAGGAGCCATGAAAAAAGGATTTGGAAATCAGTGCCCTGTTGTAGTCGGAACTCCACTAAAAGAAGTCAAAATGAAATTCAAACCATCCAGTGGAGGAGTCAGTACAGCCCCTTCCTTTCTTACCCGCACACTTGGCAAATACTATAAGATTTATCCCAGGATCAACAGAAGAAAATGCACTCACTGCGGAGCTTGCTATTTAAACTGCTCTCCCCACGCTATTGAGCGGCTCGAAGATGGGAGTTTTAAGATCAATGAGGAGAAGTGCATCCTGTGTTATTGCTGTCGTGAACTATGTCCCAGCAATGCGGTAGAAATTAAAAAATCGCTGCTTGCAAAGCTTTTGACAGAAAAAGAAAATTTAATCCGTAAATAACGATTTAATGCTGCTGATTCTTCAGTCCAACTGCGTAAATCCTAAATGAATTATAAAAAATGTAAAACTTTTACCATAAACCCAACCAATCAAGCTTAATTTTTGGCTGCAGATGTTTATATCCAAATTTAGCGGCGTTCCCTATTTGACAGTAAATTAATGCCTGTATCCGCCATCCGATTAAAGCTCAGAGATTGCCTGGCCGACTTTCTATTCTCTCTGCCTTCCAGTAAGGCTGGTATCCGTAGTAGCTGTACATTGCAGAAAGCCACTCACGGTTAGTTACAGGCCAGTGATCCTTATCAAAACCCTCTGCTTTTTCCAGGACATCCCTGGGAATATCAAGCAAGATGGCATGATCGTGTAGTTTCATTTGAAGAGCCTGCCAGGGAATAGCAAATAGCTTACTGCCCAGGCCTAAAAATCCGCCAAAAGATAGTGCAGCGTATGCTACTCTTCCATCCTCAAGGTCGATCATTAATTCTTCAATCTTCCCAAGGTGTTCTCCTGCTTTATTGACAACCTTATCCCCTTTTATCGTACTTGCTGACAAAAAATCCGGATTGTCCCTGCCTGTCATAGTTTCCATCCGGGTCATCCTTTCAGATTCGGCCTCTTCCGGCATTCCTGTTTGTACCTGCCAGTAAGGCTGGTACCCGTAGGAAGTATATGTTCCGGCGAGTTCTTCACGAGTCAGAGGCCAGTTGCCTTTTTCAAAACCTCCTGTCCTTTCCAGGGTTTCTTTAGTAATGCCAAGTAAGAAAGCGTGTTCGTGCAGCCTCAGGGTAAGAATTTGCCAGGGAATAACAAAAAATTTGTCGCCCAGACCCATAAATTTGCTAAAAGACAATACTGCGTATGCTATCTTTCCACTTTGAAGGTCAATCATTAATTCTTCAATTTTCCCAAGGTCCTCTCCTGCCCTATTGACGACCTTGCCCCCTTTTATCGTGCCTAATGATAAAAAATCCGGATCATCCTTATCTGCCATATTCCAACTCCCCAAATATAAGGAGACGTCTGTCTCAAAACCTGCACCCTCAGACACAGTTCCAGAACATCCCCTTCCATAAATATTATTTTTTTGATGTTATATATAACTGCCGGAAACATGAAAAGTAATATTTTATGTTATTATGTAGGAATTTATGAATAAATATTATAAAGAGAAGATCTCAAAAAAGATTTTTTGAAAAAGCCTTGTTTTATGTTCTAGAATATCAACCTGGCAAACTGCTCCAAATACCTGAGGAGAGAATCTCCTGCGGAAAAATGTATTGAGAAAACTGGTAAATAAAAAAGAGAAATTTGGAGAGAAAAATTATTAATTCATTTCGAGAACCAAATTTTGAGGTTCTTAAATCCTTATTTAAAATAGTTTATAAGTATAAATTAGAACGCCTACTGATATTGAAAAATATAAAAAGTCAGCAATTAAGTTATAACCTTTTCCTTTTTATCTTTTTGAAAGGTCTTTTAAGCCAGAAAGATGAAAATAAGTATCAAAAAGATTTTTTGAGACAATGTTTCTGTAATCATACCTTTTAAAGGTGATAAGATGCTTCATAGCTATATAGACACTGAATACGCTCCAGAAAAATGCTTTCATTGCCATGGAACCGGGTACGCTAATGGCAGACTTTGTGAAGCTTGCGGGGGACATGGTGATGTACTCGTTGCTCAGCCTGCAATAGTATGTCCTCTTTGTAACGGTTCCGGAATTTCTGAGAATGGGACTTGCAGGGTATGTGGAGGAAGCGGCTGGGCTCTTCTTTGAAAATAATTGTATAGACTATGGAATGAAAGGAGCAACTTAGAGGGAATCTCTGAATTTTCACGGAGCCTATCGATCTTGCCTTTCTCGAACCTCCGCTTTTCTTTCGTCAGGCAGGCAGTCAAAACAAGTTTCATAGTTTACTGACTTATATTTACTCCTGCATTTAGGACAGAGATTCATACCCCTGAGACTTGCAAAATGGCAGCGTTTGCAGAGTACAATTGCATTTGTTAGAGACTCGCATTCTTCCACTGCTTTTTTAGTTTCTTCTTCAATTAATTCTTTAATTCCGGTTTCTTCTAGCCATTCATGATAAAGCTTCTTGAAATTGCCTTCTTCTGAATCTTCAAGGAGAATTTCAATAAATTGCTCTTCAAGGCCTGTATGGTCAGGTTCGGTTTTATGTACGGTTGAAACTTTATGCCAGGACGGATGGCTTTTGTGACGGTGCTTGCCGGTAGGGATAGAATCGAACTTCTGGTACCTCTGCCTGTAAACCTCCCTGAACCTGGTATACGCAGCACTATAAATTTCGGAGCTAACCTGCGCCGGAGAAAAAGCTCTGGGAATGTGAATACATAAAGAGTCAGAAGACCCGCACCATTCACAGGTCTTACCTTTTAGAAACTCGGCTCTTTTTTCTTTCCATTCCTTTGTGTTGCGTTTCATAGCGCCACCTCAATAGAGCTAACTAAAAATAGACTTTTTTACTTGGATAAGGTAAGAGAAAAAGTTGTGGTAAGAAAAAGTTGTGGTAAGAAAAAAGTTTTCCAAAACTGAGAGTCTAGGAAGGGCAGATATTTCAAAATTATAAGGCTTCATTACCCTTCATTACTGAAACAGATAATATATTTTGTTCCCTGGTTCCTTTTAAGCTCTATACGCCCGCCTATTTGTTTGGCAAGAATATTTATAAGCTGAAGCCCCAGGGAATCGGTGTTTTGAAAGTCGAGTTCTTCGGGAATTCCTATTCCGTTATCGGCTACTGTAAGTATGTAACGGAAATTATTGTTCAGACAGTCCTTATAATCCGTATAGTCTCCCTCATATAGACAGTATTTATCCGAACATGAAGTCTCGTACTTTGCGGCAAAAGTTTCAGCTTTACCAAAATTTATGCTGACTTCGCCTTTTTTTCCCGCGGGAAAAGCATGCTTCAGGGAATTTGAAACGATCTCGTTTACAATAATTCCAAGAGGGATGGCAGTATTCATGCCCAAATAAACCTGTTCAAGGCTTAATTTGAGGCTTATATTCCTGTTTCCTACATTATAGGAATTGAAAAGATCTGTGGTTAGTTTTCTTAGGTAGTCTGAGAAATCAAAAGCATCCATATTTTCACTCTCATGGAGTCTCTCATGGATCATCGCAATAGATTCGACTCGATTCTGGCTCTCCCTGAAGGCTTCGAGTACCTCTTTATCTTCGAATTTTTCTGCTTGCAGGCTGAGGAGAGAGGAGATTACCTGAAGGTTATTCTTTATGCGATGATGGACTTCTTTTAATCGGATTTTATCTATTTTTTCCAGAGCTTCTTCATCTATTTTGCGTTCAGTGATATCGTAAACCAGCCCTTGAAACTTTCCCGAACTTTCGGATTCATCCGAGATTCTCTGGAGAATCTCACGAACCCATTTTATCTCCCCGTCTTTTTTCTTTATCCGATATTCGCTTTCAACAATAGAATTAAGATTTAGCTTTAGTTTATCCTCTTTTTTAGAAATAACAGAGCGGTCTTCAGAGATTATTATTTCCTGCCAGTCAACTTTTCCAGAGAGGAAATCCTGCTTCGGATAACCTGTCATTTCCTCAACAGGACCATGGAGAAATATCAATTTAAAATCCTTATTAAACTGAAATCCGATTCCCTGAAGATTTTGCATATAGGAACTATAACTGTCTGGACCATCTTTGGGATTGCCTTCTTCCTCAGCATTTGGATGTTCGGTCAGGTATCTTTTGCCTACCATCCTGCAAATATGACCGTATTCGTCCCCAATGGAACCAGCTTTCTGCCTGAAATCTTCCTCTCGGTGTTTAAGCTCCTTGAAGAGAAAGCTGCAAGGTTCTTCGAACCCAATATCTACGACTGCTTTATAAACCAGATAAAAAGACAATAATTTAAAGAAGAGCCCTATAATACTTGGAGCCTCACTCGTTTTGTTGAATGCAAATAACAATGAAACAAAGCCTGTAAGAACCAGTGAAATTGAGAGTAAACTAAAAACTTTTTCTTCGAACCTATCCCTGACAATATAAAGGAGAAAAAGTGAGCATAGAAGTATG
Organism: Methanobacteriota archaeon; assembly: GCA_023399215.1. Classification (GTDB taxonomy): domain Archaea; phylum Halobacteriota; class Methanosarcinia; order Methanosarcinales; family Methanosarcinaceae; genus Methanosarcina. The sequence continues at coordinate 15,738 of JAEWQJ010000054.1, forward strand.
AAAGGAATTAAGTATCCACTTGCTACTTTGAATTGAGTAAATCCAGAACCCTGAAAATAAGAATCCGGGAAATTTTCGGAAAAAAAGATTGAAATCAAGCAGATAACACTAACTACTGCATATACAAGAAATGCCTTCCAGGCAAAAATTGAGCTTTCAAGGGTTTTGACATTTCGCTTCTGACTCTCTCCAGTGCGTATCAAAAACAGCGGAGCTACCAGAAAAGAAGTGCTTTCCAGGAATCTTGCAATGATCCAGAACTGAGCAGTCAGGTTTGTACCAAATCCGGGAAATACCCCCATGTGGTGGAACGCAAGTGCACTCAGAAAGTCAAAACTCCCTACGAAAAAGTAGCCAACTCCCAATATCAGAAGGTATCGGTTCTCAAGGCGGCGTCTCGACTTCCAAACAATGAGAAATATCACGTATGCAAAGTAGACGCTGAACAGTTCTATTACTATATGAAAGAGGAGGTAATTGTTAAGGCTAATCAGATAAAGCAAGATAACTATGGTTATCCAGACCATTAATTCGTAGAAGTCTACTTTTGATATGTTTTTCCTGACATCTGATATGTTTAATCACCCCTTCGCACCTAACGCCTCAAGAATTCATAATTTCGTATAAGACTGAATGTTTAGACTTACAAAGTGATCATAACATTGAGTAAATGGCTTTAACATTGAGTAAATGGTTTTAACATTAAGTAAATGGTTTTAACGTTGAGTAATGGCTTTAACGTCGAGTTTCTAACATCGAATAAATGAGTTTAACATTGAGTTTTTAACGTCGAGTTTTTAACATCGAGTAACATTGAGTTATACTGAGTTTAATTCAATTTTAGACCTGAGTAATCTGCAAATAACGGAATAGGAAGAGTAAAAAGAATTGCAGAAAAGAGAATAAGAAGAAAACCTGAGGCATTACACGCTGTTTATTGTATTCCCCAGTACAGCAGCGCGACGATATGCTCCCCAAGTATACCAATTCAGAGAGGAATCATCAATTGCCTCCAGGCAATTCTTTACTTGTTCACACTCAACTCACTTCCCAACTTCAGGAGATATAAAGAGCAGAAATTATTTTAAATTAATTATTCAAAAAATTGTCTATAAGTAAAAAATAATATGGCTTAAAAAATTTTGTACACCTGATAAAATTTATTGCTTAACTAAAATGATACAAAATATTTTAGAGAGTGTCGTCGATCAGTTAGATTCTGTGTACTCTATATTGCCAAAACGAATACCGAATTTGTTCCCTTACTTCTATCAAGCTTATATGTGCGACGTATACACTGAAAAGTTCTACCATGATTCTCTACTACAGAACAGGCAAGTAGCTAGAAAAATAAATATTTTCAAATTTTTACTTTTTCCTGGGTTCCATTTCAAAGGGGAGTAATTATATAAATTTTAAGCTTAAATTTTATACTCTATACGTTTAAGGGTTTGAACATAGATACTATAAATTAAAATTGCTTATCTTATCAATTAATCCAGTTCGACAGGGGTTGAGGAACAAATGGCACTTTTTGAAGATCGGATGGATGCCGGGAAAAAGCTTGCAAAAGAACTTTCAAAATATGCAAATCGCTCAGATGTGTTGATACTTGCGCTCCCGCGTGGTGGGGTTCCGGTGGCATTTGAAGTCGCAAAGGAACTTAATGTAAAAATGGATGTGTTTATAGTAAGGAAATTGGGAGTTCCAGGAAATGAAGAACTGGCAATGGGAGCTATCTCTTCTGACAATGCCCTTGTGTTGAATGAAGACATTGTCAGGTCTTTTCAGATACCTGAACGAGTAATTAATATGGCAGCCGAGAATGAGCTCAAGGAACTTAAACGCAGGGAACGCACTTACCGTGGAGATAGACCCAAGCCTGAGATTAGTGGCTCGACTGTGATTTTAATAGATGATGGGCTTGCTACAGGTGCGACAATGCGTGCAGCTACATCTGCTATTAAAACTAAAAATCCAGCTAAAATAGTGGTTGCAGTACCCACGGGTGCACCGGATACGTGTGAGCTTTTTAAAAAAGAAGTAGATGAAGTAATATGTATAGCTACCCCTGAACCTTTCTATGGGGTCGGAGCCTGGTACGGAAACTTCAGTCAAACCACCGATGAAGAGGTCTGCGAACTTCTGGATAAAGCAATGGCTCTTCCGGCAAGATAATAGTAATTGGTCAACATTTAAAAATAATTTGGTATTTTATATATAATAATTTGATGTATTCCAGAAGCTGTTTTATCCCGAAATAATTTCAGGATACAACGGTTTTGGGATCAGTTCAAAGATAAAAAACCTGAGGTCTGAGTAAATATCGACCCTCTAAAAAATTCGGTACACTCTTTTTTAAAATTAAAAAATTCTCAGAATTTTTCATTGCTCTGAGAGAAATTGAGAGTTCCAGGCAATCCCAGATTAAATTTATATTTTTCAGAACTTGAAGCTTCAAGAAGCTGCTGCTTTATATAGTATAGCGCATTCAGAAGGGTATCACTGTTTTCAGAATTCATATCTCCGGCATAGGGATGGATATTTTCTTCAAGGGCATTCAGAAGCCCTGGATCAATGTCGTTTATGAAGTAAGTATCAAGAACCAGGAGGTTTGAAATCTGCTCATAGAAAGCTGTAAGTTCCCGAAGCCAGTCTGGCACTCCGTAATTCCTTGCATACTTTTCCCTGTTCAGGAACGCAAGGTAACTAGATATAGTATCTATGA